>JALHOS010000292.1 GCA_022842905.1 Myxococcaceae bacterium | reverse complement strand
CCCAGTCCGCTCCCGCGCCCAGCCGTGCCGGTGTCGAGCCAGGCGCTGCCGTACCTCCCGCCGGTGCTGGCGCCCAACCGCGTGTCCGTCGTCGGCGCGCTGCCGCTCGGGGCCGGGCAGGTGGGCCTCCAGGTGGCCGTGGGCTTTCCCGTCTTCGCTTCGCTGCGAGCGCTGGTCGGCGTGAGCCGCGCAGTGGACCTCGGCCTGGCCTACGAGACGTTCCTGGGGCTCATGCACGACGCTCGGGGGCTGCTGCGGGTGGGGACGGTGGTCGACCGCGTGGCCTTCGCCGCCGTGCTCGAAGCCGGGGCGGCCGGCTTCATCACCCGCGCGACGCGAGAGCTCAACGGGGCGCGCTGGCTGACGGGCCGGCGGAACCTCAACGGCGCCGTCGGAGGGCTCTTCAGCTACCTGGGTGCCACGCCTCGAGACACCCGCATCTCGGTGGACGTGCGCTACCAGCTCGCCGTCGACTTCGAGCCGGTGGCCCGCCGCCCGCTGAGCGCGCCCCCCGGCGGCTATGAGCTGCTGCACTCGCTCTGCCTGGCCATGGCCTTCGAGATCCCGCTCTCGCCCCGCTCGTCGGTGGTGATTCGCCCCGGGTTCGATGTCCGCTTCAGCCCCAACGACGCCCCGTTCATGCCGACCCTGGCCGTCGGCTTCGTGACCGGGCTGTGAGCGCTGGCGGCGTTTTCGTGTAGGAAGCGTCCCCGCTATGGGCAAAGCGACGGTCCTGGGAGCGGGCAGCTTCGGCACGGCCATGGCGACGGTGCTCAGCGCCAACTTCGAAGACGTAGCGCTGTGGGCGCGCGACGCGGCGCAGGTCGAGGCGATCAACCGCACACACCAGAATGCGGGCTACCTGCCTGGGCTGACACTGTCCGAGCGGATCGCCGCGACGACGGACCTGCAGCAGGCGCTGTCCGACGCGCAGATCGTCATCGTGGGGATCCCCTCGCAGGCCACGCGGGCGGTGCTGGCGCAGGCCGCGCCGTTCATGCCGCGGCACGTGCCCGTCATCACCATCGCCAAGGGCATCGAGAACGACACCCTGTTGACCATGACGGAGGTGCTCGAGCAGTGCCTGCCCGAGGACTTCCACCCGCAGATTGGCATTCTGTCCGGCCCGTCCTTCGCCAAGGAAATGGTGCAGCGCCTGCCCACGGTCGTCACGGTGGCCTCGCGCTGGGAGAAGACGGCGGTGCGCGCCCAGGCGGCGCTCAAGAGCGAGTCCTTTCGCACGTACACGTCGACCGATGTCGTCGGCGTGCAGGTGGGCGGCGCGCTGAAGAACGTCATCGCCATCGCCGCGGGCATGGGTGACGGCCTGGGCTTGGGGCACAACGCGCGGGCGGCGATCATCACGCGGGGCCTGGCGGAGATCAGCCGCATCGCGGTGCGCATGGGGGCCAACCCGCTGACGCTGTCGGGGCTGGCGGGCATGGGCGATCTCGTCCTGACCTGCACCGGCGAGCTCTCGCGCAACCGCCGCGTCGGCATGGAGCTGGGCAAGGGCCGCGCGCTGGACGACATTCTCAAAGAAATGAAGCAGGTCGCCGAAGGCGTGAAGACGGCGAAGAGCGCGAAGGATCTCGCGCAGAAGCTCAGCTGTGAGCTGCCGATCTGCGAGCAGGTGTACAAGATCGCCTACGAAGGAAAGAGCGCCAAGGCCGCCGCCGTCGATCTGATGGTGCGGGCGCCGAAGTCCGAGCTCATGTGAACTCGTGCGCAAGACTCGCGCTCAAGAACCGCGCGGGAGAGGAACGTCATGAAGAAGCTGTGGTGGTGGGTGGCAGTCGCTGGAGCGCTGGGCCTGGTCGGGTGTGACGACCGCACGACGAAGAAGCTGGTGCCGGTCGCGGAGATCGTCGACGCCATGGGCGCCCCGCGCAACGCGATCGACTTTGGGTCGGTGCAGGTCAACACCACGTCGACCGAGCCCTTGCTCGTGCGCAACACCGGCTCGACGACGCTGGTCATCAGCAAGGTGGAGCTCAGCGGCCCGCTCTTCGCCGTGACGACCATGCTGCCGTTCGAAGTCGGCACGGGCGTGACCGAAGCGCTCAGCTTTACGTTCCGGCCGACGGAGCCGGACCAGCGCATCACCGGCAAGGCCACGCTGACCACCGACGATCCTTCCAAGCCGACGATCGTCATCGATCTCGCTGGGACCGGCGTCGCGGCGGTGGCGGTGCCCATGCCCGCGCGCATCGACTTCGGCGAGGTGTACCGCACCGAGAGCGGCATGCAGACGTTCCGGCTGACCAACGCGGGGAGCAACGATCTCGTCATTCAAGACGCGGTGCTGCAGGGCGTCGGTGCCGACGTCACCGGCGACACGGCCGCGCTCAAGAAGACGCTCAAGGGCGGGGAGCAGGCGTCGGCGGTGTTCCGCTTCGCGCCCATGTCGCAGGGCGAAGTCGACGGCGGGCTCAAGCTCACCTTCGGGAACGAAGTGGGCATGCTGACGATCCCCGTGCGCGGGCGCGGCGTCGAGTCGGTGCCACGGCTGTGCTTCAAGTTCGACGACTCGCCCATGGAGCAGTGCACGCGGCAGGGCTTGGATCTGCTCGACGTGCGCATGGGGGCGCTCTGCGACAGCCGCCTCTACCCGCAGGACGGCGGCCAGCGCTGCCTCGAGCCAGACGGCGGGGCCGTCGCGTACAGCCGCCGCGGCGTCATGTACGTGCGCAACGAGGGCAACACGCCGGTCGGCTACACCATGAACTTCAACTTGCTCCGCGGCGGCCGCTGCGACGCGGGCTCGCAGATCGACTGGGAGTTCTCGAACGCGCGGGACGGCGGCGTGTGGACCGAGTCGACGACGCGCCTGCCGACGGCGATCACCGCCATGCGCCCGTGGGAGACGAGCCCCGTCTCGGTGACCTACCGCGCGTCGTCCAACTGCCTGACCGACGCGGCGGACCAGGCGCAGGTCATCTGGACCAAGCAGGGGGAGCCGCCGACGCGCCCGCCGCCGAGCCTCTTCCTCACGCTGACCGGGGAGTCGCGGCTGCCGCGCGGGCTCCCACAAGACGTGTCGCTGCAGGGCTCGGTGCCGACCCAGGTGACCTTCCTCGGGGCGGGCAACGCGGGCCCGGCGCCGTTGTCCCTGACGCAGGTGGAGCTCTTCCAGACCGACGAGCTGCCGGACGGAGGCCGCTCGGCCGAGCCGACGCTGGCCTGTGCCCTCGCGGCGCCGGGGCAGGACTGCTCGTTCTTCTCCTGGGCGGCGGGCCAGGACCCGACGGTCAGCATCACGCCTGGCACGCCGGTCGTGTTGCCGCCGGGCGGAGTGTCTCCGTCGACGCGCACCATCGGCACCATCGTCTTTGGCGCCGACGGCGGGCCGGAGCCGCAGGCGAACGTGACGTACACCGTGTACGCCATCATCCACACGAACGACCCGTACTCACCGACGGTGCGGTCGCGGATCCAGGCGCGCCGTCAGTGAGGTGGCGAGCGGCCTCGTGAAGGGGCAGCGGACCCGTGACTCTGCGGGGCTCTTCCTCACGAGGCGCGACGCGTGGCCATCGGTCGCGGTCCGGCCGCGCTCAGTGCCCTGTTAGGGAGACAGGCCGCGCATGCGCCAGACCTGGCGACCGCCTTCGGCGCGGGGCTCGACGATCGCGTCCCGGCGGAGCTCTTCGAGCAGCGCGGCCAGCCGCCGCGGCGGGACGCCTGTGGCCTGGCACAGCTCCTCGTGCGTGCGCCCCGACAGCTTGCGCCGCAGCTCGGCGATGACGAGGCGCTTCCATTCCAGCTTCGTCTCCGGCGTCACTTCGTCGCGCTGGAGCGCCTGAATGATGCCCAGGGCGATCAACACCAGCGCCAAGACGGCCAGCGCCGGGTAGATGAGGTGGGCGTTGCTCTCGAGCACCTCGAGGTACTTCGGCTCGGTCGCGCTCGGCGGTCGTGGGTAGTCCGGCGGCGCGGCGCCGAGGACGGGAAAAAAAAGGGCCAGCACGGCCGCGGAGTGTAGCCTTGGAACGAGGCAGGGGACGCGCGTGGATCTCGTCATTCGCAACACGACCGTGGTGACCATGAACGCTGGCCGGGAGGTCCTGGCCGGCGCCGACGTGCTCGTGCGCGACGGGCACATCGCCGCGGTCGGGCCGGGCCTCGAGGCCAAGGGGGTGCGGCAGACGATCGACGCCGCCGGCTGCGTGGTGACGCCGGGGCTCATTCACGGCCACCTCCACGCCTGCCAGACGCTCTTTCGAAACCACGCCGACGGGCTCGAGCTGCTCGACTGGCTTCGCGAGCGCATCTGGCCGCTCGAGGCGGCGCACACGCCGGAGTCCATGCGCGCGTCGGCGGACCTGACGTTCCTCGAGCTCATTCGCAGCGGGGCCACCGCCTGCTTGGACATGGGCAGCGTGCGTCACTACGACGCGGTGTTCGAATCGGCGCGGGACGCGGGCCTGCGGCTGGTCGGCGGCAAGTGCATGATGGATGCGGGCCAGGGCGTGCCCGGCGGCCTCAAGGAGTCCACCGAGGCGTCGATCGGCGAGAGCCTGCGGCTGCTCGAGCGCTGGCACGGCGCGGAGGACGGCCGGCTACGCTACGCGTTCGCCCCGCGCTTCGTCTTGTCCTGCACCGAAGGCCTGCTGCGCCGTGTCGCCGCGCTGGCCAAGGACAAGGGCGTGCGGATCCACACGCACGCCAGCGAGAACCCGACGGAGTGTGATCTCGTCCGCGAGAAGACCGGCCTGGACAACGTCGCCTACTTCCATTCGCTGGGCCTGCTGGGGCCGCACACCACGCTGGCCCACTGCGTGTGGCTGACGGTGAACGAGTACCGGCTCATGCGGGAAACGGGCGCGCATGCCTGCCACTGCCCGTCGGCGAACCTCAAGCTCGCGTCCGGGTTCGCCAAGGTGCCCGAGCTGCTCGACGCGCGGGTCAACGTGGCGCTCGGCGCGGACGGCGCGGCCTGCAACAACAACCTCGACATCTTCACCGAGCTTCGGCTCGCGGCGCTGCTGCAGCTGCCTCGGGTGGGGCCCACCGGTTTTCCAGCGATGCGGGTGCTGGAAATGGCCACCGTCAACGGGGCCAAGGCGCTGGGGCTCGAGGCCGAGGTCGGCTCCATCGAGGTCGGCAAGCGGGCGGATCTGACGATCGTCGACCTCAGCGGGCCGCACCTGTGCCCCACCGGCGATCCGGTGGCGACGCTGGTGTACTCGGCCCGTTCGGACGACGTCCGCGACGTGTTCGTCGGTGGCCGCGCGCTGCTGCGCGATCGGCGTCCCACCACCTTGGACCCTGCGGCGATCGTCGCGACCGCCCGACGCCAGGCCGCCCGGCTGGCCGAGCAGGTCGGCTAAGACCTGGTAGTTGTTTGGCAGGGCAGGGCGCTCGCGCCGCGGCTGGTCGGCAAATCCACTGCGCTGTCGAGTGGTTGGCAGGCGGCGCCAGATTTGCTGTATGCCCCCCGGCCCGCTGGCCGTTATGCCAGCCGGCTGTCGGTCTCGAGGAGAGCGCTTCGTGAGCCAGCGTCTGTGGAGAGCGAGTCTGCTGGCGATGGCCCTGAGCCTGGGGGCTGGCTGTAACTGCGGCGGTCCGGCGCCCAGCCCTGATGGCGGTGGGCCGACGGCGGACGCGGGGCCTCGAGTGCGGCCCGACGCTGGCCAGGTGATCATCATCACCGAAGACGCGGGACCCGGTGAGCCGCCGCTCAACGCCGGGGAAGCGTGCCCTCCCGAAGCGTTCGGCCGCTACGAGCTGGACGACGGCGGCTTCGAAGAAGTGCCTCCAGGCGCGCTGCAGTTCGGCCTGTGCGGCGTGACGCGGCGGCTGACGGCAGCGGCGCTGCTCAACGGCGCGCCGGTCAACGGCCTGGTCCGCGTGCAGTTCGTCGGCGGCATGTTCCAGTCCGACATCGAGAAGAACCCGGACCCGTTCGGGCGGCTGGGCATTCGGGTGCTGCGCAACAAGTACGACCAGCTCAAGTACGAGCCGACGACGGTCTTCGCGACGCACCGGGGCTACATCGACTTCGGGACCGTCGACATGCGGATCAACCAGGAGCGCCGCTTCGAAGCGCGCAAGCACACGCTGGCCGGCTCGGTGTTGTACGGCGGGGTGCCGTTCCGCTCCATGCGCGTGCCGCCGGATCTGCGCTTCGAAGCGTACGGGTCGCCGCAGCAGCAGGAAGTCGAAGCGAGCAGCAACTCCGGCAGCTACCAGGTGGATCTCCTCGAAGGCACCTTCGCGCTGTTCCTGACCTCACCGTGGCAGGCGCTGCAGGGCACCGAGCTGCGCCGCTTTCAGATCAACCTCAACAACCTCAACTTCACGCAGAACAGCATCATGGACATCGACTTGGCGGCGCGGGTGATCGAAGGGGAAGTCACCTTCGACGGCCGCCCCATCGCCGACCGGCTGCCCGGCCCCGACTACCGGCTCGAGTACGTGCGCCCCGGCGACCCCGAAGAGACGATCCGCACGTACCACGAGGGCGGCGTCAGCACGCTGTCGGCGGTCGTCCCGTCGGGGCGCTACGCGGTGAACTTCAACCTGCTGCCCAGCCCCGATCGCCAGTACCCCGCGGAGATGTACGGCTTTCAGATCACCTCGTCGCTCGACCTGTCGCAGAACCAGCAGGTCCGGCACAACTTCGAGTTCGTCAACATCGAGGGGAGCCTCTCCATCGACGGGCAGCCGGTGCGCGTGTGGCCCACCGCGTACTGGCGGCTGTTCATGTACGGCTTCGCGTCGACCAGCTCCAACGGCTACGGGCTGTCCTACGAAGTGCCGCTCGACACGGCGGTGTTCAACCTCAAGGCCCCGCGCAACGACTACTTCGCCGCGATCTGGATGGACGACATCCTCGCCGACGATCTGCCGGCCGGCATCTACGTCATCGACGACCGGGTGCTGGTGCGCGGCAACACGCGCATGCCGATCAACATCGACACCACGTACCTGACCGGCAAGCTGCTCATCGACGGGAAGCCGCCGCCGGCCGGGGAGAACGCCGGGCGCTTCATCTTCCGCAACCGGCTGACCGGCCCCAACCAGAACTCCACGTACTGGCGCTTCGCGCGCACGACGGACGACGGCAGCTTCCGCGTGCGGCTGCCCAAGGGGGAGTACGAGATCTTCTTCGAGATCGACGAGGACACGTACCCCGAGTACGCGACGGGGCGGCAGACGGTGGTGCCGCGGGTGAACCTCTACGAAGCGCAGGACGTCGACATTCACTACGACACCATGTTGGTGACCGGGCCGATTCGGCTCGACCGCCAGGTGATCCCCGACATCCTCGGCGGACCGGATGTCGGGCTCGTCATGCGCCGCAACGACGGGCGCGACTTCGTCTGGGGCTTCGAGGGCGGCAAGCCGAACTACCGCATGCGCGTGCCTGTGGGCCGCTACGCGCTCGACTACGTGATTCACCGCGGCGCGATCGACGGCGACACCGCGTGGGGCAAGGCGCCCATGGGCATCAGCATGCCGGTCGGGGTCCCCGCCGACGACATGATGGTCGGCCGCTGAAAGGAAAGTGCGGGCCATGCGTTGAAGCGCATGGTGCCTGCCTCCGCTCAGCCCAGGTCGTTCAAAAACGCAGCAAACCAGCAAGGTTGGGTCGACCGGACCGGTGCAGACACCGATTCGGGGCGTCCGCACGTTCAAGCTGGGGGCTTTTGGAGTGCAGCGTGTAGAGTCCCGCAGCGAGTCGTTCGATAAGGCTTTGATTTCAAGGAGAGGGCCAAATGTGGCAACGCTTTCGGCGCGCGATGCGCAGCTTCATGGGGTTCTTCGTCAGCACCATCGAAGACCCTGAGCTGATCCTCGAGCAGAACATTCGCGACCTGAACGATCAGGTCCCGAAGATGAACGAGTCCATCGCCATGGTGCGGGCGAACGTGACGCTGCTCGAGAAAGAGAACTCCAAGTACAAGCAGGAAGTGGCCGACCTCACCGCCAAGGTGAAGGCCGCGATCCAAGCCGGTCGGGACGATCTCGCGGCGCAGTACGCCACGCGGCTGCAGAACGAGAAGGGCGCGCTGGCGCGGAACGAAGCGCAGCTCGCCACCGCGCGCGCCGCCTACGACAAGGCGCTGAACGTGAAGAAGGCGTTCATGCGTGAGAAGGACAAGAAGACACAGGAAGCGATGAACGCGATCCGCGACGCGCGGCGGGCCAAGTGGCAGTCCAAGGTCGCCGACGCCATGGAGAGCTTCGAGGTCGCCGGCATCGACGCCACGCACGACGAGATGCTGCGCAAGGTCGAAGAGCAGACCGCCGTCAACGAAGCGCGCATGCAGATGGCGCTCGAGTCCGTCGATCACCAGGCGGTGAAGATCGAAGAAGAGGCCGAGGCGCTCCAGGCCGCCGAGCTGGTCAAGCAGTTCAAGATGGAGATGGGGCTGAGCAGCCCAGCGCCGGTGTCCGAGGTGTCCGCCGACGGCGAGAAGACGATCGGCAAGAAGGTCGAAGTCAAGTGAGCCGCCGCTTCGGCGGATGACGCCGTGGCTGGGATGACGCCGTGGCCGGCTCGAAGGCACCGAACTACCTGAAGGCGGCGCTGCTCCTGCCGGCGAACCTGTTCGCGCTGGCGGCGGGCGGGATCGCGTCGATGGTGGTGGGTGACTGGGTGCCCTTGCTCGCGGCGGGCGGCGCGTCGGCCGCGTACTTGGGGCTCCTGTCCACGCTGCCTGCCTTCCGGCGGGCGGTGCGCGCGTCGGTGGCGGCGCAAGACGGTCAGCCGGCCGCGGCGCTGGCCGAGCAGTCGGAGAGCCTCCTCGCCGAGCTGGCTCCGTCGCAGCGTGAGCACTACCTGGCGCTCGTCGAGCTCAAGGGGCGAATCCTCGAGAGCTACCGGCAGATCCCCGGCGGTGGCGTGCTGCGGGCAAGCAGCGAAGGGCGCCTCGACGCGCTGCTGAAGAGCTTCTTGCGGCTGGTGGGCACGCTCAACAGCTACCGGAAGTTCCTGTCCGCGGCCGACAAGCAGCTCGTCGCCGAAGAGCTGGCCAGCCTGGAGCAGGAGCTGCGCGGTGAAGGCAACGAGCGGCTCAAGGAAGTGAAGGCCCGGCGCGTGGAGATCTTGAAGAAGCGGTTGGCTCGCTTCGTCCAGGCCGAGGAGAGCCGGGAGATCGTCAGCCACCAACTGGCCAGCATCGAAGACGTGCTGCGCTTGACGCACGAGCAGTCCATTGCCATTCGGAGCCCCGAGGTCGTCTCCCGGCAGCTCGAGGCCCTCACGGCTGAGGTGGTCGCGAGCGAGGAGACGGTGAGGGAAATGGAGCAGTTCATGCAAATCACCGAAGAGTTCGGCGGCGCGGGCGGCACGGCGGGCCTGGCCGGCCTGGCCAGCCTGGCCAGCAAGGAGCGGGTGCGGTGAGGACGAACGGCAAGGGGCTGCGCGCCGCGCTGGTGGGGCTGTTGCTGGTCGCCGGTGGCTGTTCGAAGTGTGGCGGGACGGCGAAGCCCACCGAGGCCGGCCCGCTCGGCGTCGAGCGCGTGCTGCCCAAGGGCGCCGTCGCGGCAATCGTCGTCCCCAACGTCGAGCAGCTGGGCCAGAAGCTGCAGCGGCTCGAGACGCTCAAGGTCGCCGGCTTCGTTGCGCAGCTCCAGGGCTTTGGTGATGGCAAGGCCTTCGCCGACGCGCTCGTCGGGCAGCTCGGCGTCGACGTGCGCAGCGCGCAGGCCATGGCGCAGGCGGGGCTGGCGCCGACGCGGCCGTTGGGGGCGGCGGTGCTGGCGAGCGCCGACGTGCTGCTG
>JALHOS010000291.1 GCA_022842905.1 Myxococcaceae bacterium | reverse complement strand
CCGACGACGACCCAGTTCATGCCGCACCTCCAACCCGCGTGCGAAACCGCGAGAGCCACCGCACCGCGGGGCTGTGGAACCGCTGAAAGTCCGCGACCTCACCCAGCACGTGCCCGTCTGCGCTGGCGCCCTCCAGGCGCGCGTAGAAAGGGGACGACTCGAGCAGCGCCGCCGGCGCATCGCCCAGCCGCTTGGGCACCGACAGGCCCCAGTTGCTGCGCGTGCGCTCGAGCGCCGTCCTTTCGGCTGGGTGTGTCACCGAGACGCCCGTCGGGCGCGCGTCGATTCGCCAGGCCGGCGCCCCGCGGGGGCGGTAGTCGATCGTCGTTCGGTCGCGCCCGTGGGTGCGCTCCCATTCCCACCCCGGCAGATCGCCACCGAGTGGGACATCGCCGTGGTTGCCGTCGTGGTAGCCCAAGCCGTCGAGCTTCAGCCCATGGTTGGGCACGACCAGCTGCGCCTGGCCGCGCGCGCAGAATGCCTGCCACCAGTGCGGCTTGCCGGCGACGAGGCGCACTTCTTCGGCGCCGGGCACGTCGAGCGCGACGCGCAGCGTCGCCTCCGTGGGCCGACCGAGCTGGGTGAAGGCGAACGGCGTCGTGCGATCGCGCACGTGCACCTGGACGGCGTGGTCGCTGGCCTCGATCCACGAGTCGCCGATCTCCAGCCGTCGGCCGTCCTCGCGCAGGCGCACGTCTTGGTACTCCGTCAGCACCCACTGCCAGCGCACGCCCTTCTCGTAGAGCGCGAAGTTCACCGCCGCGTGCTCCCGGGGCAGCCCGCCCTTCTTCGCCGACGCCGAGTAACGCGCGGAGAAGATGCTGCCGATCATGAAGATGAAGACGGCCGTGTACTCACCGTGGGTGAAGTCCAGGTAGTACCAGCGGTACGCGCCGGCGCGGCTGGGGAGGACGAAGTTGGGCGTCATGCGCGCGCCTCCAGGTGGCGCTGCACCAGGCCTGAGGCGAAGCGGCCGGACAGCATCACCATGAATACGCCGCCGCCGGGGTACGTGCCGCCGCCGGCGTAGAAGACCCCGGGCGTCGCGCTGCGCATGCGCGGCCGGCGAAAGGCGCCGAACTTGCCGTGGGGCAAGAAGCCGTAGATCGACCCGCCCGGCGCGCCGCGGGCCGCCAGGTCGACGGGCGTGCGCCGCGCGAAGACGGTCTTCGTGGCGCGCGCGAAGGCTGGGTCCCAGGCCGCCAGCCGCTTCAGACAGTGCGCTTCGAGCCGCGCGGCCGAATCGCGCCAGAGGGCTTCGACGCGCTCGGGGGGCGCGCTCACGTCGAAGGCGGGCGCGTTGACCATGACGAACAGCCCGCTCCGGCCAGCCGGCGCCATGGTGGCGTCGCTCGCCGCGGGGTGGTTCACGTAGATGGTGGGCTCGTCCGGCACCTGGCCGCCGAAGAGCTGGTCGAACTCCCGGCGGTAGTCGCGGCCGAAGAGAATCGTGTGGTGCGGCCAGTCGAGGCGGCGCTGTACGTCGACGTGGAACACGAAGCCGGACATGGCCAGCGGCTCGGCGCTCTTCCGCTCCGCCAGCGGGTCCTGGTTGACGACGACCGCGTCGAAGCGCTCGTCGCCGCCAGCCGTAGTCACCAGCAGCTCACTTCCTCGCTGGACCCACTTCGCCCGCTGGCTCAGCCGCACGTCGACGCCCAGCCGCTGCACCGCCGCCGCCAACCCACGCACCAGCGCGCCCATGCCGCCTTCGACGTGGTGCACGCCGAACGCCCGCTCGAGGTGGGCGATCATCGCGAAGGCCGCGCTCGCGTCGTACGGCGACGCCCCGGCGTAAGTGGCGAAGCGCCCGACGAACTGCTGGAGCTGTGGGGTGCGGAAGTGCCGCCGGCCGAGCTCGTCGAGCGTGGCCAGCTTGAGGCCCGTCGCGACGGTGGCCAGCCCCCGCTTGAGCACCCGGGCCATGAACGACGCGACGCCCTCGTAAGGCGCTTCGAGGTACGGCTCACCCGCGGCGCGCCAGATCTGCTCCGCGTCCTTCGTGAAGCGGCCCAGCGCCGCGCCTTCACCCGGGGCCAGCCCGTCGGCCGACGCCTGGGCGCGCTCGAGCGCTTCCCAGCAGTCGAAGGCCGGGCCGTCGTCCCAGACGTACCGCGACTGAAGCTCGAGCCGGTGGAAGCGCGGCAGCAGATCCACCGCGCCCAGCCGGGTGAACTGCTCGGCGACGACGTCGGGCATGGTCAGCAGCGTCGGGCCAGTGTCGAGCACGACGCCGTCGTGGGTGACGGCCTGCGCCTTGCCGCCCAGCGTGTCGGCGCCCTCGAACAGGGTGACGTGGTGCCCCTGCCGCGCCAGCTCACCGGCGGCGGACAAGCCTCCGAAGCCTCCGCCGATGACGGCGACCCGCTTCACGCGCGCGCCTCCTGCTCGGCCGGTGAAGGCAGCGCGGGGGCCGAGCGCGGCGTCGGCGTGAACAGCACCTTCGCCAAGAGCCACAGCTTCTTGCGCAGCGGCACGTGCGCGCGCGCGGAGAACACGTCGAACCCGCGGGCCTCCACGTCGTCGAGGATGCCGGCGTACAGCCGCGCCATGAGGCGCACCAACCGCTGGCTCCCGAAGCCGGTGAGCGAGCCGATGCCGAGCTCGGCCCGCGCATAGAGCGACCGAGCGCGCTGCACCTGAAAGCGCATGAACGCCCGCCACGCCTCGGCGGTGCGCTCGTGCGGCGCCGCGCTGACCGTCACGCCGAAGCGCCGCAGCTCCTCTTCCGGCAGGTACACCCGGCCGCGCTCGAAGTCCTCGCGCACGTCCCGGAGAATGTTGGTCAGCTGCATCGCGCGGCCCAGCAGGTCCGCGTACGGCAGGCAGCGCGCGTCTTTGAAGCCCAGCACGGGCGTCATGAGCAACCCGACGACGCCGGCCACGCGGTAGCAGTACAGGTCGAGTTCTTCGAAGGTGCGCACGCGCACGGGGCCCAGGTCCATCTCCATGCCGGTGATGAGGTCCTGCAGCGGAGCTTCGGGCACGCCATAGCGGCGCACGGTGTCGGCCAGCGCGTGGAGCTCGGGCACCGAGAAGCCCGGGGGAACCTGCTCCGGCACCTGCCCGCGGAAGACCTGCGAGACGAGCGCGCGGGCCTCGATGAGCCGCTGCGCCAAGGCGACTGGATCTTGCGGGCCTTCGTCGACGACGTCGTCGAGCCGCCGGCACAGCGCGTAGATCGCGAAGGCGGCCTTGCGGCGGTGTCCGAACAGCACGAGCGAGGCGAAGGAGAAGCTCTTGGCGTGGTGCTGCGTGAGCGCCTTGGCTTCGCGGTAGCCCTGCTCGATCTGATCCGTGCTCATGCCGCCTCCTGAGCCGCCGGCGCCGACGCGCCGAGCACACGCCGCTCGATGGCCTCGACGGCCAGCCGCGCGGAGATCATCACCGTCGGGACCCCGGTGCCGGGCTGCGCCGACGCGCCGCAGAAGAACAGCCCGCGGACCTTGGGGTCGAACACCTTCGGCCGGAACGCGCCGACCTGGAACAAGCTCTGCGCGAGCCCGAAGTTCGAGCCGTGCATGAGGTTGAGCTTCGAAGCCCAGTCGTCCGGCGTCATGCGGCGCTCGAGCTCGATGTCGGCCTCCAGCCCGGGCACGCCCTGCGCTTCGAGCCGCGCCAGCACGTGCGCGCGCACCCGCTCCCCTTCGACCTTCCAGTCGAGCCCCGAGCCCTGCCGCGGCGCGGGCACCAGCACGTAGACCGCGTCCTTCCCGGCCGGCGCCATGCTCGCGTCGGTGCGCGAGGGCACGTTCACGTAGAAGCTCGGGTCGTCGGGGAGCGCGAGCTGCTCGAAGAGCCGATCGAAGCTGCCCCGGAAGTCGTTGCCCAAGAACACGGTGTGGTGGCCCAGCTCTTCGCGGCGGCGCTTGAGCCCCCAGTAAAGGAGGAAGCCCGAGGCGGTGTAGCGCTTCTTCTCGAGCCCGGACTTCTGCTCACCCAGCAGGTGCTTGCGCGCCCACGGCAGGTCGGCGTTGCAGAGCACCACGTCTGCGTCGAGCGTGCGCCCGCCCGCAAGCACGACGCCCTTGGCCTGGCCGTTCTCCACGACGATGCGGCTGACGTCGGCGCCGTACTCGAAGCGCACGCACAGCCGCTTGCAGACGCGCTCCAGCGCCAGCGGCACCGCGCCCAGCCCGCCCTTGGGGTACCAGATGCCGTGCGTCAGCTCCGTGTACGGCAGGAGCGAGAACACGGCCGGCGCTTCGTACGGCGAGACGCCCAGGTACATGGTCTGGAAGGACATGGCCTGGCGCAGCCGGTCGTCCTTGAAGGCCTTGGCGACGTCGGAGAAGAGCGTGCGGTGCACGCCGAGCTTGAGCGCCTGCGCGAGCACGGACGGGCTGAGGAAACCCGGCACCGAGTCCCAGTGGGTCGGCACGAAGCGGGACATGGCGCCGTCGTAGCGGCTGGCGGACGCCTCGAGGACGCGGGTGAGCGCCTGGCTGCTGCCCGGCTCGAGCCGCTCGAAGGACTCGGCCAGGCGCGCGCGGTCCGACGACAGCGTGAGCTTCGAGCCGTCGCGCCAGTGGATCGTGTAGTTCGGCTCGCAGCGGCTCAGCTCGAGCTCGTCTTCCAGCCGGGCGCCGAGCGCGGCGAAGGTCGCGCGCAGCACGTCGGGCATGAGCAGAATCGTGGGGCCCAAGTCGAAGGTGAAGCCGTCGGCCCGAATGCGGCCGCAGCGCCCTCCCGGCACGTTCAGGCGCTCGAGCACCGTCACGTCGAAGCCGCGCTTCGCGAGCAGGCCCGCGGCCGTCAGCCCGCCGACGCCGGCGCCGACGACGAGCACCCGTCGACCTTGGCCAGGCCCTTGGGGTGGCTGCGGAGCCCAGGTGCCCCCGTCGGCGCTCACGCGGCCCTCCGCACGAGCTTCTCGACGAGGCCCTGGAGCAACGCCTTGGCAAGCGGGTCGCCAGGGAGCGCTTGCGCGGCGCGCGCGGCCTGCCGGGTGATGCGGGTGATGACGCGGCGGGTGGCGTCGACGCCGCCGTGGCGCTGCACTTCGTTCCGCGCATCAGCCAAGGCGGGGCCGGTGCGGTCCGCCCGCGCCCACAGCGCCTGCAGTCGCCGCCGCCCCAGCGTGTCGGCCCGCGTCCACGCCGCGAGGACGGGGAAAGTGCGCTTGCCTTCGGCGTAGTCGCCGCCGCCGTCCTTGCCGGCCACCGCGTCGTCGCCGAAGAGGCCAATGAGGTCGTCCTGCAGCTGGAACGCGAGGCCCGCCGGGCGCCCCACCCGCTCGAGCGCCTCGAGCAGCTCCGGCGAACCTCCGCCCAGCATGGCCCCGGCGACGAGCGGCGCGACGAAGCCGTACTTGGCCGTCTTGAGCGTGGCGACCTTGAGCGCCTGGAACAGGCTGACCTCACCGAGCGGCGAGCGCGACAGCTCCAGGTCCAGGTACTGGCCCGCGGCGGTGTGCCGGCAGACGGTGAGGAAGTAGCGCGTGGCAGCCACCGAGCCTGGCAGCCCGCTGGTGAGCATGAGCTCGAGCGCGCGCGCGTAGAGGTGGTCTCCCAGGACGACGGCGAGGTCTTCACCGACCTTGTCCGGCCCCAAGAGCCGGTGCAGCGCGGGCCCGCCACGGCGCGTCGGCGCGCGGTCGGCCACGTCGTCGTGCACGAGCATGAAGGTGTGCAGCAGCTCCAGGCCGGCGCCGAACTGCCGCACGCCTTCGGGAATGCCCTGCGCGAGCTCCCCGGTCGCCAGCGCCCAGCCCACCGTCAACAACGTCGGCCGCACCCGCTTGGCCGGCCGCACCGCGTAGCTGCGCAGCTCCACGAGCGCCCGGCTCCAAACTGGGTCGATGTGCCGCTCGTCCTCGAGCCACAGGGCCGCCGCCAGCCGCCGCTCCAGGTCGGCCTGGAAGTCCGCCAGCGCCGCCTCCGCGCCCAGCCGTCGATCACTGCGTGCCAGCGTCGTCATGGTCGTTCGAACCTTCCGTTGCACCTGCGTTCATGGTTTGTATAATGTCCGTTCAACGTTTGTCCACCGGAAGCGCGAAATGACCACAAAGAACTGGCTGCTGATGGGAACCGCCGTGGCGGCGCTGACGGCGCGCGCGCAGGCGCCGCTCGAGGCGACGGTGGAGACGTCGGCCGGCAAGCCGCAGCGGCTGGGCGCGCTGTGGGGCAAGCCAACGGTGCTGTTCTACGAGGACCGCGACTCGACGAAGCTCAACCAGCACGTCAAGGACGCGCTGTTCAAAGCGGGCCGGGAGAAGGGCCTGCTCGACGCGGTGGGCGTGGTGGCGGTGGCGAACGTGGCGAGCTTCGACTGGTTCCCCGCGCGGCACTTCGTGCTCGACGCGGTGAAGGCGGTCGAGAAGGACGTGCGCATACCGGTGCTGCTCGACTTCCGGGGCGCCATGGCCAAGGCGCCGTGGGGGCTGTCGGCGAAGTCGTCGACGGTGCTGGTGGTCGACGAGCGCGGCGTGCAGCAGCTCAAGTTCGAGGGGCGGCTGAGCGAGCGCGACGTGGCGACGCTGTTCGACGCGCTCGAGAAACTGGCGAAGAAAGGTTGACGGGGCGCGGGCTTCTGACTCACCTGCCCCGCCCCACCATGAGACGAGTCGCCGAGAAGCGGGTCATCAAGCAGGAGCGCGCGCAGGAGACGCGCAAGGAGATCCTGAGCTCGGCGATCTCCCTGTTCGCCAAGCGGGGCATTTTGGCGACCACCATGGCAGAGCTGGCGCGGGCGATTCACATGACGCCCGGCGCGCTCTACTGGCACTTCCCGACGAAGGAAGACCTGCTGCTGGCGGCGGTCGAGGAGCTGCACACGCGCTACGTGCAGCACTACGCGCCGCTGATCCTCGAAGCGCGGCAGTACTCGGCGACCAAGCAGTTCGACTTGTTCTTCGACCACACGTTCAACTTCCTCGAGAAGAACCGCGAGCACGGGATCTTCTTCGGGCTCGTCGGCGCGGAGTCGGCGGAGAACGACGACGCGGTGGCCCAGGCGCTGCGCGACGCGCTGGCGGTCTACGTCGAGGCGTTCGCCGGCATCGTCCGCTACGGACAGAAGAAGGGTGAGTTCCGGCTCGACGTGGACCCAATCACCGTCGGGCGCGCCGTCTTCTTCGGGGAGATCGGCATCATCACGCAGCACAATCTGCACCGGAACCAGCTCGAGTACCTGCCGATGGCGCGGGCGCTGAAGGACCTGCTGGTGGCCGGCATCAAGGTGCAGCCGCGCTGATCGCGCGTCGGTACGTCACGGCTTCCACGCGCCGACAGTCACCTTCGTCGAGCGCAGGCACGAGGAAACGACAAGGCCGCGCGGCTCCGGTGAAGCGAGCGGCGCGGCTTGGTGCGGGGCGGCCTTGATCAGGCCCTTACGGAACGGTCGCGGTCAGCGAGGTCCCGCTGAACGCCGAGTAGCCCTTCACGTTGATGTACCAGGTGCCCGGCGTCGGGTTGGTGAACGTGCAGGTCTCGTTGCTGTCCGCGCGGTACGGCCGGCAGTCGTACGCGGTGGCCGTCGGCTCGGCGCCAGCCTTCACGTAGAGGTCCGCGTCGCCCGTGCCGCCGCTCATGACGATCGTGAGGCTCTGCGTGCCGGCCGGCACGGTGATGGTGCGGCGAAGCGTCTCGTTGCGGCCGCCCGACAGGCTCGGGTTCGACAAGAGCGTGCCCGCGACGACGGTCGGCTCGGTCGGCTCCGTCGGCCCCGTCGGGGTGACGGGGCCCACGTTGGCGGCGATCCACGACGCGAAGGACGCGACGCGCGAGTACATGCCCGGGTACCGCGCGCTCGCGCAGCCCTGGCCCCAGCTGACGATGCCGACCAGCAGCGGCCGCGAGGTGCCGTAGCGCGCCACGAGCGGACCGCCGGAGTCACCCTGGCAGGAGTCCATGCCCGGCGACGCCGCGCCGATCTGATCCGCCGTGAGCGTGCCGTACGCCGTGCGCACCGCCGACTCGCTCACCGCCGCGACCTGCACCCGCTGCAGCATGTCGGGCGAGCTACCGCCCGAGCGGAGCGCGCCCCAGCCGCTCACCGTCAGCGCCTGCCCCACCGCCCACGCCGCCGAGTCCGAAGGCGTCGCGTACGCCACGGCCTTCACCGTCGGGCCGGACAGGTCCAACGGCGCGTTGAGGCGCAGCAGCGCCGCGTCCTTGCCGCGCTCGGGGTCGACGAAGCCCGGGAAGGTGATGACCTGCGCGACCGACCGCACCTGCCCCGCGCTCAGCCGGCTCAGGCGCGAGGTGCCCGCGGCGATCCGGTGGCCCACGGCGACTTCACAGTGCGCCGCCGTCAGCACCCACTGCGCGTTGAGGATCGACCCGCCGCAGTACTGGCTGTTGCGCGTGTCCATGACCGCCACCTGCCACGGCGTCAGCGCGATCTCCGAATCCACCCCGCCGACGATCTTCCCTTCGGCCGTCGTGAACTCCTCGGGCTGCTGCGCGCCGACGCTCAGCGCTCCGTCCACGCCACACCCGAGCCCACACACAGCGACCAGACCGCACAGCACAAATCGATTCATGCCGAGCCCGAGAGCACGAACGAGGCCAAGCGCTCACCGAGGGAAGGTCCGCACACCGAACGGAGTTGGCCCACACCAGCATCTGTAATGAAGCGCTGCGTTCGCCGTGGTTCCTGGCGCTTCGGCTGTGCACTCGAGTCGTCATCGCACAACCGCGCCGTGCCCGACCCTGAACAGGGCGATGAAGTGCGCGGCTGCGTGAAAGCGCGGGGCGTGTCCCACCATGTCGGCGGATCACACCAGCGCGGCGTGGCGCGTTCAGCCCACCTCGGCCCACTCGACGAAGACATCACCCGACAGCCGATACCCGTCGTCCTGCGTGAGCAGCGCGTCTTCGAACCCCAGCGCGCGCAGCCGCTTCACCGCCATGTACACGCGCTTCGCCGCCGACTCGTGGAGCATGGGCTCACCCGGCCAGCCCGCCTCGCGCAGCTCGAGGGCGGACAGCGAGCGTTGCTGAACGTGAGCCGCCGCGAGCGCCACGAGCGTGCGGCGCAGTGGCCCCCGCCGGGCGAAGTCGAACGCACGGCCGCCCCACTCCACCTGGCGACCGTCCGAGGTGAGGCGGAGCGTGCGCGCCGCCCGCGGGACGCGCAGGCGCTCGACACGCGGCGGCCACTTCACGTCGTCGCAGGCTGACGCCACCGCTTCGAGCGCGCGCAGCCGGTCCTGGGCCAGCGCTTCGTCGCCCTGGGCGCGCGCCAGCAGCACCGCCGCCTCGCGCGCGAGCAGCTCACCTTCGAGGATCCCAGCGGCCCGCGCGGCCTCGATCGCCGCCGACACCAGCTCTTCGGCGTTCGGGTCGCCACGGGCGACGGCGAGCCGGGCTTCGTCCACGCTCAGCCGCGTGAGGTGAAAGGGGTCGTTGGCGTGGACGAAGGCGCGCCGCCCTCGGGCCAGCGCCGCCTCGGCCTCTGCCAGCCGGCCGACTTCGAGCAACGCCGCGCCCAAGTTCCCCGCGCCGATGCCCTCGACTCGCGGGGCCTGCGCGACGGAGCCCGCGGACGCGGCGCGGCGGAACGCGGCGGTCGCCACCCCGGTCTCCCCACGCACACAGGCCAAGGTGCCGCGGGAGATCTCCGCCATGGCCAAGAGCGGCAGGTCCTGGAGCCGCCGCGCCAGCGCCAGCGCGTGGTTCGCCGCGTCGAGCGCCTCGGCGGTCTGCCCCACCGGCCCGGCGGAGTAGGCCACGAAGGCGTGCGCCCAGCCCAGACGGCGCTCGTCACGGTGGGCGGCCGCCTGGGTGC
>JALHOS010000290.1 GCA_022842905.1 Myxococcaceae bacterium | reverse complement strand
GGGCGGCACGGCTGGCTCGGGCGGAGCGGCTGGTTCGGGCGGGACGGCTGGCACCGGCGGCGCGTCGACGTGCGCGGGGTGCAGGCAGGGGACGACCTGCGTCGCGTCCAGCTTCAGCGCGTGCGGAGCCGACGGTGGGGCCTGCGTCGCGTGCCAAGCGACTGCGGACACCTGCGTTGCGGGACAGTGCCGCTGCGGTGCGGGGCTCGCCTGCGCCACAGGCCAGCGCTGCGACAGAGGTGCCTGCGTCTGCAACTCATCGTCGTGTGCCGGCTGCTGTGACGGCGCCATCTGCCGGGCACGAAGCTTGGCCACCTGCGGCGTGGACGGTGGCGCCTGTGTCGCTTGCGCCCCGAGGACGGCGAACCTGTGCGGTGCGGACGGCCTGTGCCGCTGCGGCGTGGCACCGGCGTGTTCTGGCGGGCTCGTCTGCGCGGGCGGTGCCCCGGGCTGCAGCGCCCGTTCGTGGCGCGTCGCCACTCCGGCGATCTCTCCACCGGCGCGAACGCGCTTCTCCATGACCTACGACCCCGTGCGCCGCGTGACGGTGCTGTTCGGCGGCGTGGCGTGTGCCGACGGCGGCGCCTTGGGCGATCTGTGGGAGTACGACGGCGGGACCTGGACCCAGCGCTCGTTCGCGAGCGCGCCGCCTCCGCGTGCTCGCGGGGCGCTCACGTACGATCGTTCACGAAACGCGCTGGTCCTCTTCAGCGGCTACGTCGGCCCTTCGAACGCCGGCAACTACCTGACGGACACCTGGCTACTGGAAGCGAGCGGCTGGCGCGCCCTCGACGCAGGCACGCCGCCGAGCGGCCGCATCGGGAGGCTCGCGTACGACCCAGACCGCGCCGCATCGGTGCTCTTCGGAGGATCGTTCCAGGCGGGCCCCGCGCAGACACCGCAGCTCTTTCAAGACCTGTGGGAGCTTCGCTCGACGTGGAACGTCGTCAACGCCGCCAATGCGCCGTCACCGCGAACCCTCCACGGCACCGTGTACGCACCGAGCTACCGCGGAGTCCTGGTGTTCGGCGGTTTCACCAACCAGACCCCCAACGCGGTGAACGACGGCGCGCTGCTGAGCCTGGACGATTGGCGCACGCTGTCCTGGGTGGCGCCGCCGCCCGTCCCACCGGCCCCGTCCGCGCCAGTGCGCTGGGACTTCGCCGAAGCGTTCGACGGGCTCACCGGCGAGGTGCTCATCATCGGCGGGCGGTCCACTCCGGGCGTCTTCGAGGCGAGCACCTTCTCGTTGACGACCACCGAGTGGCGTCCGCAGCCCCCCCTGCCCGGCCCCCGCGCCAGCCACGCTGCCGCCTACGACGAAGCGCGCAACGTGATCGTCGTGTTCGGCGGCGAGTCGGACGCGGGCTGCTTCGGCGACACGCTGGAGTACTGATCGGACCGGGCGCAGCGCCCGACGGGCAGGAACGTCACTCGAGCCAGGCTGCGCTCGACGCGGGCTCCGGCCACAGGGCAGCTGATCCGAGACGAAGTGGGTGAACGCGCGGTGTTCGGCGACGCGCGCTCGACGTCTCCTGGAGCGCGGCCAAGTCCTTGGCGGTGGACAGCGGGTCGGCTTGAGCACCGGCCTCGCTCCTGCGCGTGAACGGCGTGAGCTGCACGTTGGGCGACTCGGGCTCAGTGCGAACGTGACGGCGATCGGCGGCTGGCCGAGCCTGGCACGAGCGAGCTGCGCACAGCCCGACTGCGGCGGCGTAGCGTTCAGCGCGCGCTGCGCGTTCGCGCTTCACCGCGTGGGCCGGATCGACGCGTCGAGGACCGCACGCCCAGCGGCGCGGTCGGCCCCAGCCCCCGGCTCGAGCACCACGGCGCACTTGCTCCACGTCCGGCGGCGTGGCGTTCAGCGGCCGCAGCGCCTTCGCGCTGCCCGGCGCGGGTTGGATCGACGCGTCGAGGATCGCGCGCCCAGCGGCGCAGTCGCGCTTGGCTCCCAGCCTGAGCACCGCGGCGCCCTGCTCGACGTCCGGTGGCATCTCCTCGAGCGGCCGCAGCGCGTTCGCGCTTCACCGCGCGGGTGGGATCGACGCGTCGAGGATCGCGCGCCCGGCGGCGCGGTCGGCCTCCGCAGCGAGCTTGAGCACCGCGGCGCCCTGCTCGACGTCCGGCGGCGTGGAGCTCAGCGCGCGCAGCGCCGTCGCGTAGTGCTCGCTCGCTCGCCGCAGCGCTTGGGCCGCCCCCGCCAGCTCGGCGCGCCCGGCGAACAACTCCTCGAGCGCCAAGGCGTCATCGCCACGGACCTGCGCCGCCACCGTCAACCCGCGCAGCAGCTCCGGCGTCACCACGTCTTTGCCGTGCCGCTCGATCGCCGACGCCGTGTCGAGCACGGCCTGCGCTCCGGCCGACGGCCCCGGACCGCTCCCGCCGATCAGCGCCCGCGCGTTGAGTGCCAGGCGATCCTCCAGAGCGGATCCCGAAACGATCGGCCCAGGCTCGAGGACGACGAGCTGGTAACGCCACGGGTACTGGAACGCGAGCGCGTGGGACTCGAGCGCGGTGAGCAGCGTGGCGGTCGCGACCCGGAGCCCCGGCGTTCCCGCAGGCTTGTCGCCCGGCAGACACCGCCCCGGCGCGTCACACGTGGGCTCGTAGTACTCGAAGCCGCCCTCGTCGTAGCCCACCAGCACCACGCTGTGAGGGACGATCCCCCGCCCCTCCACGAGGATCGCTCGGTCCAACGCCACGCGGACCGCGCGCCCTTGGCTGATCGCCATGCGCACCGCCGCGAGGAACCGCTCCGAGTCGTCCGTCGTGAAGTAGCGCCGCTGGAAGCCCAGCACGGGCGCCCCGAGTCGAAAGCCGACCTCGGGATCCTGCCCAGGAAAGAACCCGGTCCGGCGCGGGATCGCGCTCGCCCCCCACGTAAAGCCCATGACGAAGTCCACCGTGCGTCTGGGCTCGAGCCGGCCCTGCTGCGCAGCCAACATGCGCAGGCTCTGCGACTGGCACAGCGGGAGCGCTTCGCTGAGCCACGGCACGTCGCGGAGCCGAAACGACGGCGGCGGCTGCGGCAGCGGCCGATCATCCAGCGGCTCCGGCGCGTACTCCGCGCGGTAGTACGCCTGAATGAAGCCGCGCATGACCAACTGGTAGCCGGCGAGGAGGCCGATGAGCGCGAGCAGCCCTAGGCCGATCGCCACGCCCTTCCACGGAAACGATCGGCTGGCCATGGCCGACGGTGTGAACCAGACGTGCGCAAGCGGCGCAACGCTCTTTCAGTCGATCTGCGCGAGCTTGTTCCGGTCGGCGAGGAAGCCCTCGACGGCCTCAGCGATGCCCGCGGCTACCTTGGCCTGGTACACGTCGTCGGCCAGCCGCTCTTCCTCTTCGGGGTTCGACAGGAAGCTCGTCTCCACGAGGATCGCCGGCATGCGGGCCCCCAGCAGCACGAAGAAGAGCGCTTCTTTCGTGCCGAGGCTCTTGATGCCCTTGTAGTCCTTGGACAGCGCGCCCACGACGGACCGCTGGACGCGCTCGGCCAGCGAGCTCGACTCCCCGGTGTTCGCCTTGGTCGCCAGGTCCGCGAGGATGTATTGCAGATCACCCACGCCGCGCTCGGTGGTGGCGTTCTCCCGCGCCGCCAGCCGAATCGCGTAGCGGTTGGACGACGTGTTGAGCGTGTACGTCTCGACGCCGCGCAGCTTCTTCGTCGGCGCCGAGTTGCAGTGCACGGAGATGAAGAGATCGCCGTGCTCTTCGTTGGCCAGCTTGGTGCGTTCTTCCAGCGCGAGGAACGTGTCGTCTTCCCGCGTCATCACCACGTCGAGCCCCTGCGCGACCAGCAGCGCCTTGAGCTTGGCGGCGATCGACAGCGCGACGTCCTTTTCTTTCGTCCCCTTCGCGCCGATGGCGCCCGTGTCGTGGCCGCCGTGCCCAGCGTCGATGATCACCCGCTTCACCTTGAGGCCGAGCTGCTGAGCGAGGGGGATCTGCGAAGCGCTGGCGGCCTTCACCGTGGCCTTGAGCCGGGCCTTGGCGGCGTCGTCCAGCGGCACCGGCGCGGGCGGGGGCGCGTCACCGACACGGACGTCACGCAGGCGCTCCGCGAGCGACGCAACGAGCGGCTGGCTCGGCTCGACGACCTCGTCCTTCGTGGGCTCGCGCTCGTCGCCCGCAACTTCCGCCGGGCGCTCGAGCGGGGCCGAGCGGCGGGCGAACCCTCGCGGCAGATCGTCACCTTCGGCGGCCAGCCGCTCTTCGGACGGCTTCGACGCCGCGCGCGCGAGCTTGGCGATCGCGTCGGCGACGGCCGGCGAGGGACCGCCCACCGTGTCCGTGCCCTCTTCTTCCTCGGTGGCCGCGTCGCTCTTCACGTCGGCTTTCGGTGCGGCGGGCTTCGTCCCGGCCTCGGCACGCTTGGCCGCAGCCGGCTGCGGCGGCGCGTCGATCCGCTCGGGCTTGCGGCTCGCGTCGGCCTTCGCCACGCGCTCCGGTTGGGCCTTGTCGTTGTCCTTGGCCTTGTCGGCCGCCGGGCCCTTCGCTTCCTTGAGCCCCCGCTCGGCCTTGTCCGGGTGCGCGTCGTCGTCGCCCTTCTTCGGCTTCTCCGCGCGCTTGACCTTCTCTTCCGGCAGCGCCGCGCGCAGCTCGGCCAGCGCCTTCTTCTTGTCGTTGGCCGCCGGCAGCGCGTCGCTCACCACGTTCCGCGCCTTGGCCAAGTTGCCTTGGCGATCGGCCAGCATGCGCGCGAACGACAGCGCCGCGTCGTCCGCGAGTCGGTGTTTGGGCCAGCCGTCGAGCAGCTTCTCGTAGCTCTTGTGCGCTTGCGCGCTGTCTTCACCGTTCCCCGAGAAGCGCGAGAGCTCGTTGAGCAGCTCCGCGTGCTGGAACAGCGCTTCGGGCGCGCGCTCGCTCTTGCCGTACTTCTGCGCCACCTTCTCGAACCGCTTGGCCACGTTCAGCCAGTGGTGCCGCAGCTTGCGCCGCTTCTCGTCGCCCTTGAGCTTCTGGTACGCCGCCTTCGCCTCCGCATACGCCTCGTCCGCCGTCGGCTTGGGCGCAGCCGCGTCCGCGAAGCTCGGGAAGAGCAGCGCGCCGCAGGCCAGGGCAGTGAGGACGCTTCGCTTGGTCATTCGCACGTGGACGGGGTGTTCCGGCAGCTACAGCCGCCAACATGGGAACACGGCGATCCCACGTGGGCAACAAAACGACCCTGTCCCCCGCGCCGACAGGGTGCCCACGCGAGTGCCCGCCAGCCGCGTAGCCCCTCGTTACAGACTCGCCGCAGGGAAACGTACGCAGGCGTCGGTGACTGCGTGCGCTCTGACCACCTCTGACGTTCCATGGGCGCGGATCTGCGTTGGAAGGATGTGGACGCACACGGCGTGGCGCTGATCTTGCCAGTGCGCGCGGCCCAATGCCCCCCAGCACCCGCATTCTCCCTCTTCTGCTCACCCTGTGCGCGTTGTCGTGTGGTGTGAGTGAGCCTGCGCCGCAGGACGCCGTGACGACGGACACGAAGGGAAAGCCGGTCGTCTACGGCACCGACAACCGCACTGACGTCTACGCCCACGCGGACGAAGGCCTGCGCGCGCTGGCGCGGCAGTCGACGGTGGCGCTCATGCCCGAAGCGGACGTGGACGTGCGCGTGCCGACAGACGTGAAGTTCCTGGGGCCCACGCTCGAGCGGTCGCAGAGCCTCTGCTACGGCGAGCGCTTCGCGAACGATCCGACGACGGCGTTCTGCTCGGGCACGCTGATCGACGACGACCTCGTCCTCACCGCGGGCCACTGCATCACGTCCGAGGCGGAGTGCCGGACCACGCGCTTCGTCTTCAAGTACTACCGCACCACCGCGACGGCGCTCGAGCGCGTCACCACGGAAGACGTGTTCAGCTGCGCCCGCATCGTCGCGCGCAGCGAGCGCACCGAGGCCGACGGCGTGCACGACTACGCGATCATCAAGCTCGACCGCCGGGCGAGCCCGCGCTTCAGCCCGGCGCCCGTCGTCGAAGGTCGCGCCCTGCGCGTGACGGGACAGCGGGTGGCGGTGATCGGCTCGGGCAGCGGCATTCCGTTCAAGATCGACTCCGGAGGCTCGGTGCGCTCGCCGGGCAACGGCGCGGACTTCATCGCCACCACGGACACGTTCGGCGGCAACTCGGGCTCGGGCGTGTACGACGCCGAGCGCAAGCAGTTGGTCGGGATCCTCGTCGAAGGTGAGACCGACTACCGGCGCCTCTCCGGGTGCAAGGTCGTCAACGTCTGCCGCGAGACCGCCTGCCGCGGCGAGACCGTGGTGAACGCCTTCGTCGCCATGGACGCCCTGTGCGCGGCGGAGCGCTCCGAGCGGCTGTGCGCCGCGCAGCCGCCCACGCCTACGCTGCCGCCGGCCGTCGAGTACACGGCGCAAGACACGCAGAACGCCACGCGCAACACGGGTGACGTGACGATCCACCTGCGCGAAGGGCAGTTGCTGTCCGCCGGGACCTGCACCGTTCCGGGCGCGACGGGCACCGGCGACACCTACGTGCGACTGGTCGGCCCGACCGGCGAGTCGGTCGCGACCAACGACGACAGCTGCGGCCGGCTGTCGTTCCTGCGCTACCGCGCGACCGCCGACGGCGACTACGTGTTGCGCGGCGGGTGCTACGGCAACGACGCCTGCAGCGGGACGCTCGCGTACACGGTGCAGTGAGGCGGTCGCCGACGCCGAGCGCACGGCCCCAAACTCCTCTGGACGGCTTGGGCTCGCCGGTGTGCCCGCTGCACGCGGCGCGGAGCGGTGGCGGCCCAAGCCGAGTCTCGAGGAGGGCCCTCGGTCGTCGACACGGGCGAGCTGCTCTCCCGCGCATCGTCGGCGACGCTCGAGCACCGACCCAGTCACTCGTCGCGGCTCTCCGCCCGCGGCTCGCAGCCCACCTCGAGTTCCCCAGAGGTGCGTCGACCCGCTGCGGGGCGACCCCCACGGCGGCCAGCCTTTGGCGTCAGAGAGGGCCTCGGCGCCGCGCTCCCGACGCAGTTGGGGCAGGAACGAGGCGCCCTGCACTCCGTCGAGGAGACGACGGGCGACGCGCACGACCGGGTCACCGTCGATCAGCTGCGGGGCGATGCGTCGAGCCTCCATGCGGCGCCGGACGAGGGAACTCGTGCCAGCGGAGCACACCGCAGTCGCGTCAGCTGGGGCCTCAGCGCCGCGCACCTGACGCAGCTGGGGCACGCACGCGCCAGCGTGCGCCTCCGTCGAAGAAGTGGCCACGCGCGACGCGTCCGACCGGGTCACGATCGAGCGGCTGCGGGCGATGCGTCGAGGCTCGACGCGGACGATCGCGCTCGCCCCGGCGGGGCCGCGGGTGCACCTCCCGTTCCTCCATCGAACCGACGCCCTCGTCGCGCCCACCCGAACCGAAGGGCCGCGCCGCTGCGCGCGGGCGACGGCGCCGAGCGGTGAAGGACACCGGCGTGCTCGCGCCTCTCCCGCAGCGCGACCAGTGTGGGGGTTCCTGCGCCGACGCCGCGTCAGCGAGCGCCGCACGGAAGTCGACGCCCCCCACCCCGGCGCGTCACGGCCCAGCAGACAAGAGCGGCCTGGCTCCTCGTCGTCGCGCGGCGCCTGACGAGCGCACGCGCACTGCTGGAGCCGGCGAGCGGATCAGCACCCCGCCCTGGCCTCCTGAGCCCAGGAGCAGCCCGGCGGGGTCCAGCGGCGGCGGCGGCAGGACGATCTTCGTTCGTTCGGGCGTCATCGTGATCTCCTCGGCGAGTCTTGGGGGCAGTGCGTGGGGTGCTGCCCGGCGCGACGCGCCGCGCTTCAGCGGCCAGCGGGGCCCGTTCGTGGCGGCGGGGCTTCGACGGTCGGCGACGGAACCGGCGCTTCGGGGAAGTACGGCGGCCGGGTGACGGGCGCGGCCGCGGGGCGCGCGTGGACGAAGATCTCCAGGACCGCGCCGATCTCCTGCACTCGCTGCTCCCGCAGCACCCGCTCGACGTCTCGCTGCCGCTCCGTCTGCACGCACAGCAGCACGTGGCCGTCACGGACGCGCCGCTCGTACGTCTCGGCCTCGGCGTCGGACAGGCCGATGCCCACGAGCGCCCCAGCCAGCCCGCCGACCGACGCGCCTGGCCAGTCGACGACGCGCCGCTCGCGACCGTCGCCGGACCACTGCGCGAAGACCGCCACGTCCGGCGCGGTCACGCCGTCCAGCGCCAGATCGCGCAGCACCGCCTCGGCGTGCAGCGAGTCCGTGACGATTCCGAAGACGACCCGCTTGGCCATGAACGCTCCCCGGCTCGAAGGACTGCACCTGGACGAAGCCTCAGCAAGGACGGTGCCCGCAGGAGGAGCCGGGCGGATCGCCCGCTTCTCAACCACCTCCACGCGGCTGTGCGGGCCACCGAGGCGCCTTGCCACGTGGCAGCGTGCCCCAGTCGCCTCGGCGCCACGCGAGAGCCCGACCGCCCACAGCGCGCCGCACGCCACGCTCTTTTCGGCGCGCGCGGCCGGCGCTGACCGTGCACACCGCGCTCCAAGGGGCTACGAGGTCCTTCGTGAGCTTCGTCACCGCCACCCTTCACCCCGAGGGCTTTCACGGTCGGCGGCGCGCACACAGCTTCTTCGAAGGCTGGTACGTCAAGCTCGTCAACGCGGACCTGTCAGAGCGCTGGGCGGTGATCCCCGGCGTCTTCTTGGATCCGCGCGGCGAAGGTGAAGCGTTCGTCCAGGTGCTCGACGGCGTGAGCCGTCGCAGCTGGTACCTCCGCGCGCCGCTTGCGGACTTCTCCGCCGCCGAAGGGCGCTTCGACGTGCGCGTGGCGGGGTGTCACTTTTCCCCCGACGGCGTCGAGCTGGCTGGGGACCTGCCCTTGCGCGGGAAGCTGCGCTTCACGACGCCGCTGCAGCCGTGGCCCGTCACGCTCCGCGCGCCGGGGATCATGGGCTGGTACGCCTGGGTCCCGTTCATGGAGTGCAACCACGGCCTGGTCAGCTTCAACCACGGGCTCCAAGGTTCGCTGCTGATCGAAGGCCGCCGCGTCAGCTTCGACGCGGGCGCCGGCTACATCGAGAAGGACTGGGGCGCGGCGTTCCCGGCGGCGTACGTCTGGGCGCAGTCCAACCACTTCTCGACGCCGGGCACCTGCGTGGTGGCTTCGGCCGCGCTCATTCCCTGGCTGCGCTCGAGCTTCGTCGGCTTCATCGCCGGGGTGTGGCACGAGCAGCGGCTGCACCGCTTCGCGACGTACACCGGCGCGCGCCTCGAGCAGCTGGACGTCAGCGAAGAGCGGATCGCCCTGCGCCTGGCAGATCGCACGCACGTCTTCGAGCTGACCACCGAGCGCCGCCGCGGCGGCCTGCTGCACGCACCGGTGCGCACCGCCATGCACCGGCGCGTCGAAGAGTCCATGGACGGGGAGCTGACCGTCAGGCTGTCCACCCGCGCTGGCCGCGTGCTCTTCGAGGACGTCGGCCGCGCCGCGGGCGTCGAGGTCCACGGCGAGCTGGAGCGGCTGCGGCCCGCCTGAGCGCTGAAGGCGGCGACCCCTCAGCGGCCTCCAACCCTGCTACCGTGCGTCGCACCATGTCGCGTGACGGGAAGCCCGGCCAGACGATCGAGCTGGGGATCTCTGGGGAGCGAGCCGAGCCCAAGGCGACGCCGCAGGTGCGCCGCCCGAGCGCGCCGGGTCCGCGCTCCGGGGTGATCGGTCGCTCCTGCTTCGACTGGTGGGTCGAGGCCTACAACCCCTCGACCCGGTCAACGGTCATCCACGGGCGCTCCTACTCACCCGG
>JALHOS010000289.1 GCA_022842905.1 Myxococcaceae bacterium | reverse complement strand
CACCCGCTGAGCCACCACCCGCGCCCGCCGAGCCACCACCCGCACCGGCCAAACCGCCACCCGCGCCGCCCGAACCACCGCTTCCCGCGGCGCTGCCGCCGGCCCCTCCTGCGTCGGTGGTGTCTGGCGGCGATTCCCCGCACGAAGCGAGGGTGAGAACAGCGAGGAAGAGGACGAGGCGAGCCATGGAGGGGGCCCCATAGCGAGGGAAGGCTCGTCAGGGGAAGGGCCTGGGCCTGGGGTGGCGTATGGTCGCCAGCCACTCTCATCGGAGACAGACAATGGAACACCGCACGTTGGGCCGCACCGGGCTCAAGGTCTCACGGCTGTGCTTGGGCGCGATGACCTTCGGCGACAGCCAGGGCTTCATGAAGGGCGTGACGTCTTCCCACGACGAGGGGCGCCGGGTGCTCGAGCGGGCGCTGGAGCTGGGCATCGACTTCGTGGACACCGCCAACGTGTACAGCGAAGGGCAGAGCGAGGAGCTGCTCGGGCAGTGGCTGGGCGCGCGGCGCAGGCAGGTGATCGTCGCCACCAAGTGCCGGTTCCAAGCCGGCGCGACGATCCACGATCAGGGCCTCTCCCGCAGGCACGTGATCGACGCCTGTGAGCAGTCGCTGCGGCGGCTCAAGACGGACTTCATCGATCTCTACCAAGTGCACATGCAGGACGGCGCGGTGCCGGTCGAGGAGACGCTGCGCGCGCTGGACGATCTGATCCGCGCCGGGAAGGTCCGCTACGCCGGGTGTTCGAACTACACGGGCTACCGGCTCGTCGAGTCGCTGTGGGCGGCGGAACGCTGCAACGTGGCTCGGTACGCGTCGGTGCAGCTGCAGTGGAGCCTCGTCGAGCGCGGCGCCGAGCGAGAGGTGCTGCCCGCGTGCAAGGCCTTCGGCCTCGGCGTGCTGGTCTGGAGCCCCTTGGGCCGCGGCTTCCTGTCCGGCAAGTACCGCCGGGACATGCCCGCTCCAGAAGGGACCCGGCTGGCGGAGTGGAAGGACACCTGGCGCAAGTACGACGTCGACGGCACGTGGAAGGCGGTGGACGCGGTGCTGGCGGCCGCCAAGGAGCTGGGCTCGACGCCGGCGCGCGTGGCGCTCGCGTGGCTGTTGGCCAAGCCAGAAGTCTCCAGCGTCATTCTCGGGGCGCGCACGCTGGCGCAGCTCGAAGACAACGTCGCCGCGGCGGAGCTGAAGCTGCCCGGCGAGGTGCTGGCTCGGCTCGACGCCGTCACGCAGCCCAGCTGGCAGTACCCGTACGACTTCATCGGCGCCCGGGAGCCGTGGTAACTGCGTCGGTCCGCGCCGTCGCAAACCCCCGAGAGGAGCGTCCGTTCCGTGGCCGTGCCCAGCTACCTGAGCTCCTTCGTGCTGCAGCGGCTCGTCGTGGCGCCGGCGGAGTTCCCCAAGCGCTTCGGTGGAGCGTGGCTCGTCTGGGAGCCCGGCAGCTGGACGGCGCCGGCGCAGAGCGGGGGCGTGCTGAGCACCCTGGTCGCCTCGGGACCGGCGACGCGCCCCGGCCAAGGCGACGCGCTCTGCTTCCTGTTGGGCGCGAGCCCCAGGCTGGTGCGGGTCGGCCGTGAGCCCGACAACGACGTCGTCATCAACGATGGGACGGTGTCGCGCCAGCAGTTCAGCCTCGTCTGCGACGGGGCGGGCTGGTGGGTGGAGCCTCACAACGACAAGACCCGGCTGTTGCCCGACACGAAGCTGTCCAGTGGCCTGCGCCAGCCGCTCTCGAGCGGCGCGCAGCTCGGCGCCGGCGGTGTGAGGCTCACCTTCTTGGACGCTGCAGGGTTCGAGGCCCGGCTACGCCGGAGCTGAGGCCTGCACGGCGGCCCGCTCGAGCCTCGCCGCCGCGGCCTTCACCGCTTCCAGCTGCGCGAGCGGCAGCCCCCGAAGTGACGGTGCGGCGTGGGGCTCTCCCAAGCCTGGGTCCTTGTGCTGGCGGAGCATGCCCATGATCTGCTCGCGCACCCGCTCGGCGTCGGGCAGCCCGACCAGCGTCACGCTGTGGAGCGTGCCGACGGACTCCCCTGGCGCGTCGGCGCCAGCGGTGGTGATCGTCAGCGACTTGAAGCCGAAGAGGCGCTCCAGCGGGCCCTGGTTGACCTCCACGTTCTGCACGTTGGCGTAGCTGAGCGTCGCCTCGTTGCGGATCATCACCCCGGACGTCACGCGCACGCTGCGATCGCCGACCAAGTAGTGCCGCAGCTCGTAGTCGACGCGGGCGCTGACGAAGGCGACGGCCAAGCTCGCGCCCTGGAGCACCAGCAGGGCGATCGCCAACACCACGCCCCACTCGTCGAGCTGCAGCATGAGCGCGATCGCGCCGGCGGTGGTGCCGACCACCTGCCCGAAGGCGCCGAACAGCGTCTGCAGGTAGCGGTAGGACAGCCAGGCCTCGGACGGCCGCAGGTGCCGGACCAGGTGGGAGCCTTCGGGCAGGTGCGGCGGCTCGAAGGACAGCTTGAGCAGCGGCACCACGAGGGGGCGGAGCAGCCGGACGATGGCCTCGATCATGCCCGGCCTCCTCCCGGACCGCGCTCGAGGGCGGCCGCCGCGCGATCCAGCGAGGCTCGAATGTCGACCAGCAGCTGCTCGGCGCTCGTCGCCTGCGCACCAATGTCCGGCGCGTCCTTGTGCACGCCGCGCATGCGGGCGTACAGGAAGTCGCGCACGGCCTCGAAGTCCTTCACCCCGACGATGGCCAGGTGCCCCTGCGTGCCGGCGCCCGCCGTCTGCACCGTCACGGTGCCGATGCCCAGCCACCGCTCGAGCAGGTTCTGCGACAGGTGAATGTCCTGCATGCGCGCGTAGGTCAGCTGCACTTCCCGGCGGAACAACAGCCCGTAGCCCATGGCCACGCCCTGCTCGTCGAAGCGGTACCAGAGCGTCTCGTAGCGGAAGAAGAGGGGGACGAAGAGCAGCGGGAAGCCGCACAGGGCGATGAGGGAGACCAGCGCGTAGTAGACGAGCAGCTCTCGCCGAGGCTTGGTGATGGCGCGCACGCGGAGCGTGAGGGCGCGGTGCTGGGCGTCGTCCATGGTGGGCGCGTGCTTAGCAGGGAGCGTCGGCCGTTCGGCTCTCGGTCCGTCAGTCCTGCGCCGCGGCGAGGAGCCACGGGGGCAGGGCGTCCAAGGACCAGCGCGCCCGCCAGGTGGGCTTCTGCGTGAGCTGACCCACCGCTCGGACGAACTCGCTGCGGGGCCAGTGCGCCGCGCCGAAGCGCGCCAGGTGCGCGGTCTCTTGCTGGCAGTCGATGAGGGAGACGCCCCAGCGCGTCAGCCAGCGCACCAGCGTGACGAAGGCCACCTTCGAAGCGTCGTCGGCGGTGCTGAACATGGACTCGCCGAAGAACACCTCACCCACGCTCACGCCGTACAGCCCGCCGACGAGCACGCCGTCCAGGTACGTCTCCGCCGAGTGCGCCAAGCCCAGCTCGTGCAGGCGCACGTACGCCCGTCGCATGTCGCGGGTGATCCACGTGCCGCGCTGCCCTGGGCGCTTCGTCTTGGCGCAGCCGTCGATCACCGCTTCGAATTGGGAGTCCAGCCGGACTTCATACGTGCCGCGGCGCAGCGCCTTCTCCAGGCTCTTGGGGACGTGCAGCTCCCCGGGAATGAGCGCGAACCGCGGGTTGGGGCAGTGCCAGAGGATCGGCAGCCCTTCGGAGTACCACGGGAAGATGCCGCGGCTGTACGCCTGCGTGAGCCGCTCCGGGCTCAAGTCACCGCCGACGGCCAGCACGCCGTCTTCGTCCGCGTCCTCGACGTCTGGGAAGCGGGTGGGGTCCGGCCCCAGCACGTGAGTTCGGCGGCGCAGGAACATGCAGGAGCCGGCAGCGGTCGCCCGGTGGGGCCTACTTCGGGGGCGTCAGCTTGATCTCACCCTTCGCTTCGAGCGGCTCGTCGTACATGGCGGTCTTGAGGGTGCCCGTCACCGCGTAGGGGACGATGAGCCCCTTGATGAGCTTCTTGACGTCCTTGCCGTGGGTCTCTTCGTTCATGGTCACGGACACGTCGAAGACGCCGGTCGACGCGTTGGTGACCTTTTCACCCGCGCCGATCGTCGCGTCGGCGATCTTCTTGCCGGCAAGCTCGATCTGGTACGGCAGCCCCGTCACGGTGATGGGGAAGGGGTTGGGGTTGACGACGCCGAGGTGAAAGAGGACCTGCACTTCACTCTCGCTGAAGCGCCCGGCTTCGAAGTCGACGAGCTTGAGGTGCGGCAGGCGCGGCGTGCGCACTTCCTTGGCGCGGGCAAAGGGCAGCTCGACGGTCTTGGTGACGGCCGGGGCTTCGCCCTGCGCGGGGATCGTCAGCGTCGCGAGCACCTTGCCGCGCAGCGACAGCAGAATGGAGCCGCCCCGCGCGTCCATGGCCTTGAGCGCGTCGGTGTCCTTCACGTACGTGAAGCCGTGTTCGATCGAGAACGGCTGGCTCTGGCCCTGCGCGATCTTCACGTCGAGCGCGCTCTCGTCCGAGTTGAGCACCTGCCCGTCGACGACGAACTCGTAGACGGCCTTGGTCAGCCTCACGTCCTGCGCGCCGGCTTCGACGGTGCCGGTGTACTTCACGCTCACGTCGGTGAGGTTCTGGGTGACGACGACGAGCTCTTCGTTGGGCACCGTCGGGATCGGGACGTCGGCGACGGGCGGCGGGGCGCTCTTGCAGCTCAGCACCCACAGGGCACAGCCGACGGACAGCAGCCAGGTTTTCATGGGACCTCCTTGAGAGGGACGTTCGAGGCTTCTTGGGCGCGCGGTGCGCCGCGGCGCTGCTTCAGAGCCCGCAGTCGGACCCGCCGCCGTCGACGCCGAGCGAGCGGGTGCGCTGCAGGTAATAGACGGTGTTGGAGGTCGCGGTGCGGCTCAGCGCCGACGCGAAGTTCACGAAGCCCTTCTCGGCGACGAGCACCCGCTTGGGATCCAGCCCGTAGGACTTGGGCGTCTCGGTGAAGGACAGCGTCAGGCCTTTGGTGAAGGTCTCCTGCGGCACCGTCAGATCCAACATGGTCGACTCGCTGAAGACGACCGCCACCGTCGCCTCGGCCACGTCGTGCATGCCGTTCATCATCGCCTCGTCGGCCTGGCGCGACGTGGTCAAGCTCTCGCCGGCCTTCGCTTCGGTGCGCAGGTGCAGCGTGAGGCCGACGATCTTCTGCGCGGTGTCCTTGTAGGTGACCGACTGGCCTTGCATGGGCCACTCGCGGCGCGCGAGCGCGAGGTCGCCGTGCGGGAAGACGAAGCTGTCGATCATCTTGAGCTGGCCGCCGACGCGGTACTCCGCGCGAATCGTGTTGATACCCCCTTCGAGCGCGAAGACCGGTCGGATCATGACCCCGATCGCCGGAGACGAGCCGGCGGCAGGCGTGCGGCTGTCGGCGTATTCGAAGCAGGTGCCGGGCAGCAGCGCGTAGTGGCGCTGGGCTTCGCAGTCGAGGCCACAGCTCGTGTCCGGCATGCGACCCGCGTCGGGAGTCGTCGTCATCATGGGGCCGCACCCCCAGAGGAGTGCAGCCGCCGTCATCAGCAGGGCGAAAGTGCGCATGGCGCGCACTTAGCAGAAGTCAGCCGCGCTTCACGCGAAGTCGGTCTTGCCCTTGAGCGCCGGGTGCGTGGGGAAGTCGACCCCGAAGCGCTCCTTGAGCTGCTCGGCCTTGGGCTCGGTGCCTTCGCGCAGGTCCTTCATGAACTGCCTGCCCGCGTCGTGGAGTTCCTTCTGCAGGTCGAGGATCTCCTTCTCGCTCTTGATGCTCGTCGCCTCGGCGGGGGAAAGCTGCTTGAGCAGCCCGTCTTCGAAGCCCGTGGCCGGCTTGCCGCCGATGGTGTGGAAGCCGCCGGGCGCCGGGTTTACGGACGGCATTGGCATGACCCCGGGGCTGACCACCATGGGCAACTTGCCGAAGCCCGCACCCTCGACGAAGCGCTTGGCGATCTGCTTGTCCGCCTCGGACAGCTTGTGGGTCTTCATGTTGACGTACAGCGTCGGCTTGCCTTGCGCGTCGACCCCCGCGGTGACGTTCTTGATTCGAAGCTCGGGCCGCGCCTTCTTGTCGGTCCGCGCGTTCGCGTCCTCGAGCTTCTTGTTCAGCGCCACGACCGCGTCGTTGACCCGCTGCTGCGCCGGGCTGGGCTTGGTCGCGGGCCCGAGGATCGGGTTAGTGGCGATGCCCCACGGCAGCTTCTTGCCTTCCCACGAGGGCGGCTCTTGCCGCTGGGGTTCCTGGGCGTCGACGCGGGGGTTCACGAAGGGCCGAGGGCCCGACAAGGCAGGGGTCTTGGACATGGAGGTGCTCCGGTGCGGACTGCGTGAGAGGTCGGGTGAACCCAAGCCCAGCCCGCGGCGCGACGCAACGTACGGCGACGTCCGGAGTCCAGGGGGGCGTGACCAAGGCTCTTGACGAGGTCTGTGGCGCGGGACCTCTTGAGCGTTGCGACCGGCGCCGGTCCCGCTACATGGGGGCCATGGATCCGCGTGTGGTGATCGTCGGCGGTGGCTTCGGCGGGCTGTACGCCGCCCGGAGGTTGGCGGCGCAGGGGGCGTCGGTGACGGTGGTCGACAAGCAGAACTACCACCTGTTCCAACCGCTGCTCTACCAGGTGGCCACCGCGGGCCTGTCGCCGGGCGACATCGCGTCACCCATTCGGTACCTCTTGGGCGCCTACCCCAGCGTGCAGGTCACGCTCGCCGAAGTCGAACGCGTGGAGCTGGAAGCCAAGCGGCTCCACCTCAAGGGCGGGGGCACGCTCTCGTACGACACGCTGATCCTCGCCGCGGGGGTCCGGCACTCGTACTTCGGCAAGCCCGAGTGGGAAGCGTTCGCGCCGGGGCTCAAGACGCTGGACGACGCGCTGGACCTCCGCCGCCGCGTGCTCATGGCCTTCGAGGCCGCGGAACTCGAGACGGACGAAGCGAAGCGCGCGGCCTGGCTCACCTTCGTGGTCGTCGGCGCGGGCCCGACCGGCGTGGAGCTCGCTGGGGCCGTGTGCGAGCTGGCGCGCTTCACCGTGGCCAAGGAGTTTCGCCGCTTCGATCCGAAGAAGGCGCGGGTGCTGCTCGTGGAAGGCGGGAACCGGGTGCTGGCGGCGTTCGATCCCTCGCTGTCCGAGCACGCCAAGGCTTCGCTCGAGGCCCTCGGCGTGGAGGTGCGGCTGGGGCAGCGCGTGACCGATCTCTCCGCCGACGGCGCGACGGTGAACGGCAGCTTCGTGCCGGCCAAGACGATCCTCTGGGCGGCGGGGGTCGAAGCGCCGAGCCTGGCGCGGACCGTCGGCGTTCCGGTGGACTCGGCCGGTCGCATTCGCGTCGACGAGCACTGCCAGGTGCCGGGGCGCACCGACGTGTTCGTCATTGGCGATCTGGCCAGCTGCGCGGGCCCCGACGGGCAGCCGCTGCCGGGGCTGTGTCCGGTCGCCATGCAACAAGGTCGCTACGTCGCGGACCTCATCGTCGCGCGCGCGAAAGGCCGAGCGCTGCCGCCCTTTCGCTACGTGGACAAGGGCATCATGGCGACGGTCGGCCGCGCCGCGGGCATTGCGCAGACCAAGCGCCTGAAGGTCTGGGGCCTGCTGGGCTGGCTGGCGTGGCTCTTCGTCCACATCATCTTCCTCATCGGCTTCCGCAACCGGTTGCTCGTGCTGATCCAGTGGACCTGGGCCTGGCTGACCTATGGCCGCAGCGCGCGCCTCATCACCGGCACGGAGCCGCCCAAGCTGCCGGCGGCGTGACGCCCCCAGCCAAGGCGCGCTGGCGCCGCTCTTCTGTCGGCCCACCGGCGCCGCTTGCAGCGCGAAGTCCAGCCCGGCTGCGAAGAGCGAGGCTCACGTTCAGTTCGCTTTGGGCCAGCAGGCACCCGCAGCCACGACACGCTGACGGCCGCTTCCCCTCGGCCCACCGGCGCCGCCTGCAGCGCGAAGTCAAGCCCTGCTGCGAAGAGCGAGCCTCACGTTCAGTTCGCTTTGGGGCGAGCAGGCTCCCGCAGCCACGACACGCTGACGGCCGCTTCCCCGCGGCCCACTGGCGCCGCTTGCAGCGCGAAGTCCAGCCCGCCGCGAATGGCCAGGCTCACCTGCACCGGCCCCAGCGCCGTGCTCAGGCCAAAGCCCAGCCGCGGGGTCAGCCGGAGAGTGAGCGCACCGGGAAACAGCTCGGCCCCGACGAGCGCGGAGAGGTCGACGGTGAACGCCCGGACCCCCGCGCTCAACGCCACGCCCACCTGCGGGCCGAGCCCCACGTCGAGCCGGCCTTCGGGCACGAGCGTCGCGGAGCCGCCGACGAAGGCCAGCGCCGTGCCTCCTTGGATCGGCGTCAGCTGCCACACCCGCGCGCCGCGCAGCTCCACCGTGCGATCGAGGAAGCCCCAGGCCAGCTCGGCCGTCAGCGAGCCGCGGGCCTTCGGCGCGTCGGGCACGAGCAGCCCAGCGGTGAGGCTGCGCGTTCCGAGCTGCACGCCGAGGCGGAGGGTCTCGGGGCGGCCTTGCACGGCGAACCACGGCGCTTCGGCCAGCGCCGCTCCTCCAAACAACAGCACCGCGAGCGCGGGGGCCCTCATTTGACCTGCACCCGGGCGAAGGCGGACAGCTCCGCCGCGTCGACGCCGCCGTCGGCCCACGCGCGCTGGAGGAAGCGGGTGGTCAGCTCGGCGATCGCCGTGTGCGCTGCGTCCAGCGGCAGCGCCGGAGGGCAGCCGCGGCGCTCGTCTTGGAGCTGACTGTCGGTGAACTGGAAGTGGGTCGCCCCGACGACGGTCGCCAGCGCCGCGGGCTTGGGCAGCCGCTCGAAGCCCCGCTCGACGTCGGCCAGCAGGGCCTGGCAGTCCTTCTCCGCGGCGATGGTGAGTGACGGCACGTCGACCAGCCCGGCGAGCGCGCTCGCGTCGGCCGGGTCCGAGAACGACGCATGGACGATGAAGGCCCCGAAGCGCCGGCTGGGGGCCAGCTTCGCCGCGACGACGCCGCCCAGGCTGTGCCCGCCGACGGCGGTGCGGCGCGGGTCCACGTGGCCGTCGAGCACGCTGCCGGCTGGCGGGCGCTCGAGCAGCGAGAGCGTCGCCTCCCCGTTGTCCCACGCGAAGAAGGCCAGGGCGTTGGGGTGTTCGGGCATGGCCACGGTGATGCCGCGCTCGGCCAGCGCCTGCGCCAGCCAGCGGTACTGCGCGACCGGCACGCCGCCGCCCTGCACGTAGACCAGCGTCGGGAAGCGACCGGCCTTGGGCCGCCCGTCGGCCTCCGCCGGGAACGTCACCTCGACGGGGACCAGATCCGTCGCGTGCGCCCTCAGCTCGAACCGCGCGCGCGCCGCGCTCGGGCTGACGGGCGTGCCTTGGGCCGGTGCCGCCAGGCCGCAGCCGAGGAAGCCGTGCACGACGACGAGGCAGAGGGCGGACCGCATGGGCGCCTTGGGGTAGCGCCTCGCGCTTCGTCGCGCCAGTCCTTCGGTGGGGAGGAGAGGGAGGGCCGGAGTGCGGCTGAAGCTTCGAGGCGGGCTCAAGGCCCAGCGGGCAGCGAGGCGCGCTGGCCTACCTCGTACTCGTCCTGTGGCCACGGCGCCTCCAGGCCCTCGAAGTCCTTCCGCGCCTGCCGCAGCACCCGCCCGAGGATAGGCCTCCACTCCGCGTCGTCCGGCGCGGGCGGCTCCACCACCTCGCCGGCCCAGCGCGACGGCAGCGGGTGGGGCGGGCAGGTCACGAGCCGGCGGCGCTCGAGAGCCGCCAAAGTCCAGCAGGCACGCCTGAGTCAGCCGACGCGCGAGCGCGAGCAGCGCGC
>JALHOS010000288.1 GCA_022842905.1 Myxococcaceae bacterium | reverse complement strand
TGGCGGACGGTCGCGCTCGGCAGCCGGCACGCGTGCGGCATCGACGTCGGCGGCGCGCTCTGGTGCTGGGGCGACGCGCGCGGCGTGGTGGGCACCGGAGTCGACGGCGGTACGCTCGACGGCCAGGGCGAGCCACGCGCGTTCCCCCTGACGACGCCCGTCCCCCAGGCGCGCTTCACCGACGTGCGCTGCGGTCCGGACTTCACGTGCGCTCTGTCGGACGAGGGCGCGCTGTGGTGTTGGGGCGGCCTGGTCGGTGTCGTGCACGGCGCGCCGCGCCCGGTCGCGCCGGGACGGCGCTGGAAGCAGCTCGCTGCCACCGGCGGCTTTGCGTCGCGTGCGCCCGCAGAGTGGCTGTGCGCGGTGAGCGAGGTGGACGAGCTGTGGTGCTGGTCGTCGGTGCTCGTCGCCGGCGGCCTCTTGGCGTTCGCGCCGACGCTGCAATGGACCGCGGAGCCCTGGTCCAGTCCCGCCCTCGGCTCCGGCCACGCCTGCGTGCTCGGCGCCAGGGGTGAGCCGCTGTGTTGGGGCGCACGCTCCGGGGCGACGGGCGTCGACGTCGGCGCGCTGGATGCGCTGGCCCAAGACGACCGCACGCCGCGGCGGATCGCCGGTCGAGGCTTCGTCGCGCTCGGCGTGAACGCGAGGACGTCCTGTGGGCTCGCGGCGGACGACTCCGTCTGGTGCTGGGGCGACCTGGCGGCGCTCGGGGGCCGCGAGCGGCACACCGCCGGGCCGACGCGCCCCGTCCCCGGCCAGTTCACCGACGTCACCGTGGGGCCCTTCCTCCAAGACGCCGTGTGCGGCGTTCACCCCGACGGCGGCGCCACCTGCTGGGGCGGCTGGACGGGAGCCCTGTCTCAGCCAGCGAGCGTTCCGGGCTTCGCCGTGGAGCGAGTGGTGGCGCAGGGCGGGTGGCCGGCCTTCATCGACGGTGACGGCGGCCTGCGAGAGGTCCACGCCACGGAGATCGAGCTGCAGCGACCCGAGGTCCGCGCGCTCGTGGAAGGGCTGCGCGTGCGGTCGTACTGCGCGACACGTGACGTCGCGTGCGCCGCCACGCGGGACGGAGACGCGGTTTGTTGGGGCCCCCGGACGTCGCGCCTGCAGGGCCCGCTGCCGGGGGACGGTGGGCACGTGGGCGTCGTCGCGGGCGATGGCGACCCCTTCCTGGACGTCGCGTGCGGCGAGGCGAGCTGCGGGCTGCGCGCGTCTGGCCGGGTGACCTGCTGGGGCCAGGCGGGCCTGACCGGCGCGACGGTGGTCTGGTGGGCCGACGGCGGCGCGCTCCTGCCGGATGGCGGCTTCGACGTCACGGCGCTCGACGTCCGCAGCGACGTGGCGCTGCCGAGGCCGGCGGTGCAGGTGGTGGCGTCCCTGGACTCGTCACGGCCGTGCGCCGTCACGGACGATGGCCAGGTGTGGTGCTGGCCAGGGTCGAGCGGCCCGGAGCCCGCGCTCAACCCTCGGGGGCCCGTGAGCCGTCTCGGCGCGCCAGGCAACCGCGTGACCTGCGGGATCGACGTCGAGGGAGCCGCGGTGCGCTGCCGCCGGGCGATCGACCGCGGCGCGTGGGTCGATGAACGGCCGGTCGACGCGCCGGCCAGCAGCCGCTGGTTGAGCGTGTCCGCGAACCCAGGCGTGACCTGCGCCGTCGACGCCGACGGACGCGCGTGGTGCTGGGGTGACGATCGGTCGGGCGCGCTGGGGATCGAACGAGGCTGGTCGGCCGTGCCCGTCGGCGCAGGACTCCCGCCCTGAGCGCCCACGCGCCTGCCGGGTGGTCGGGTCGGAGCCGGCGCTCCTGGCGAACGGCGACGTGCCTTCGCTGGCGGAGCCCGGCTGGCGCGCGCTGTGCTACGGCTATCCCTCATGCGGCCGAACCGACACAGCCCCATCGGCGTCTTCGACAGCGGCGTCGGAGGCCTCACCGTGCTCAAGGCGCTTCGTGCGCGGCTGCCGAAGGAGTCGACCGTCTACCTGGGCGACACCGCCCGCGTGCCCTACGGCACGAAGTCCGGCGAGGTCGTCACCAAGTACTCGCTGGCCAACGCCCGCGCGCTCATGGAGCACGACATCAAGCTGCTCGTCATCGCCTGCAACACGGCCTCGGCCGTGGCCGTGCCTGCGTTGCAAGCTGCGCTGCCCATTCCCGTCGTCGGGGTCATCGGGCCGGGCGCCGAGGCAGCCGTACACAGCTCGCGCAGCGGGCAGATCGCCGTCATCGGCACGCCGGGCACCATCAGCAGTGGCGCGTACCAGCGCGCGCTCGTGGCGCGCCGCGCCGACGTGGTGGTGCGCACGCAGGCCTGTCCGCTCTTCGTGCCGCTCGCGGAGGAAGGCTGGACCGACGGGCAGGTCCCCACGCTCGTCGCGCAGCGCTACCTGGGCGTCGAGGTGCTCGGGGGCGTGGACACGCTGGTCCTCGGCTGCACGCACTACCCGCTGCTGCGCGACGTCATCGCCCAGGTGGCGGGGCCGACGGTGACGCTGGTGGACTCGGCGACCGCGACCGCCGAAGCCGTCGCCAGCCTGCTCGAGAAACATGGCCTGCTGGGCGACGCCGAGCGGCCTACGCGGCGGTTCCTGGTGACGGATACGCCCGCACGCTTCGAGCAGGTCGGCGCGCGCTTCTTGGGTGAGGCGCTGCACGAAGCGCGGCAGATCGACCTGCACCTGACCTGAAGAACGCCCGCCGTCAGTGCTGCGGCGTGTGCGTGGCGACCCGGCTGGGCGCGTCCGGCAGCGGGGCGACTTCGAGCGCGGCGGCTAGGCCGATGTCGTCTTTGCGAGGGATCGCGCCGGTGAGCGCGGTGACGAGGCGCTCCATGCCGCGGAAGAAGCCCAGCCGCATCAGCGGCACGTTCAGCCAGCCCGTGGTGATGCAGTAGTGCGTGTCGAACGGAGCGCGGTGGTGAATGTCGTGGTGGTCGGGCGAGAGGATCAGGTTGTAGCGCTGCAGCCAGCGGACGACGGCCGGCAGCTCGGCTGGTTCGAAGTGTGACCACTTGTGGAACTGGTTCGTCATCATCACCCAGAAGATCATGGAGGTGATGGACGTCATCGTGAAGAACAGGAGGCCGCCGAAGCCTTCGACGTCCAGCGGCATGAAGAGGGCGCCCAGCGCCCACGGCAGCGAGATGAGGCAGTTGTTCCCGTTCGTCTCGATGAAGTCGTGCAGCGTCATCGCCTTCGGGGCGACGTGGTGCTCGCGGAACGGCCGCAGCAGCGCCTTGCCGATGACGGGCATGTCCGGCGAGCCCCAGGTGTCGGCCAGCCAGTGGACGAAGCCGCTGGTGAAGTCGGCCAGCAAGTAGCCGAAGAAGAGGCCGGCGAGCGCGAGCCACGGCGCCTTGAGCGCGTAGGGGAAGCCGCGCCACGCGACGGCGGCGACCAGCGTGTAGAACGAGACGATCGACAGGACCTCGACGGTGCGAACGGCCCGGGAATACCCCTGCGCGAGCTTCGTGGCGTCGTGCTGCACCAGCTTGCCCCCCATGCGTCGCTCCTTTCGCACCGTCCGTGCTGCGGGGAAGCCCAGCCGCTTAGAGCTTTTTGGACGTCTTGTCGCTGGCCCACGTCACGCCCAGCACCTGTCCGTCCCGCATGAGTTCGACCTGGGCGGTCTTCGGGGCGTCCAGACCGGCGGCGGTACCGACGAGGGCTCGGGAGTCGGGCGGGTGGTAGATGACGCGGACCTTCTTGCCGCGCGGCAGCTCGGCGCCACCGAGCAGCAGGTAGAGCGTGTTGCCGTCCATGACCAGGCGATCGCCGTCGTGCTTGAGGTCGAACTCGAACAGCTGCGTGAAGCGGTCGATTCGGTTCCGGTCACTGCCGTACTCGCGGATGCGGACCTTGAGCTGCGGCGCGCTGCGTCCTTCGGAGAGGTCGCGCAGTCCCTGCACCAGCACTGCGACGTCCGCCCCGGACTCCGGCCGCTCGGCGTCGAACTGCAGGCCCGTCGCCTTGTCGTCGTCGAGGTCGAGGAAGACCGTCGCGTTGGCGCACTTGTTCTTGCACGCCTCGCCCCATGGCTCCCGGTTGAAGGCCAGACGCAGCACGTAGTCCCCGCCCTGCGGCCCGACGAAGATGGACTTGATGGCGGGGCGCTCGTCTGGGTTCGGCGGCGCGGGGTAGGTGAGCGTCGCCTGCAGCGGCTTGGGCGGCTTGGCCCACGCGGAGCCAGCCAGCAGCGCGAAGAGGATCACCGAGCGGAGCGACGACATGGCGTCAGACGAAAGCAAACCTTCCGCGGAGGCGCCAGCAGCGCGGGCGACGGTCGTCATCGAGCCGTCGGTGACGTCGACTTGAAGGCGGCGTGGTTGCGCTGGGCGGGCCGACGGGCTGTCTTGCGCCGACGAACCTGGCGTGTGCGCGCGCCGCACCTGGAGACTGACTGCTCATGTCGACGACCGCGGGCCTGCCGTACCTTCGTCAGTTGCCCCTGGGGCCGATGAAGAACTTCGTCTACCTCGTGGGCTCCGCGATCGGGCCGCAGACGGCCGTGGTCGATCCTGCGTGGGACGCGGACGCGATCGTCCAAGCGCTGCAGGAGGACGGCCGGCGCCTCGACGCGGTGCTGCTCACGCACCACCACGGCGATCACACCAACGCGGCGCCGGCATTGCTCGAGCGCTTCGACGTGCCCGTCTATGTCCAAGCGACGGAGGTCCCGTTCCTCGGCAGCCTGGGCCTGCGCGGCGCGCTCAAGCCCATTGGTCCGGGCCACCGCGTCGAACTGGGCGACTGCAGCATCAGCTGCATCCACACGCCGGGGCACACGCCTGGCTCCCAGTGCTTTCACTGCCGCGCGGGCTTGGTTTCGGGCGACACGGTCTTCGTCGGAGCGTGCGGCCGGTGTGATCTGCCGGGAGGCGACGTCGAGCTCATGTTCGACTCGCTCCACCGCGTGCTCGGCGCGCTGCCCGACGACGTGCCGCTCTACCCCGGGCACGACTACGGCGACGTGAAAGTCAGCTCGCTGGGCCGTGAGCGCGAGACCAACCCGTACCTGCGCGTCGGCTCGAAGTCGGACTTCGTCGCGCTGCGCTCACGTCCGCGGCGGTGAGGTCCGGGCCCCGCGGCGTCGGCGCCAGGCACGCAGCGCGACGACGGCGGTTGCGGCGCCTCCGAGCGAAGTGCCGGTGACGGCGCACACCCGGTCGTCGTCGCGGGACACGCGGTGGGTGTTCAGGTCGACCGCCCACCGGCGACGCCGCTCGTCGGTGGCGCGAAGCTGTCCACCGCTGATCGAGAGCCGGGTGATGAAGACGTCTTGCACGTCACGCTCGAGCTTGGGGTCCTGCACCTCGGCGTACAGCGTCACATGCCAGCGCAGCGCGCCGCTCTGCGCGTCATACGCCGCCACGCAGCCGCCGGTCTGCCCGCAGGGCGACTCGCTGGCCCAGTGGGGTGCCTCGTAGCGCACGCCCTCGTGGACCACCGGAGGGACTGCCGCCGGCGCGGCCCGTTTGGCAGAGGCTGTCGACGCGGCGAGCAGGGTCAGCAGGAGCCACGCCAGCGTGGCCGGCGGCGCTGCGCGAGAGCGACGGGGACGGAATGGGTCGAAGGGCATGGCGCGCGTCGGAGAGGAGGGCCTCGGGGTTCACGCTGCCGCTCGCGAAGGGCCGCTCGGCGTCACGCGCCCGGCGCTCGGTGCCTTCAGCGCGAAATACACGCCGACCGCCAGCACGCTCACGCTCAACACCGTCCACAGCCCGGCCCACAGAATCGCCGGGATCCCCGTGTTCGCCGCGAGGATCGCCGCGTCGCTGCGCGAGCGCACCGTCGAGTCCCACAAGTCGCTCTTCAGATCGTACGCGGAGTAGACGACCTGAAAGGACGCGATGAAGAGGTTGAGCGTGCCCACGGCCGCCGTCGGGAGCCACTTCGCGCCCGCGGCGAAGAGCGCGGCCATGCCGACCGAGAAGCCCACGGTGAACAGGTCCCGCCCGAAGAAGAGCCCCATGAACAGCAGCCACGCGCAGGCCAGCCCGAGCATGCTGCGCATGAGCCCGAGCCGGAACGTGGCGAAGAGCAGCACCGCGGCGATCACCGCCGCGCCTACGTAGCCGCCGCTCGAGAGCAACACGCGCGCGAAGAAGCTGTCCGGAATCATCGACAGGCATTCGCCCGACTCACCAGGCCTGACGGTGACGTGCTGCACGGTCCCTCCGACGAGCCAGGACGCCGCTGCGTGGCCCGTCTCGTGCCCCAATACGGCGAGCAGCTTGAAGGGAGTGAGCACCGCCCAGTCCCAGCCCCACACGCCCAGCGCGCACAGGCCGACCAGCAGCGCGAGGCGCCCGACGTGGAGCTCGGTCTTGGCCATGGTGAGTCGCTCGAGGGGTGCAACGAACGAGGCCGCCGGATCGTTCCCGCGGCGTCTGGGCTCCTCGCTCAGCGTGGCTTAGAGCCCGACGCCACCCGCGGGGCCGGTGACGACGTCACGGTCGAGGCGCAGCGCCCCGGTGGTCCCGAGCCGCGCGTTGAGGCCCTTGAGCGCCGCGTAGTCGCGCGCCAGCTCGAAGAAGTCCTTGTGCGTCAGCAGCTCGACGGTCGTCTCTTCGAGCGCCACGGCGCGCAGCTTGGTGGGCAGGCCGCTCATGCCCGTCAGGCACGCGAAGTAGTGACCAGGGCCGACCTCGAGCCGCTTGGTCTGGCTGTTCGACTGCGCGCGGTCTTCGAGCGCCAGGCAGCCGCTGGTGACGACGGCCAGCACGTTGGTGACTTCACCCGGGTGGAGCAACGTCTGACCGCGCTCGAGGCTGCGCGCTTGGAAGCGGCCGATGATGCGGCCCTTGGCGATCGTGTCCAGCTCTCCGAAGCCACCGGAGGCGACGAAGCCTTCGATGAGGCGCTGCCGGTAGTACGCCCAGAGCCGGTCGTTGAGCGTGGGGTCGGCTTCGAGCAGCCCTTGTAGGTTCTGGGCGGGCAGCTCGAGCACCGTGCACTCGCCGATCGCCCGCGCGCTCGCGCCGCGCTGGGCCGCGGAGAACAGCCCGAAGAGGCCCACCGGCGTGCCGGGGTGCGCGTGTCGCATCGCGACGCCCTTGGCGCCGTTCTTCCGGCGAATCTCGAGCGCGCCCTCGACGATGACGTAGAACGCCCGGGCGTCGTCCCCTTCGGCGAAGAGCAGCTCACCGGCCGGCACGTCGACCAGCTGGGCTCCCTGCGCGAGCGTGCGAAAGCCGACCGGCGAAAGCGACGCGAAGAGGCCCACTTGAGACAGCACGTCGACCGCGCGGTCTTCGTCGCAGGGGGCCGTCGTCAACAGGCTGAGCGCCTCGCCGATGTCTTCTTCCGCCGAGACGAGCAGCTCTTGAGACAGCTCGAGCTCGTCGCTGACCTCGTGCAGCTCCGTCGCCGCGGCGTCGCGCTTGAGCTCGTTGAGCACGTCGATCGGAATGAGCGAGCCGCTGTGCCGTCGAGGCAGCGGCGCTGAAGGGTGCGGCCGGCGCGTCGGCGCGGACGGGTGCGGCCGGTGTCCGGGGGTCGACGGCTTTGGGATCGGGACGGCGACGCGGGTGCGTAGCGACGGTGCCGAAGGCTGGGCCGCTGGGCTCATGGTGTGCGGGGTGTATGGAAGTCGCGCCGACGGCGTCAAGCCGGCGCCTGTCGTTCCCGCGTAGACTCTCGCGCACTTTCTCGTGCTCTCACCCAGTGAGATTTGCCTGGCGATCATCGCCGGAGGGAAGGGCCGACGCTTGGGCGGCGTCACGAAGGCGTTGTTGCGCTGGCAGGGGCGCACGCTGCTCGAGCGGTGCCTCGAGCTCGCGCCGCTGGCTTCGCAGGTGCTGCTCAACATGAACGACGGCGCGCCGTTCGCGCGGTTCGGCTTGGAGCTGGTGCCGGACGTGGCCGACGCGGGCTCACCGGGCGGGCTGGTGAGCGTGCTGCTGAAGTCTCGTCGGCCGTGGGTTTTGGCGGTGGCGCCCGACATGCCGCTCGTCGGTCCAGACGTCGTCGCGCCGCTGCTCGAGGTGTCCGCTGGGCAGCAGGTGCGAGGCTTTCTGCGAGAAGGGCGGATCGAGCCGTTCCCCGCGCTCTACCGCGCTGAGCTGGGGCCCGAGTTTCTGGCGAGACTGCCTGAGCAGCCGTCCTTCGCGCAGCTGCTGGCGCCGGTGCAGGTCGGCTCCGTGCTGCTCGCCTCGCCGTCGCTGCTCGACAGCGTCAACACACCTCAGGACGCGGCGCGGCTTGGCGTGAAGGTTTCGGCGTAACGTCCGGCAATCTCTTGGCGCTTTTCACGGCTTGAGCGTACGCTCGCGCGCGACGCCGCCATGGCCAAGACCTTCGAGAAAGCCGTCACCGGCTTCAACCACAACATCAAGCACAAGGGGAAGGTGTACCACGTCCAGACCGAAGACTCGGGCGTGGCGAACCCCCACATCATCACGCACCTCTTCGTGGGCGGGAACATCCTCGCGACGAAGAAGTCGTCGTACGCGGACATCACCAAGTCCCCGAAGCTTCCGGACCTGGTGAAGGAGATGATGGAGGCGCAGCACAAGGAGATGCTGCGCAACCTCATCAACGGCACGTACGACAACGTCGACAAGAGCGCGACGAGCTATCAGCCAGGCCAGCTCGCGCCCGAGAGCGCCAAGCCCGCACCGCGCCCGTCGCAGCCGCAGCCCGTCGTCGCCGCCCCGGCGATGCTCCCTCCGGAAGTCGTCGCCGCTCGGCAGCTCACCGAAGCGCCGCAGGAGAACAACGTCGGCGTGGAGACGCTGTTCGGTGAAGATCTGATCAGCGAGAAGAGCCTGGACGAGGTGATCTTGAGCTACCTCGCTGGCGAGCAGGGCTGATAGACCGCGCGCCATCATGCGCGCCTTCACCGAAGTCGACTCGCTCTGCATCAACACGCTGCGGACGCTCGCCATCGACGTCATCCAGAAGGCTGACTCGGGACACCCCGGCCTGCCGCTCGGCGCCGCGCCCATGGCGTACGTGCTGTGGGATCGGCACCTCAAGCACCACCCGGCTGAGCCTGGCTGGGCCGACCGTGACCGCTTCGTGTTGTCGGCGGGGCACGGCTCCATGCTGCTCTACGGGCTGCTCCACCTGTACGGCTACCCGCTGTCGCTCGAGGAAGTGCTGCGCTTTCGCCAGTGGGGCTCGAAGACGCCGGGGCACCCCGAGTTCGCGCTGACGCCGGGCGTCGAAGCGACGACGGGGCCGCTGGGACAAGGCCACGCCAACGCGGTGGGCATGGCGATCGCCGAGCGCGCGCTGGCCGGCCGCTTCAACCAGCCGGGCCACACCGTCGTCGACCACTTCACGTATTGCCTGGTCGGCGACGGCGACGTGATGGAAGGCGTGGCTTGCGAGGCCGCGTCGCTCGCCGGGCACCTGAAGCTGGGCAAGCTGATCTGCCTGTACGATTCGAACGACGTCACGCTCGACGGGCCGGCGAAGCTGTCCTTCACCGAGGACGTGGGCGCGCGCTACGCGTCGTACGGCTGGCAGGTGTTGTACGTGGAGAAGGGCGACACGGACTTGGGCGCGCTGGACTCGGCGCTGGCCGCCGCGAAGGCCGACACCAGCAAGCCCACGCTCATCGTCGTGAAGACCACCATCGGCTTCGGCTCGCCCAACAAGAGCGGGAAGTCGTCGTCCCACGGCAGCCCGCTGGGCGACGAGGAGATCGCGCTGACGAAGAAGGCGCTCGGGTGGACGTCGACCGAGAAGTTCCACCGGCCCGCGGAGGCGCTCGCGCACTTCGGGAAGGCTGCGGAGCGCGGCGCGCAGGCCGTCGGCGAGTGGAAGAAGCGCTTCG
>JALHOS010000287.1 GCA_022842905.1 Myxococcaceae bacterium | reverse complement strand
GCCAGCCGACTGAAGCGTCCGCCGGGGGCGGCATCGGCAGCGGGCGCGCGGCGACGTCATCGCGAGGCGGCAGCCCAATGCTCCGGTCGTACTGCGCGCGAGCCACGTCGTCGGACAGCACGCTCACGGCTTCTTTGAGCTGCTGCCGCAGCGTCTGGGCACGTCGCTCGTCGACCAAGCCGTACAGCGCGATCTGGTCGGGTGCATACAGCCGCTCCAACCGCTCATACGCGCTGCGAATTTCGCCGCTCGTCGCGCCGACGGACACCTCGAGCAGTTCGTACAGGGTGGGAGCGCGAAGCGGCTTCACCGTTCCCATGCAATCAGGTTTTCCGCGACGCGCAACAACGCCTGTGCGGCGGGGCCGTCAGGCGACAGCTCGAGCAGCGGGCGTCGCGCGCGCACCGCCTGCCAGACGGCGTCGTCATGGGCGATCGCCCCCAGGTAGCCCAGGTCCAGCCCGAAGAACTTCTTCCACGCCGCCGCCACCGTCGACCCCACGTCGTAGTCCGCGCGCGTCCGCGCCTGGTTGACGACGAGGAGCGGGTGAAAGCCCGCCAAGATCTGCTCGAACTGCGCCGCGGCCTCGGGGCTCGTCTGCCGCAAGTGCTCCGCGGCTTCCCACGGGGTGGCCATGCCCGCGCCGTCGCGGGGCGCAAGCGCCTGCGCGATCAGCTGCTCGAAGCCCTCGTCGGGCGCGTGGAGCTGCAGGCGGCGGAAGAAGGCGGCCTTGATGAAGCGGTACGCGTTCTCGATCGACGTCGGCTCCGGCAGCAAGACGACCAAGCCCGTGTCCGCGGCGAGGAAGAAGTCGAGCACGTTGAAGCTCGTGCCCGCGCCCAGATCCAACAGCACGTAGTCGACGTCGAGCGCCTTGAGGTGCCGCAGCAGCTTGTTCTTCTGCGAGTGCTTGGGGTTCGCCGCGTCGAGCTCGTCCATGGCGCCGGACGCGAGCTGGAGCCGCTCGATGCCCGTCGGCGCGAGCACGTCTTCGAGGCGGTCGACCCGCTTGGCCACGAAGTCGGACAGCGAACGCGGCGGCTGGGGCACGCCCAAACAGGTGTGCAGGTTCGCCCCGCCCAGGTCCGCGTCGAGGAGCACCACCGACGCGCCGCGGCGGGCCAGCGCGATGCCCAGGTTCGCCGAGACGAGCGACTTGCCGATGCCGCCCTTCCCTCCGCCAATGGCGATCACCCGCCGCGCCGCCGGCTTGCTTCGCCCGCTGCGCTTGGGCTTGGCCGCGGGAGCGAGCGTGGGGTCGTCGGAAGGTTCCATCAGCGTGAGTCGTCCGTGAGCTCGACGTTCCAGTAGGCCGCGTCGGTCAAGCTCAGGAAGGGTACCCATTCACGGTACGCGTGCCACTTTCCTTGCCCCTTGGAGAGCGGCGTCCACTTCGGGCGCGCTGGTGGCCGCAGCAACGTCATGCCGGCCTGCGCAGGCGTGCGACCGCCCTTGTTCAAGTTGCAGGTGATGCAGGAGCACACCACGTTCTCCCAGCAGGTCCTGCCGCCCTGGCTGCGTGGAATGACGTGGTCCAGGTTGAGCTGCGTGCGCTTGAGCCGCCGGCCGCAGTACTGGCAGGTGTCGTCGTCGCGCAGGTAGATGTTGTTGCGCGAGAAGCGAGCGCGCATGCGGGGCAACTTCTCGAAAGCGGCCAGCACCAGCACGCGGGGCACGCGAATGACACGGCTGACGGTGTGGATCGCCTCTTTCTCGGCCGCGGCCAGCGCCGCCCAGTCTTCGAAGTCGTACAGCCGGTACTGCTCGTCCAGCGCCCGCGCCACGCCCTGGTACAGCAGCGAGAACGCCCGCTTCACGTCGGTCACGTGAATCGGCTGGAAGTTTCGGTTCAGCACCAGCACCGCGCTGTTGGTGATGCTCATGCCCCAACGGCCTCCCGGACGCGCGCGGCCAGCGCGTCCATGTCAGCTTCGGCGACACAACGAAGGTCGAGCCACAGCGCGCCGTCGACGATGCGGCCGACCACGCTTGGCGCGCCGGTCCTCAGGCGGTGGTGCACGGCGTCGGCGTTCGGCACGTCGAGCGCGACGGCCGTCGAGGGCAACGCGCTCAGCGGCAGGCACCCTCCGCCCACCTGCGCGACGGTCTCGACGAGCCGGTGCGCTACCCCTTCGAGCCGGGCCGAGAGCGCCTTCGCCTGAGCGTGCACGGCCGCGGCGGATCGGGCGAGCAGCGCACGGACCGGCACGTGGTCGGCTTGCCCGTCGCGGTACAGCTCGAGGGTGGCCTCCAGCGCGGCGACGGTCAGCTTGTCCACGCGCAGCGCACGGGTGAGCGGGTGCTCCTTGAGCGGGGCCAGCCAGCTGCGCCGCCCGACGAGGACGCCAGCCTGAGGCCCACCCAAGAGCTTGTCGCCCGAGAACGCGACGATCGACGCCCCGGCGGCGACGGCGGAGCGAACCGTCGGCTCTTCCCCCAGCCCCTCGGTGTGCAGGGCCTCCAGCGCCCCGCTGCCCAAGTCGACGAAGAGCGGCAACCCTCGCTCGGCGGCCAGGCCCGCGAGCTCTTTCACGCTGGCCTCTTCGGTGAACCCGACCACGGCGAAGTTCGACCGGTGCACCTTGACCAACGCGCCCGTCTGCTCGCTCAGCGCGGCGCGGTAGTCGCTCAGCCGCGTGCGGTTGGTGGTGCCCACTTCCTTGAGCGCGACGCCCGCCTGCCGCATCACGTCCGGCACGCGGAACCCGCCGCCGATCTCGACCAGCTCGCCGCGGGAGACGATCGCCTCCTTCCCCGCCCCGAGCGCGGCCAAGGTCAGCAGCACCGCACCCGCGCAGTTGTTGACGACCAGGGCGTCTTCGGCCCCGGTGAGGGCGCGCAGGTGCTCGACGAGCGGCGCGTAGCGGCTGCCGCGCTCGCCCGATTCGGCATCCAACTCGAGCGTGGAATAGCCGGCGGCCACCTCGGCCAGCCGGGCAATGGCCTTCGGGTGGAGCGGCGCGCGGCCCAGGTTGGTGTGCAGCACCACGCCGGCCGCGTTGATCACCCGGCGCAGGCCTGGCTGCTTGAGCTGCTCGTAGACCCGCAGCACGTCGGGAGGGCCGAAGGACACGTCCTGCCCGGCCAACAGGCGCCCGCGGGCCGCGCCGACCGCTTCTCGCGCGACGCGGACGGAGAAGTCAGGTGGCTCGTGCGCCAAGCGCTGCGCGACCTCAGGCCAGCCGAGCACTTCGGTGATCGACGGCAGCGAGCGCAGTCGGCTGGGATCCGGTGGACTCACGCGAGGCCTGAGAATCTAGCCCGAAAGCACACGAGCGCCAGGCGCCCCCCTCGACAAGGGGGGAGCCCAGCGCCCGCACACCGCAAGCAGCTGTTCGACTCGAAGTAACGTCCGCGGCGGCGCGCGAAGGACCACCGCAAAGACAAAGGAGCGCCAAGGCCCTGTGTGGCGTGGGCCAGCGCTCCGCGCCCGAAAAGGGCACGGTCTGCCTTCGTCTTTGCCTGCGATCGCGCGCAGCAGCGAACGTGGGTCGTCTGCGTGCTTCAACGTCCCAGGGCCCGGGCGCGATCCACGCCGCGCCCTGCCCGTTCGACGCCGCCGCCAAAGCGTCGCTTCAGTCCTGATCGAGCGAGCCGTGCCAGTACGTCAGATCCCTCAGCCAGGTCTGCCACGTGTCGGGCATGCCCTTCTCGAAGCGGAACGCCAGCCGCAAGGTCTCCGGGAGCTTCTTCGGCTTCACGGGCGCCACCGCACGCAGGCCGGCCTGTCCGGGCGTACGACCGCCCTTGGCCTGGTTGCAGGGGACACACGCGATGACGATGTTCTCCCAGTTCGTCTTGCCACCCTGGCTGCGCGGCACGACGTGATCGTACGTGGCCTCGGCGCGGGTGACGGGCTTGAGGCAGTACTGGCAGCGCCCCTCGTCCCGCGCGTACACGTTCTCTCGGCTGAAGCGAATGACCGGCTTGCGCCGCACCAGCATGCGCAGGAAGCGGATCACCGACGGCATGCGCAACTCGAAGCTCACGCTGCGGATCGTTCGGTCTTCGTACGTCTCGACGATCTCCACCTTGCCGAGGAAGAAGAGCGTGATGGCGCGCTCCCACGGCACGCGGGCGATCGGCTGGTAGGCGGCGTTCAGCACCAAGGTCTCCATGGCTCTTCCTCCTTTCGGTTCGCTTCTCGTCTCGACGCTGCTGATTCTGTAACGGACCGGCGCCCGCGAACATTCGGGCTCCTCCGCGGCGGCCGTTTGACGCACGCGCAACGAATTCCTGAACGCAGGGCGGCCGTCAGGGCCGAGCGCTGGCCTGTGGTTTCCCGGCCTTCACGGGCTCGACGGGGGCGAGCAGCCGCGGCACCTCGGTGGGCGCGTAGAGCAGCTTGTACGTGTTGTAGCTCCGCAGCACGCGCTTGACGTACCCGCGCGTCTCCTGGAGGGGAATGTTCTCGATCCACTCGTCGAGCGGCAGCTCACCGCGCTCTTGCCGCCAGCGGCGCACGGCCCCCTCCCCCGCGTTGTAGCTGGCCAACGCGTACGGCTTGGTGCCCGCGAAGTGGCGGACGAGATCGGACAGGTAGCGCGCGCCGAGCTGCACGTTGAGCTCGGGCTCGAGCAGCGCCGCGCGGGTCGGCGCCTTGAGCTTGAGCTGTCGAGCGACCCCAGCGGCGGTGGCGGGCATGAGCTGGCACAGCCCCAACGCGCCGGCCCAGGACAGGGCCTTCGGATCGAGCGCGCTCTCTTCGCGCATGAGCGCCTGCAGGAGATCGGGATCGAGCTCGTCGGCCGCCTTCGAGTGCTGCACGACGACGTCGCGGAAGGCCTTGGGGTAGGCGATCTCCCAGAGGGCGCGGTTGTTCTCGGTCACCGGGCGGCTCAGATCCTGCCGCAGCCACAGCCGCGCCATGCCGTGCGCGGTGCGCTCTTCCCCGGCGAGCGAGAGCAGGTGGACGAGCACCCGCCGCGACTCCACCGGGAGCCCCGCGCGGTCGACGGACAACAGCTCCGTCGGGACCAGGTCTCCAAAGCCCAGCCGCACCAGCTCCACCGCCGTGTGGAACGCAGGCAGCCCCGCCAGCGGGCCCAAGGGCAGCGGGAACGGATCGGCCGCCTGCGTCGGCGGCGTGCCCCCAGCGCGCACAGCGGCGGCGAGCTCGTCGTTCCGCCGCTCGAGCGCCTCGCGGGCGATGAGGCCGTAGAAGCCCATGGGGTGGTTCTTGGCGAGCGCGGCCCAGGTGAGCTCCGCGGCTTCCCCCTGCCCACGATCTTCGAGCACCCGCCCCCGCCAGTACGCCGCGCGCTCGCGCTCGTACGCGTCCTCGGCGGTCGCGAAGCGTTGGGCCAGCTCTTCGAGCAGCGCCAGCGCCTCGTCGTGCTGCCCGGCCTTCCACGACACCCAGAACAGCTTGAACAGGCCGTCGCCGGTGAAGTCCCCCGCCTCGGCGCGGTTGGCGAGGGAGGCGAGCAGCTGCGTCGCGCCAGGCAGATCGTCCGCGCGCGTGAGCGCCTCGGCCGCGAGGAACAGCGCGTCGTCGGCGAGTGGGTTGGTCGGAAACTCCGTGGCCAGCTGCTGGTACGTCGCGGCGGCGGCCCTCGGCGAGACGATGCCCTGGCTGAACCCCAGGGTGAACAGCACCTTCACCTTGAGCTCCTTGTCCTTGCAGCGCTTGGCGACCGGGCTGAGCCCGGCCACCGCCTGGCTGTGCTCGCGCAGCTTCCGGTGGGCTTTGCCCGCCAGGAAATGCGCACGGCAGGCCAGCGGGTCGGGCAGCTTGAGGGCCTCGAGGTGCGGCTGGACCAGGCCCAACGCGTCCGCGTTCTTGTGCGCTTCGAGCAGCTGCTCCGCGCGGGAAACGACGAGGTCGACGCCGAGCTTCTCGGGCTCCTCGAGGCGAGCTTCGCCCTTGGCGGCCGCCGGGGCGTTCGGGTGCTGCGCCCACAGCCGCCGCAGCGCGTCCTGCTCGAGCTTCGAATCACCGGCGCCCTGCGCCAGCTCGGACAGCGCCAGCAGCGCCTCGGCGCCCTGATCGCGCCCCCACGGCGGCGCCGGCTTGTTCAGGTACGGCTCGAGAGAGGCCTTCGCGCCCTTGAGGTTCTTCGTGAAGCGACGCGCGCGCGAGAGCCCCAGCGCCGCGTCGAAGGCGAGCCGAGAGGTGCCCGACATGCCGGCGTACACGCGCTCCGCCGCGGCCCAGTCCTTCGAGGCTTCGAACGCCCACCCCGCCTGGAGCAGGCAGCGCTCGCGCATGGGCAGGTAGCTGTCCGCGAGCGCCTCGAACTCCGGGCCGGCGAACGGGTAGTCCCGCAGCCGCAGCGCTGTCACCGCCCGCAGGTAGCGCACCGGCGCCGTGTCCTCGACGTCGTCGAGCAACGCTCGCGCGCGGTCGAGCTTGCCTTCGTCGAAGGCCGCCTTCGCGTCGCGCAGCCGGCCTTCCGCGAAGTACGGCGCCACGTGGGAACGCTCGAGGAGCGCCACGCCAGCATCCGCGGGGGCCGCGCGCGGCTGCACGAGTTCTTCGGGGAGCGGCACCGGCAGTGGGAACGCAGGGTTGTCGACGATCGGCACCGACTCGGCGACGACGAGCTCGGGCGGCAAGTCCTCGGCGGTCCCAGCCCAGCCCGAAAGGCCCACCACCAGCAGACTGAGGAACCACGCACGCACGCAGCGCGCAGTGTACACGGCTACACTCGGAAGCCACGTTCATGGACATTCGCAGTCAAAGCTCGCTGCTCGCGGCGATCGTCGGCCTGGCGCTGGGCGTCTCCATGGTGCTGCGGCCCCAGCGAGCCCGGGTGGCCACGCTGTACGGGCTGTTCGCCGGCTCGATCGGCGCGTTTCACTTCCTGCGCTTCCTCGAAGGCCTCTTCCCGGAAGACTCGGGGGCGGTCGGGCGCGTGGTGCTCGGCGCGACGATCGTCGTCGGGTCCATCGTCCCGTCGACGGCACTGTCGTTCTTCCTCGAGTTCCTCAACTTCAGCCCCCGGGCGGCGCGCTTCGGTCAGCGCATGTCGCTCATCTCGGTGCTCTTCGGCCTGGGCGTCGGGGCGAGCCCGCTGGCGACGCTGCTGCAAGCGCGCGTGGCCGTGTCGATCTGGGTGCTGTTGGCGCTCTCGTTCCCGGTGTGGCTGTTGCTCGCGCGCATGCGCAGCAGCGAGTCCCGCATCGATCGCTGGCGGCTCATGTACCTGGCGATCGGCGCCGGCCTGTCGATCGCCTCGTCCGCCCTGGACTTCCTCGCGCGCTTCGACATTCCGTTCCCCACGCTGGGGCCGATCGTCTCCACGCTCTTCCTGTTCTTCCTGTCCCAGACGCTGCAGCGCCTGCGGCTGATGGACCTGCACGAGCTGCTGGGAAAGATCGCCTCGCAGACGGTGCTCGCGGCGATCCTCGCGGTGGTCTTCGTCGTCTTGACCGCGTGGGTCGAGAGGAACTTCACGCTCTACCTGTTCAACACGCTGGTCGCGGCCTTCGTGATGTTGATCCTCACCGAGCCCTTGGCCCACAAGATCGAAGAGCGCGTGGTGGCGATCTTCTTCCGCCAGCGCTTCGCCTTCCTCGAGTCGGTGCGGCTGCTGCAACGACGCACGGCCGCGGTGATCGACGTGCCGCAGCTGGCCGGCGCGATCCTCGACGGGCTCAACGAGACGCGGCGCGTCACCCACGCCTCGCTCTACCTGCTCGCCGAAGACCGGCCGGGCTTCCGGCTCTTGGACAGCCGAGGCCCCCAGCCTTCGCTCTTCGTCGACGCGGGCACGGCGCGGGCGCTGGTCAGCCGTACGGAGCGCGCCCAGCTGATCGAGACGGTGGAGCGGCGCATGTCCGAGCTCAAGGCGCAGCCGCTGGAGGCCCGGAAGGCGCGCGAGGAGATCCGCCGGCTCAACGACGTGCGCGGGGCCATGCAGCAGATGAAGGCCGGCATCACCGTGCCGCTCGTTGGCAACGACCGGGTGCTGGGCTTCCTCAACCTCTTCGACGAGCGCGTGCCCGAAGCCTTCGCGTCGGACGAGATCGCCGCGATCCTCACGCTGGCGGATCAGGTCGCCGGCATCGTCGAGAGCTCGAAGCTCTACGAGCGCATGCGGGAGCGCGATCGCCTGGCCGCGCTCGGCGAGATGGCGGCCGGCTTGGCGCACGAGATCCGCAACCCGCTCGGGGCGATCAAGGGCGCGGCGCAGTGCCTGGACCCCAAGTCCTTCCCCGAGGCCGACCGCGAGTTCGTCGACGTGATCGTGGACGAAGTGAACCGGCTCAACGGCGTGGTGACGGCGTTCTTGGACTACGCGCGGCCCCTCAAGCAGTCCTTCGGCCCCACCGACGTCAACGAGGTGGTCACCCGCACCGTGCGGCTCATTCAGAACGATCTGCCCGGCCACGTGCAGCTCAAGACCGAGCTGCCCGACGGCCTGCCCCGCGTCGACGGCGACGCCGAGCAGCTCAAGCAGGTGCTGATCAACCTCATGCAGAACGCCGTCCAGGCCATGGAAGGCAAGCCCGGAACGATCACCATCAAGGTGCAGCGCGCCGAGCGCTTCAGCGAGTTCCGCGGGGTCGAGACGCTGGAGATCTGGGTCATCGACGACGGACCCGGCATTCCGGCCGATCAGCAGGTGAACATCTTCGTGCCGTTCTTCACGACCAAGCAGAAAGGCACCGGCTTGGGCCTCGCGATCTGCCAGCGCATCGTCAAGAACCACGGCGGCGCGATCGCGGTGCAGAGCCGCCCCGGAGAAGGCACTGCCTTCGTCATTCGCCTGCCGGCGCTGCCGTCGGAAGCGCCGGTCCCCGAGACTCCTGCGCCAGAGAACCTCACGCCCATGCCAGGCACCGTTCAGCCGCCGCCGGAGGTCCAGGCCGAGCGCCTGAGCCGCCGCGAGCGGAAGAAGCGCAAGGTCAGCTGAGCCACGCGCAAGTCAGAGCAGCAGCACGCGGCGGCGCAGCACCAGCTCGAACTGCCGCCCCTGCCGCTCGAAGCGCACGCGCACCGGAGAGCCCGCCGGGCCGCGGACCCGAGAGACGACGTCGTTGATGTCGCCCGGCCGCGTCGGCGCGCCTTCGATCGCGACGATCACATCGCCCGGCTGAACCCCCGCGGCCTCGGCCGGGCTCCCCGCGTTCACCCCGTCGACCACGATCAGCGCTCCCCGCAGCGCGAGCAACATGCCCACGCCTTCGTACTGCGGCTCGCCTTGCTGCTGTCCCTGCGGGTTGGGCAGCGCCTTGAGCGCCACCGCGGCGCTACCCAGGTTCGCCACCTGGGTCCCCCAGCGGTGGTAGCCGGGGTGGCTGAACTCGACCCACGCCATGGGTGGCTGCGGCGGGAGCGCAAAGGAACCGCGGGCGTCGGTGGCCACCGAGAAGCGCGCCAAGTGAATGCCGTTGCGCACCGTCGCGGTGACCCGCACGCCGTTGAGCGGGAGCCCCGTCGCTTCGTCACGCACGAACCCCTGCGCCACGACGCCCGGCTCCAGCCGCAGCGTTACCTCGGCCTGCGCCCCGGCGGCGACCACCGCGCGCTCCGGCCCGCCGCGGCCCCGACCGTCCACCTCGACGCTCAAATCCCACGTCCCGGGCGCGACCTCGACGCGCGCATCACCGTTGGGCGCCACGACGGGGAAACGACGCACCGCGCCGGTGTCGACGCTGCGCGCCGTCACGGTCGCCTCACCCACCGGCCGGCCTTCGGCGTCGCGGAGGTGCACGACGACCGCCGACGCGCTCAGGCGAAGCACCACGTCGTCGCCGGGCCGCGCCTGCGCCGTCGCCACCCCGCCCGGCCCTTCGGCGTCGAGCCAGAGCACCTCGCCGGCCACGCCGTCGAACTGGAAGGCGCCCTGCGCGTCCGTCAGCAGCTCAGCGAGCGGCC
>JALHOS010000286.1 GCA_022842905.1 Myxococcaceae bacterium | reverse complement strand
GCCAGCGCGTCAGCGCTCCAGTCCCGAGCGGGCTCCGAGTGGAGCGCGTCGAGCGCGCGCGCGACGCCCCGGCCTTGAGCGCCGCGAGCCACCCTTCCCCCGGCGCCTGCACCACCGCGCGGAAGCCCTGCACCACCAGCACGTCGCACAGCCGGGCGATGACGGCGCCGGAGCCGGGCTCTCTGCGCACGAGCTCCTGCGCGATGAGCTGCACCGTGGACGCGAGCCACCCCACCACGCGCTCGTCGTCGGCCCGCAAGTGAATCGCGTGCGGCAACAACGACAGCAGCGGGTGCGCCACCGCCCCGTGCCGCTGAAAGTCGAAGCGACCGCAGACCAACTCCGTCACCTCGCCGCCCCCGCCCAGGCGCAGCCAGCCGACCCCCGTCGCCTCGTCGTCGACCACCCGCCCCCGAATCGGCACCGTCGGGCTGCGCTGGCGATCCACCATGCGGTGCGCGGCGCCGTGTGGCAGCAGCACCACGTCGCCCGGCCCGAGTTCGAACGTGCCTCGGCCCTGGTCGAGCGCGCAGACGGCCCGCCCGCGCAGCACCGCGTGGAACAGCCCGCCGTCGAGGCCCCGGGTGTGCACGCCCCACGGCGCCGTCAGCGACGCCCGGCAGAAGACGGTGCTCGAGAGCCGCACCGAGCCCAGCACGTCGGTCAGCGTGTCTTGTCGAAGGCCCATGCCGCGCGCTCTTTCCCGCACCGAGTGAATGAAGCGGCTGGAGTGTGCCGGGAGCCGACTGTCGTCGTCCACCCTCCTGGACGCACGGACATGTCTTCTGGACGGCGGCGCCTTCTGCTCGTCCACCCTCGTCCGCCATGGTGGACCCTCAACCCTCACCCGGAGTGTCCCATGCCTCGCGTCGTCGCCACCCTGCTCAACTTCTTCCTGCCCGGTCTGGGCTACCTGGCCTTCGGGCCCGACCTGCCCAAGCGCGCCTTGGGGCTGGTGTGGGCCCTCGCCATGGCCGGGCTCACCTTCGTCGAGCTGTCGGTGAAGACGCAGGCCCCGGACCTGTACCTGCCCATGTTCGCGAGCGTCTTCGCGTTCAACACCGCCTTCGCGGTGGACACCTGGCGCACCATGGGCCGCGCCGGCCAGGCGTGACGTCTGGTATTGGCCGTTCATGAAGCCTCGCGTCGGCATCTCCATGGGAGACCCCTGCGGCATCGGCCCGGAGGTCGTCGCGAAGGCGCTGCGGAAACCGGCGGTGCGGCGGGCGCTCAGCCCCGTCGTCTTCGGTGACGCTGCGCACCGCACGCTGCTGCCGCCCGGCGTCGAGCTGCGTGCCGTCAGCGAACTGGGAGCCGCCCACCTGCGCCCGGGGAAGCCGACGCGAGCGGGCGGCCGTGCCCAGCTCGACTACGTGCTGGCGCTGGTCGCCGCGGGCCACGCCGGTGAGCTCGACGCGCTCTGCACCGCCCCCGTCTCGAAGGAAGCCATCACCAAGGCCGGGCACCCGTTTCAAGGCCACACCGAGCTGCTAGCCGACGCGTTCGGCGTCGAGGTGCTCATGCTCATGGACGGGCCTCAGCTGCGGGTGGCGCTGGCGACGAACCACCTGCCGCTGAGCGCCGTGCCGCGGGCGCTGACGACGGCGTCGCTCGTCCGGAAGCTCAAGCTCCTGTCGCGCACGCTGGGGCAGGCGTTGGGCAAAGCCCCGTCGATCGCCGTGTGCGGCGTCAACCCCCACGCCGGGGACGGCGGCGTGTTGGGCAGCGAGGACGCAAGAGTCATCGCCCCGGCCGTGCGCCAGGCGCGGCGGGCTGGCGTCGACGCCCACGGGCCCTTCGCCGCCGACGGGCTGTTCGCCAAGGCGCGGCGCGGCTTCCCGTACGACGTGGCGCTCGCGATGTTCCACGACCAAGGTTTGGTGGCGACGAAGACGCTCGACTTCGAGCGCACGGTGAACGTGACGCTGGGTCTGCCGCTGCCGCGGACGTCGCCGGACCACGGCGTGGCGTACGACATTGCCGGCCAGGGCGTGGCTGACGCGCAGCCGATGGTGGCGGCGCTGCTCAGGGCCGCGGTGTACGCGGCGGCGCGCGCGCAGAAGACGCGGCGCTGACCGGGGTGGGCGTGCCTCGGAGCGGCAGAGCCCACCCGAGGACGTCGCGGGCTCCTGAGCGTGGCTTCCGACATTGCGGGCCGGCTCTCAGGCCCATGAAGCGCCGCTGCTCGAGTCCGAGTCGGCGCGCCCGGTGAAACACGGTGCTGACCGGGCTGAGCGTCGTTCTGCGCGGTGAGGCGGACAGCTTCGTCGGCGCGGCAGGGTCCAGCCGGGGACCTCGCGGGACCACGGCGGTGCTGACGCACTGAAGCGGCTCCGCTGGAGGCCGCGGCGTACGCGTCGGCGCGCGGTCGAGTCGCTGCGCTGACTGGGCTCAGCCTTCTTCAGCGCGGCGCGGCGGACAGCTTCGTCGGCGCGGCAGGGTCCAGCTCGAGCGCGGTGACGGCGGCGCGCGGCGGCCCCACCACCGGCATCACGAACCAGGCGACGTCCGCCAGCCGTCCGCGGCCGACGAGCGACGCTTCGGGGGACACCACTACCGTCTCCGTGCCCGTCGCGGTGACGAAGCCCACGCGCAGCTCGTGCGGCACACCCTGGGGCCGCACGAAGAAGGCCCAGCGGTCCCGCGTGGCGGCGACGGGCGCGGCGCCGAACCCCAGCACCGTCAGCGAGCCCTGCTTCACCTCGAGCCGCTCGGCGCCCTGCGGCACGTCGGGGAGCGCGGCGGGCTTGGACAAGTCGTACGCGCGCAGCCAGGCGTGGGCCGGCACCTGCACAATGGGCTCAAAGGGCGCGGCGGCGGGCGTCACCAGGAAGGACTCGTAGCCCTTGGCCTGCGCGGCCGGCAGGTCGGGCCCGCGGCGATACGTCATGCGGCCGCTCCAGAACATCAAGTCGTAGTGGAGGTGCGCGCTCGGCGGGTCCGCGTCCAAGTCCGCCCAGAGCACGCTCTTCTTGGGCAGGGCCGCGTCGAGCGCGAGGCCCACGTCCTTGGTGTGGCTGTGGTGCCGCTCCTGGGCTTTCGAGTCTCGCTGGGTGATGAGCGCAGTGGGCGCGGCCCACAACAGCACGTGCAGGACCAGCGCGTTGGCCACGAACGCAAGGAGCGGTGCCAGCCAGCGGCGCAGGAACGGCACGAAGAGCAGCACGCTGACGACGCCCACGCCCCCGACGGCGAGCGCGAGCCCTTCGAAGAGCCCCGGCAGCCTCCGCGTCTCGTCCAGCACCGCGGGCAGCGCCTCACGCCACTTCGCCAGCTGAGGCAGGTGCGCAATGCCCAGCGGCGTCGCGAACGCGCCGATGGCCGCCGCCGCGAGCCGAGGCGCTCGCCACACGTCTTTCCCCCACAGCGCCAACGCCGCGAAGACGGCGGGCGCCGAGTTCCAGACGTGGTTGGGCTGCTTGGCGTGGGCCACCGAGTGGACGAACCACGTGGAGCCCAGCCACAGGAAGAGCGCGACGGACAGCGGGTCCTTCTTCGTCAGCGCGCGCCAGAAGAGCCACCCCACCGTCAGCGCGGCGACGGCGACGGGCAGCGGCGCCAGCTCGAGCTGGTTGACCTCGTTGAAGATCGCGTCGGCCGGCCGCGCCCACGAGCCAATGTCGGTGCCCGTGTCCTTGCCGAAGTGCCCCAGCGTGTACGCGTTCATGGCGTTCCACGTCTTGGGCCAGGCGTACGCGCAGTAGAGGTTCCACGGCAGCGCCGCGGCGAAGAAGCCGCCGTACATGGCCAGCACGTGGCGCAGGCGGGGGCCGGGGCTGAAGGCCACCAACCCGAGCAGCCACATGACGCCGAACACGCCCAGCGGCGCCAGCGCGAGCTGCGTCTTGCACAGGTAGCCGACGCCCGTCGCGACGCCCGCCGCGAAGGCCCAGCGCCAAGAGTGCCGCTCGACGGCCCACACCAGGCACAGCACCGCGAACGTCACCCAGCCGACGAGCGTGGTGTCCGTCACGTCGCCGAACATGTGCCCCTGAATCAGCGTCCAGCTGTAGGGCACGGCCAAGAAGCCCAACGCGCCCACCGTGGCCCAGAAGCGCCGCGCCTGAGGCCGCAGCAGCGCGAAGAGCGACAGCGCCGCGAGCAGCTCGCCGAGCAGCGCGGTGAGCCGAGACGCAGCCGGCGTGACGCCCACCACCTTCATCATGACCGCGTTGACCCAGAAGGGGCCGGTGGGCTTGAGCAGCCACGCGTCGGCGTACCACCACTTGCTGTGGTCGGTGACCGGGTAGATGGGGTCCACGTACATGTGGGGGTAGAAGAAGGTGTCGTAGACGCCGCGCGACACCACCTGGTGCATCGACTCGTCCCAGTTGTGGATGAAGGAATGAGTCAGGTGCGGCAGGTGCCAGACGGCGCCCCACGTGACGATGAGCGCCACGAGCGCCCAGTCCAGCGGCCGCCAGGGGTGACGGCTGGTCTCGAAGTCGAACTGGAAGGACATGGGCGCGGGGCGCCGCCTTAGCAGAGCACCGGACCGACGGCCTTAGCGCAGCGTCTCGAGCACGAGCGGGACCTTCGCGGCCGCCGTCGGGCCCGTCTGATACGCGCGCTGAACCCGCCGCACGACGTCCTCGAGCCGGTCTTCGTCGTTGACGTGGGCGGTGAGCAGCGCCTCGCCGACCTTCACGCTGTCGCCGACCTTCTTGTGCAGCACGAAGCCGACGGCGTGGTCCACGAAGTCGCTGGCCTTCTCTCGGCCCGCGCCCAGCGCCATGGCGGCCAGCCCCAGCGCTTCGGCGTCGATGCCGGTGACGAAGCCGTCGTGGGTGGCGGGGACTTGGACCGTGCGGTCCGCCTGCGGGAGGAGCGCGTAGTCGTGCAGCGCCTTGGGGTTGCCACCCTGCGCGGTGACGATCTCCTCGAACTTCTTCAGCGCCCGGCCGCTCTTCACCGCGTCCTCCATGAGCGCCCGCGCTTCGGCCGCGTCCTTCGCCTTGCCGCCGAGCACCAACATCTGCCCCGTCAGCGCGTACGTGCACTCGGTGTAGTCGGCGGGCGCGCACCCCTTGAGCATGTCCACCGCTTCCATCACCTCGAGCGCGTTGCCCACGGTGCGCCCCAACGGCTGGCTCATGTCCGTCAGCAGCGCCACCACCTGCTTGCCCATGGCGCGGCCGATGCCGATCATCGTCGTGGCGAGCGTGCGCGCGTCTTCGAGCTTCTTCATGAAGGCGCCGCTGCCGACCTTCACGTCGAGCACCAGCGCGTCGATTCCCTCGGCCAGCTTCTTGGACATGATGCTGCTGGCGATGAGGGGAATGCAGTCCACCGTGGCCGTGACGTCGCGCAGCGCGTAGAGCTTCTTGTCCGCGGGCGCGAGCGTGGCCGTCTGGCCGATGAGGCAGGCGCCGACCTCACGCACCAGCCGCCGGTAGTCGTCGACGGACAGGTCCACCCGGAAGCCGGGAATGGACTCGAGCTTGTCGAGCGTGCCGCCGGTGTGGCCCAGGCCTCGGCCGGAGATCATCGGCACGGGGACGCCACACGCCGCCGCGAGCGGAGCCAGCGACAGCGACACCTTGTCGCCCACGCCGCCGGTGGAGTGCTTGTCCACCTTCGTGCCTGGCGTGTCGGACAGGTCGAGCACGTCGCCGCTCTCGAGCATGGCCTGCGTCCACGCGCCCAGCTCGTCCGCGTTCATGCCGCGGAAGAAGACCGCCATGCACATGGCCGCCATTTGGTACTCGGGGACGACGCCGCGCGTGAAGTCGTCCATGAAGGCGCGAATGTCCGCCGGGGCGAGCACCTGGCCGTCGCGCTTGGCCTTGATGAGTTCGTAAGGGCGCATGGTGGGACCGTGGACCGTAGGTCAGCGTGAGGAGGGGGCAAGGAAGCGAACGAAGCGAGGCGGAGCCGGCCGCGCCAGGTGGCTCAGACGAGCCAAGCCCCAAGACCCGCGCCGGCTCGCGACGTCACCGCACGACACTCACTTCGGCCGCTTGAAGCACACGTACATCGCCCCGCCGCCCACCGAATTCCCGCCCTGCACCACCGGCGGGCGGAACGTCGCGCTCACCAGCTCCCAGCCTTCAGCCCCAGCGCGCTCGAGATCGCCGTTCTTCGGCAGGCCGTCCACGTCCAGGCACCAGTGCTCCCACTTCTTCACGTCCTGCGCGTGCGCCGGGGGAATCACCAGCGCCGCCGTCGTGGCGCAGCCCAGCGCGAAGGCGACCAGCGCGGCCAGCTTGAAGCGCAGCGGCACCGTGGGCCGGCTCATCGCTGCGCTCCGGGCCACGCCACGCTGACCGACGCGAAGAAGCCAGCGTCCGTCGGGAAGAGCACCGCGGTCGCCGGCGCCGAAGACGAGCCGCCGAGCAGGAACATGGTCAGCGCCGCGCCGACGCCCGCCACCGCGACGCCCGTGAACACGCTGCCGAGCGTCGTGAACGTCTTGCCGTCGTCGCGCAGCTTCATCGCGTCCGCGACCGGCGCGGTGCGGCCGACCAGCGCCTGGTAGTTCGACCCCGCCATGCCGAAGAAGACGGCCGCGGCCACGCCCGCACCCACGCCGAGGATGCCGGGGATCAGCGCCAGCACCCGCAGCGAGCTGCCCGGCTTGGCCTGATCCTTCACCGCCGGCGGCGGCACCGCCAAAGCCTGCCGCTCCGCCGCCCGCCGCTGCTCTTCCTGGAGCGCCGCTTCCTTGCGCCTCAGCGCTTCCTGCTGCTCCTTCAGCTCCGCCTCGGCCTTCTTCTTCGCGTCCGCCAGGCGCTGCTGCTCGAGCGTGGGCGCCAGCATCTTCTTGACGCTCTCGCGCGCGGACTCGGCCAACGTCTGCACCTTGGGCGAGACCGCCACCGGCAGCTTCGCGTCCGCGTCGAGGCCGAAGCCCAGCTTGAAGGACTCCGTCGCCTTCGAAGCCTTGCCCATGTCCGCCAGCACACAGCCTTCGAGCAGGGCGATTCGAATCTCGTCTTCCGACCCCGTCGCCTTGCTCCGCGCCTTCTCAAGCTGCGTGAGCGCCTTCTCGTACTCGAGGTTCTCGTACAAGGTGACCGCCGCGTTGAAGTACTTCTTCGCGTCGTCTCCTTGGGCCCACGCCGGCAACGCCAAGAGCGCCACGGCCAGAAGGCCCAGCCACCACGTCTTCGCAGTCATCGCGTTCACTCCTTGAGGTTGTACTTGAAGACCGTGCCTTCGGCGGGGACCTGCACGTCCACGACGACGTCTTTGCCCAGCTCGGCGTTCACCAGCCGCAGCTTGTGCGCGCCGACGCTCACCTGCTGAGGGTCCAGCGGCGTCTCGCCCAGCTCCTTGCCGTCGAGGAACACCTTCGCGAACGGCCGAATGCGCAGCTCGAGCGTGGCCTTCGCGGCGGCCACCGGGGGCTTGGGGCGATCGACCTTGACGACGTCAGGCTTCACCACGTCTGGAGGCTTCGGCACGTCGGGCGGCTTGGCGACCTCCACCGCACCCGCATCGACGACGGGCACCGCGGCGTCCGGCGTCACGACTGGCGGAACGGCCACCTCTGGCGGCTTCACCGTCGTCGGCACTGGGGCGACGCTCGAGCCCGCGTCGACGGCGGCGGTGGTCGTCGCCCGCGGCCAGGCCAGCGCCACCGCCACGATGAGCCCTGCGCCGACGACGGCCGCGACGATGGCGCCCGTCTTCGTGCGCTTCGTCTGCACGGTGCGGGTGGACAGCTCGGTGCGGTCGAGCCCGGGCACTTGGGGACCTGCGTCGACCGGAGGAGCCAGCGGTGCGGGCGCGGCGGCGCTCACGACGGGCTGCGCCTGCGGCAAGGACTCGCGCTGCTGCGTCGCCGCGTACGCTTCTTCGGTGGTCGGCTCCGGCGTGGCGACCGGGCTCAGCGACGGCCGCGACGTCACCGCGGGGTCCGCCAACGGCGCGAAGTTCTCCCGCACCAGCGTGGCCAGCTCCGACGTCGCCACCGGCGGCTGCGTCTGGAGGAAGGCTTCGAGGTCCGCCTGCAGCGCCTTCATCGACGGGTAGCGGTCGTTCGCGTTCTTCGCCAGGCACTTGGCCAGGATTCCGTCGAGCGCCGCCGGCACGTCCCGCACGCGCTCCGCCAGCCGCTGGAACGGGTTGCGGTCCATGATCGCCTGGATGATGGACACCTCGGACTCGGCGTTGAACGGCATGCCGCCGGCCACCAACTCGAACAGCACCACGCCCAGCGCGAAGACGTCGGTGCGGCGGTCCAGCGCTTCACGCGCCAGCTGCTCCGGCGGCATGTAGGCCAGCTTGCCCTTCACCATGCCGGACCGCGTCTGGTGAATGCCGGTGGTGGGCTTGGCGATGCCGAAGTCGACCACCTTCACCGCGCCCGAGCGCGACAACATGACGTTGTCCGGGCTGATGTCGCGGTGCACCAGGTTGAACGGCTGCCCGTCTTCCCCGAGGAGGTCGTGGGCGTACTGCAAGCCTTCGGCGGCGAACGCGACGATGCGGCAGGCCTGGGCGATCGACAGCTGCTGCCCCTTCATGCGCAGCGCCTTGTCCAGCCCGCGGAGGTTCGGCCCGTCGATGTACTCCATGGCCAGGTAGTACTGACCGTCGGCTTCGCCGAAGTCGAACACCTGCACCACGTTGGGGTGGTTCATGTGCGCGGCGATGGTGGCTTCACCCAGGAACATCTCCACGAAGCGCGCGTCTTCGACGAACTGCGGGAGGATCCGCTTGACCACCACCGTCTTGGCGAAGCCGCGCGCGCCTTCCGAACGCGCCAGAAACACCTCGGCCATGCCGCCGGTCGCGAGCTTCTTGAGCAGCTGGTACTTGCCGAGCTTCTCCATGCGTTGCCTCGCGCTGTCAGCGCCGTTTGCCCGCGCGCTTCTCGTGCGTCACCGTCACCTTGGTGCTGATACCCCCGCGGACGAACCAGTCACCTTCGACGGTGATGCGCCGCGGGGCGCAGGCCGCCACCACGTCGTCCAGAATGCGGTTGGTGACGGCCTCGTGGAAAGCCCCTTCGTCGCGGAAGCTCCACAGGTACAGCTTGAGGCTCTTGAGCTCGACGCACTTCTCGTCCGGCACGTAGCGAATGCGGAAGTGGGCGAAGTCGGGCTGGCCCGTCAGCGGGCACAGGCAGGTGAACTCCGGGCAGTCGAACGCGATTTCGTAGTCGCGCACGGGGGCGGGGTTCTTGAACGTCTCGAGGCGCTTCGACGGCTGGCTCGGCATGGCGAAGGCCTCTACCATGCCACCCCTCGAATGTTTGTCGATGTCGTCGCCACCGCCGTCGCCGCGCTCAAGGAAGGGCAGCTCGTCGGGTTGCCCACGGAGACCGTCTACGGCCTGGCCGCCGACGCGACGAACGAGCTGGCGGTGCGCCGCATCTTCGCCGCCAAGGGCCGACCCACCAGCCACCCCCTCATCGTCCACGTCGCGGACGTGACCCAGGCCCGCACCTGGGCCAGCCGCTGGCCCCCCGAAGCCGAACGCCTCGCGGCGGCCTGCTGGCCCGGGCCGCTCACCCTGGTGCTCCCAAAGGCCGACTTCGTCAGCGACGTGGTGACGGGCGGGCAGGCCACGGTGGCGCTGCGCGTGCCCAACCACCCGCTGGCGCTCGCCGTGCTGCGCGGGCTGGGCACCGGGCTCGCCGCGCCGAGCGCCAACCGCTTCGGGAGAGTGTCGCCCACCACCGCGCAGGCCGTCCGCGAAGAGCTGGGCGACGCGGTGGCCGTGGTGGTGGACGGGGGCCCCTGCAGCGTGGGCGTGGAGTCCACCATCGTCGACCTGTCTGGGCCCTCGCCGCGGGTGCTGCGGCCGGGCGGCGTGCCCGTCGAGCAGCTCGAAGCGGTGCTCGGCGTGAGCGTGCCCGTCGTCAGGGGCGACGTCGGCGTGCGCGCGCCGGGGCTGCTCGCCTCGCACTACGCCCCGGCGGCTGGCGTGACGTTGTG
>JALHOS010000285.1 GCA_022842905.1 Myxococcaceae bacterium | reverse complement strand
CGCTGGAGGAAGTGCGGGCGCTGGAGGAAGTGCGGGCGCCGGTGGAAGTGCGGGCGCCGGTGGAAGTGCGGGCGCCGGTGGGAGTGCGGGCGCCGGAGGGAGTGCGGGCGCTGGAGGGAGTGCGGGCGCTGGAGGGAGTGCGGGCGCTGGAGGGAGTGCGGGCGCCGGAGGGAGTGCGGGCGCTGGAGGAAGTGCTGGGAGCGGCGGAATGGACGCCGGAATCGACGCCGGAATCGACGCCGGAATCGACGCCGGCACATGTGTGCCAATTCCAGGGTTGTTGGTTTGGTACAGAGGTGACTTTGACGCCGCGGACGAAATGAACCGCGCGAACGCCGCGTGGATCAACGGGGCACCGGCGTACACCACCGGTCTGGTGGGGAGCGCCTGGAACTTCGCCGCGGGTGGCATGTCCCTCGTGGAGAGCCCGACGCAGCCGGGCTTCAACCTCGCCAGCGGCACGGTGGAAGGGTGGGTCAACCTGACATCATCCCTGGGCGGGCGCTTCTTCGACCGCATCTCAGCGGGCGGTACCGACGGCTTCCTGCTCGACACCACCAATGGACTGCGCGTCATTGCCGGGACTCGAGTGGCGCAAGGCTCAGCCACCACGGTGCTCCCGCTGAATCAATGGGTGCACATCGCCGGGACGTGGAGCAACACGGGCGCGGCGGTGTACATCGATGGTGTCGACGTCACCGCGACGTCAGCCGGGAGCTCTTCGGCGTTCTCGTCGACCCTGCCGCTGCGTCTGGGCAACAGCCAGAACGGCCTGGCGCGCATCCAAGGGGCAATGGACGAACTCGGCATCTACAGCCGGGCGCTGACGGGCGCGGAGATCGGCCAACTGTTCTCGCGCGGCGCTCAGGGTCGGTGTTTCGAAACAGTCACTGTACCGGTCAACGTGACTGGGTTGCCGAGCGGGGAGACCGTCACGCTCCGCTCGAAAGGCGTCGATACCGTCGTCGCGGGAAATGGCGTGTCGCAGCTGTCGCCGCCGTTGGTGGCCGAGTCCATGTTCAGCCTCACCGTGACGGCGACGTCCTCCCCGAGCATCCGGTGCAACGTGCCGACGGCGACGGGCACAGCGACTGCCGGCATGACGCCGGTGGCCGTCGTCTGTGTCCATGCGCGAACGCTGCCGGCGTCGCTGAACGCGACGGGCATGGCAACCGGAAACGGGCGCTCCTTCCGCTCGTCGGTCGACAACTCGGGACGTTACGTGGTGTTTCTGTCAGCGGCGTCTGACTTGGTGTCGGGAGACACCAACGGACGAGTCGACGCCTTCCTGCGAGACATGGACTTGCAAACGACCGTGCGGGTCAACGTGGGCGACGCCCAGGAAGCGACCGGCGCGCCCGGTGTCGACGCTGTCATCTCCGGAGACGGGCGCTCCGTCATCTACACCACGATGACGACCTTCGATGGTGGCGCTGCGAACCGCTGGCAGACGTCGCCTGACATCGTCGCGTTCGACAGGGTGACGGGCACGCGGACGCGGCTGGTCGATGTGCCTCCTGGGGTCACCGTGAACGCCATGATGGTGTCGAGCGATGGTCGGTACGTCGCGTTCACCGGGGCCGGCAACACCAACCTGTTTCCAGGCCACGCAAACATCGGCACCTTCCGCCCCTATGTCTTCGACCGGGAGACCGGCACGCTGCGTGTGGTCGGCCGAAACACGAGCGGCTCTCCTTACTTCGGAGGACCGAACGACCACACCCCGCTCGAGACCTTCTCGTCGAACGGGCGGTACTTGTCGACACGGAGCATCGGGTTCATCGAAGTCGAACCGATTCCGGGCAACTGCCAGACGAGCTACTCGTGGGATTGGGCCGACTGGCCGTACGCGAGTCGCCGAACGCTGCCCGACAACGGCAGCGCACCCACTTGTGCGCCCAGCACGCCTTCGAACGGGAACACCTTCTTCGACGACTTCGGCTCGAGTTGGTTCACCGCATGGGCGTCGCCCATCACCAATGTGGCCAGTTCGGTGGGCCAGGTTTACCGCCGCCAAGCGCCGTTCCGTCCACCCATGGCGTTCAGCGGCACGTCGACCCTCCTGAGCGTCGCGGCAGGCACGACGCTGCCCGCGAATGGAGACACCTTCCTCACGAGCCTGTCGAGCGACGGCCTCGTGGGGACCTTCCTGTCGCGCGCCACCAACCTGGTGACCCAGCCGGACAGCAACGGAAACGTGCTCGACTGCTTCGTGCGGCAGAGCGACGGGGGAATCGTGCGCCTCAACGAAGCGCGCTCCGGCGGTGGCTGTGACTCGACGTCGCTGTCACGCAACGGCCAGTGGGTGGTGTTCGAGAGTGTGGAGACGCTGTCCGCCACGGACACCAACACCGTGACCGACATCTACCTGCGCCGAGTCGACGGGCCGGTGTTTGCGGCGCCGGCGTTGACGAGCGCGACCGCGGCCTTCGACGGCGGCATCGTGCTGAACGTGGCTTTGGGTGGAGGCGCGACTCACGCCCTCGTTCGCGCCCCCAACAGCCCGTTCACGAATTGGTTCGACCCGGCGCAACCCAACCAGCCGCGGCTGGCCCCTCACCTCTACGGCTGGGCCGACGGCGGAGCCCTCGAGGTCCGCGCCTGCAACACCACCGACTGCAGCGCGCCGACGTCCATTCCCTTGACCCAGGCCGACTCGCGGAACGTGGGCCGGACGATTCCCGGCGCTGACGGTGACGACGTGGCGTTGAGCCTCGACGGGTTGTGGTTGGCGTCGGGCGCGCCAAATCGGCCGGGCGGCGGCGCGGTCGACATCTACCGCCGCCAGAGTGATGGGAGCTTCGGCTTCTTCCAGACATTGACGACGACTGGAGGGACCAACTTCGGCTTCAGAGTGGCCTTCGAGAGCTTCGGGTTCGTGTTGGTGGTGGCGGACAACGCGTACAGTTCCTTCACGGGACGGGTGCATGTGTTCACTCGCGGGGCTGGGAACTTCAACCAAGTGACGACAATCCTCGGCGCGACAGGCAGTGCCCTCGGAGGCTCGTTGGCCCTCAGCAAGGACGGGACGGTCCTCGCGGTGTCCAGCGGCGCGAGTCCTCGGGGCGTGCGCACGTTCCGAGCGCCGACGTGGGCGCAGCAAGACTCCATGAGCGTGCCTGGGACGAACCTGGTCAACGGCGGGTTGGCGATCGACGCGACAGGCCTCACGCTGGCGGTCGGCATGTGGGACGCGGCCGCGACTTCGTCGGGCTCCGCGTACGTGTATTCCAGGTCGGATCCGAGCATGCCCTGGGGCTCGCCGACGACGCTGCTCAGCGACGCGCAGACCAGCGGGGGCGGCGGCAGCCGGTTTGGAAGCACCGTCGCCATGAACGCGAGGGGCGACCGCGTCGCCATCGGCGGGTATCAGCACAACAGTGAAGACGGTGCGGCGTGGGTGTACTCACGAAGCAGCCTGACGTCGTCGACGTGGACCCAGACGGGTTTCCTCGCGCCGCCCGCGGGCTCGAGCATGCGCTTCGGCTATTCGCTGGCCTTCAACGTCGAAGGCGACTTGTTGGCGGTCGGTGCCATTCGCGAGCGCGGCAACGCAGCCGGCCTCGATGGCACCAGGAACACCCCCATCGGCCTCTCCGGAGGGGACCAGGGCAGCGCTGGCGCGGTCTTCCTGTACCGACCCAGCAGCACTGGGTGGACCGAGCTGCGGTACCTCAAACCTCCTCGCGTGGGGCCGACGGGGCCTGAGCACATGGGGTGGTCCGTGAGTCTGGACTCGTCGGGCGAGACCATCGCCATCGGCGCGCCGCTTCCCCGCCGCGTGTACGTCTACTGAAGCGGGCCGCCTGTCCCAGGCAGCCTGCCGGTTCCAACCCTGCGTGAAGACTCGCGCCCTGGGCCCACGGCGTGCTCTTGATTGCGCCCAATGAAGCCTTCAGTTTGCGTCAGCAACACTATCTGGGGCTCGACTTAGGCTTGTTCTTCTGCCACGAAGCGCTCGCCTTCTCACCCCACCCAAGGAGCAACCCATGACACAGCCGGTCCTTCGCGACTTTCTGGAGATTCCGTACGAGCAGCTCGAGGAGATGAACCTGTCCGTGAAGCAGGCGCGGCTGAGCCGCGAGGCCCCGGACAAGCTGCGTGAAGCGCGCATGAAGTACCTGACGGACGAGCGGCGCATCAAGGCGGTCACGGTGTGCTTCACGGACCTCGAAGGCCGCTTGCAGATGTTGGACTACGACAAGAAGTTCCTCCTCAAGTCGCAGGACAACCTGACGTTCGACGGCTCGAGCGTGCGCGGCTTCTCGGCGCAGCACGAGTCGGACCTGCGGCTGGTGATTGACTGGTCGGCCTTCTACTGGCTGCCGGCGGACGTGTTCGGCCCGGGCAAGGTGCTGGTGTTCAGCGAGGTGCTCGGCCGCGACGGGCAGCCGTACGCGTCGGACATGCGCGGCAAGCTCAAGGCGTACGGCGAGCAGTTGTTCACCAAGGACAACGTGGTCTGCCACGTGGCGCCGGAGATCGAAGGCTTCCTCTTCAAGGGCAAGGACGCTGAGCGGCACTACTTCGAGACGCGCGCGTTCGAATACGTGTCCACGGGCGGCTACTACCACTCGCTGCCGGGCGATCAGCTGCGCAACTTCATCGACGCGGCGGCCGAAGTGCAGCGGGCCATGGGCTTCGGCAACGAGAAGGACCACCCCGAGGTGGCGCCCAGCCAGTTCGAAATGAACTTCACGTACAGCGAAGCGCTCATCACCGCGGACCAGGTGCAGCTCTACAAGCTGCTGTGCCGGCAGGTGGCGGCGAACATGGGCATGACGGCGTGCTTCCTGCCCAAGCCGGTCACCGGCGTGAACGGCAACGGCATGCACACCAACATGTCCTTCAGCAAGGGCGGGAAGAACCTGTACTGGGACCCCAAGGGACAAGACGGGCTGTCGAAGACGGGCTGGGAGGCCATCGACCGCATCCTCACCAACGCGGACGACCTGTGCCTGGTGCTCAACTCTTCGGTCAACGCGTACCGCCGGTTGGATCCACACTACGAGGCGCCGAACCAAATCAAGGCGTCGCCGAACAACCGCGGGGCGATGGTGCGAATCCCCACCGGCAACGAGCGCTCCGCTCGCATCGAAGTGCGCAGCGTGGCCCCGGACGCCAACCCGTACATGGTCTTCTATTCGCTGATGCGGACCATCATGGAAGGCCAGGGCAGCGAGCAGACGGCCGACGAGAACAAGCGCAGCCGCACGCGCTTCTTGCCGGACAACATCTACGACGCCGTGCGCCTGTTCAAGTCGAGCAAGTTCATGAACGAGGTGCTGGGTGAGGCGGTGGCGACGAAGTTCGCCGAGCTCAAGCAGATGCAGGCGGACCGCTGCCCGAAGGCGCTCGGGTCGATGATCAAGGTGCCGGAGATTCAGTTCCACCACGAGGTGACGAACCAGTACCTGTGGAATCAGTTCTGAAGCGCTGAGCCGAAAGGCGAGCGTGGAGCACCGTGGCGGCGTCGCTGGGGAAGCCTGGCGGCGCCGTCGCCTTTGCGGGGACGAAGGGAGCCCTGTTGACGAGCGGACGCGGCGCGGTGGACGCTCACGACTCGTCATGCCGCCCTCCGCGTCGAGCCGGTACCCGATGGCGCCAGCGCACGACACTTGGCTGCGCATGACGCCGGAGGAGCGCGCTCGCGTCGTCGCTGCGCTGCCGAACGAAGTGACGGACGCGGAGCTGTCTCCGCCCGAAGGTGACCTCCACTTCTGGGGCAAGGTCTCGGCGCTCGACACGCTGCGCGGGCACTTCCGCCGCAAGGGCCGCGCCGTGTACCTCGCGTCCGAGCTGCCGGTGTACTACCCGGCCGAGCCTCGCTTCGCGCCGGACCTCCTCGCCGTCGTCGGCGCCGAGGACAAGGTGCGCGGCAAGTGGGTCGTCGACCATGAAGGCCAAGGCCTCCACGTGGTGATGGAGGTGCACGTCGGCGGCGACCGCAAGAAGGACGCGGTCGACAACGTGGACCGGTACGCGCGCCTGGGCATTCCCGAGTACTTCATCTTCGACCGCAACGTGCCGTCGCTGCTGGCGTACCGCCTGCCGGGGCTGGGGCGGAAGTACGTGCCCATCGTCCCGCAGCAGGGGCGCTACCGGTGTGAGCAGCTCGGGTTGGACCTGCAGCTCGAGAACGGGAAGCTTCGGTTCTACGACGGCAACGCGTTGCTGCTCGAGACGTCGGAGCTGGCGGAGCGCCTGGAGCAAATGGTGGATGACCTCCAGCACCGGCTCGAGGACGAGACGCGCAGACTGGACGACGAGACCCGCCGCCGCGAAGAGGCCGAGCGACGCGTCGCCGAGCTCGAGGCGGCGCTGCGGAACCAGAAGTAGCCACCAGCCGCGCACCGCGAACCCTGCCGGCAGAGGTGTCGCGCCGCAGCCGACGCGCCGATCGACTCCCGCCACGGTCTGCACCAATCTGCCGCGCGCATGCCCGCTTCCCACGACGTCGACGTCCTCATCATCGGCGCAGGCCACAACGGCCTCATCACCGCCGGGCTCCTCGCCAAGCGCGGCCAGAAGGTCGTCGTCCTCGAGCGCCGGCCCATCGTCGGAGGCGCCGCCGTCACCGAGCAGCCCTTCGGGCCCGACTTCAAGGTGACGTCGCTGTCCTACGTCGTCAGCCTCCTCCCGCCGAGCGTCGCCGAGCAGCTCGAGCTGAAGCGCCACGGCTACGAGGTCTTCCCGCAGCACGGCTACTTCGCGCCGCACGCCGACGGCCGCTTCTTGATGCTCCCGGAAGACCCGGACGCCCGCGCGGCGCAGGTCGCGAAGTTCTCCACCGCCGACGTGGCCGCACTTGCGCGCTGGGACGCGTGGCTGGGCAGCCTGGGCAAAGTGCTCGGTCCGCTCCTCTCCGTCGTCCCGCCCAAGCTCGGCTCGAAGCGCATCAGCGACGTCGTCGACCAGCTGAGCCTCGCCTGGCGCATGAAAGACCTCTCGGTGCGGCAGGTGGCCGACGTCACGCGCCTCTTCGCTTCGAGCGCGGCCGAGCTGCTCGACGAGCACTTCGAGTCGCCGCAGCTCAAAGGCACGCTCGCGGTGTCCAGCATCATCGGCACCTGGGCGGGGCCGCGCACGCCGGGCACCGGCTACGTGTTGGTGCACCACAAGCTGGGGGACGTGGGCCAAGGGCAGCAAGGCCAGTGGGGCTTCCCGAAGGGTGGCATGGGCGGCGTCACGCAGGCCATGGCCAACGCCGTGCGCGCCTTCTCAGGCACCATCGTCACCGACGCCACCGTCGCGCGCATTCTCGTCAAAGACGGGCGAGCCACCGGCGTCGCGCTGACCAACGGGGACGAGTACCGCGCCCGCACGGTCGTCGCCACCGGCCACCCCAAGCACACGTTCCTCGACTTGCTCGACGCGCGGGAGCTCCCCGACGACTTCGTGCAGGACATTCGCCGTTGGCGCACCCGCAGCGGCACGGTGAAGGTGAACTTCGCGCTCGACCGGCTGCCGGACTTCCGCTGCAAGCCAGGCTTCGACCCACAGGTGCACGGCGGCACCATCGTGCTCGCCGACTCACTCGACGAGCTCGAGACGTCGTTCCAGGAAGCCGCGGCCGGCAAAGCCTCACACCGGCCCTTCGCCGACATCTGCATTCCGTCAGTCTTCGACAAGACGCTGGCGCCGGAAGGCAAACACGTCATGTCGTGCTTCACGCAGTGGGTACCGCACACGTGGAACGCCGCGCCGCACCGTGAGGAATTGGACGCGTACGCCGACCGGCTGGTGGCGCGGCTCGAAGGCGTGGCGCCCGGCTTCACCAACTCCGTTCTCCACCGACAGGTGCTGGGGCCGCACGACATGGAGACGACGTATGGGCTGCTGGGCGGCAACATCTTCCATGGCGAGCTGTCACCCGCGCAGCTCTTTCACCTGCGACCGGCGGCTGGCTACGCCGACTTCCGCACGCCCATTCGTGGGCTGTACCACGCGTCGTCCGCCACTCACGGCGGCGGCGGCGTCACCGGCCTGCCGGCGCTCCAAGTCGTCCGCGCCATCACCGCGGACGGGTGAATGGCTGACGAGCTGCACCACGCCCTGGCGCGCTGGCGAGGCACCCGGCACCCGCGCTGGGCCCGTGTCGTCGCCTGGCTGACGCCGCCCGCGACGCACGCCGTGGGCGCGGGGCGCTCGAAGCAAGACATGGAGCAGTGGCTGGCGGTCGCGCGGCGCGGCGCTCCGGAGGACCTCCCTGCGCTGCTGGCGAGCCTGGGCCCAGGGCTCAAGGTCGGCATCGCTACCGCGCGGGTCCAAGCGTTGGCGTCACGCGACGACCCGCGCGTCGTCGACTGGCTGTTGTCCGTCTTCGAAGCGCCGCCCTACGCCAACAGGTCGGCCCGCTCGTTCTACACGGCGGTGCTCGCGGCGCTGCAGGCGGCCAACGACGTACGCGTCAAAGGGGCCCTCGCGGAGGCAGGCGAACGCTTCGGCGGCAGCGCTCGGACGGCGCTGGGCGACGAGGTGGGGCGGGCGCTGCGCAAGGCCGCTCGGACGCTGCCCAACACGCTCGCGGCGCCGCTCTCGGACGACGACGAGGCGGCGCTGCGACGACTCGAGGCGCGCTTCTCGGAGCTGACGCAGCAGGACGACCGGCGCGCTGCGGCCACGCGTGACTCGGCAGCCCAGGCGGCGAGCCTGCTCGACGCCATCTTCGAGCGGCCGGACGACGACGGGCCACGGCACGTGTACGCGGACTTCCTGACGGAGCGCGGCGACGCGCGGGGCCTCTTCATCTCGCTGCAGCTGGCGCGGGCCAAGACGCGGCCTGACCTCGACCGACTGCAGCGTGAAGCCGAGCTCATGCAACACCAAGGGGCCCGGGAGGTCGCCGCGGGGCCGCTGCGCGAGGCCGGCACCTGCTACTTCGAACGCGGCTTCCCCGCGGCGGTGTCCGTCGCCTCGAAGCTCGGGGGCGTGTCCATTCTGACGCGGGCGTGGCGCACGGCCCGTGACCTGCACGGCCTCAACGGTCTGCCGCGCCCGCTCGCCACCCAGCTGCTCGACGCCGAGGTCGGTGGCGACGCGGAGGCGCTCGGCTTCGTGGACCTCGAGGCGCTCACGTCGTCGCGCCGCGCGCGCTTCGAAGCCCACACGCTCTTGGTGGCGGGAGGACCGCGCGCTGGCGTCGTCGACGAGCGGCTGACGGCCCGCTTTCCACGGCTGCGCGCGCTGGCGGTGTCCACGGGCACGGTCACGCCGGGCGTTCTTTCGAACTCGCCGGGGCTCACTTCGCTCACGGGCTGGGGAGTCTTCGAGTTGACGGACGAGGTGCTCCGCGCGGCGCCGCAGCTGCGGCACCTGCGCCTCAACACCGGTGGCGGCCGGCCCGTCTCCAACGCGGCGCTGGGCGCGCTGCCGGCCCTCGAGGCGCTGGAGCTTCCGCGGAGCGTACCGGCGAGCTTCGCCGCCGGGCTTGGGGTGAAGGGGCTGGCGGTGTGGCTCGACGTAGAACACCCACCGCGCGCCGCGGAGGTCGACGCGCTCCCGGCGCTGACGGTGCTCCGCGTGGACGGTGCGCGGCCCTTCGAACGCTCCCTGTTCCCGGTGCTGAGCGCGCTCCGGGGGGCTGCGGCGCCTCGGCTCGTCTGTGACTACACGCTCTGGGTGCGCGACCCTGGCTCGGCGCCGACGCTCGTATGGCGGGCGGTGGAGACGGACATCGCTTCTGCCGAGGCGCTGGGACCGACGCTGGCGCCGCTCGGCGCGTCGCTCGAGCTGACGCCGGTGTGGCAACTGCCGGGCCCGCCGCCGCGCCTCGACCTCGAGCGGCTGGCGCGAGCCTGGAGTGGCCGGCTGCAGGTACGCCCTCCCGACGGGCTGTTGCCCGGGTGGCTGCACCGGCCGGATCCGCTCTCCGGGGCGCTGTGTGC
>JALHOS010000284.1 GCA_022842905.1 Myxococcaceae bacterium | reverse complement strand
GGGCGCAACGGCGGTGGAGCGGGCGGCGCGAACTCAGGGGGCGGCTCGCAGCCCGGAGGCCCCGGCGCCGGCGGCTCGAGCTACCCGTTCGCTGGCGCGGGCCCGGCCGACTACACCCCCGGCGTCGACTACAGCTACTTCCTCTCGACGCAGCGACACGCGTGGTCGCCGGTCGATCCGCACGTAGGCGATGCGGGCCTGCCGGGCGTGAACGGCGTCGCGCTGGTCTACGAGTTCTGAGTCGAACGCCCGGCGCGTCCCGCGACCCGGCGCGCCCAACAGCCCCGCCTCCGGCCCCGGTGCGGGCCCGAACCGCTGCCCAGCGCTACGTGGCCCGGAAAAGGCCGTCTCGCCAAGGCAACGTCCGCAGTGACGCGGGCCCCGTGACGCGCTTCGAGCCGGGCCTCGCTGTCAGGGCTCGGCCACCGCCGACACCGCCAACGCCGTAACGCGGACTCGCCGTCCTTCAGCAACGCCGGCGAGGCCGCCCTTCAGCTCGCGGCCCGCCGCGGCGCCGCTCAGCGCGTCCAGAACTTGTTCGCGTACGTCTTCGCGAAGTCCATCATCTCCTTCACGGTGGCCTTCTCCTGGCCGCCGAAGCGCTTGTTGAACGCGTCGGCGAAGCCGTCGAGGTGCTTGGCGATGGCCGCCGTCTGCTTTTCCGTCGGAGGAGCGTTGGGGAACTTGTTCGCCCAGATGATTTCCTTGCCCAGCTGCGTACCGATGGACTCCGCGAAGCTGCCCTTCTCCATCGGCTTGATCGTGACCTCCGTTGCCATGTTCTCCTTGGCGGTGGCGTTCCACTTCGACGGAGTGAACATCTGGCTGAGCATCTGCTTCTTCTCGGCCGTCATCTTCTTCCAGTCGGCCTTCGTCATGCCCTCGGGCGGTGCGTAGGGCGACTGGCCGCCGGTCGACTCGAGGGCCGCACTCCGCGTCGACGCGCGACCCCCGGGGCTCATCCCGAACGACTCCAGCGCGTTCGAGGAGTCGCGGCCTCGGCGCGCCTGTTCCTTTGGCGGGCGGCCACATTGGCCCACCTGGTGGGCTTGCGCTCGTTCGGCGATTGGTGCAGCGGTCGCCGCGCCCCACGCGTCCGGGTTGCGGCCCTCACGTCCTGAACACCGCCCGCAGCCGCTCCAGAATCCGCCCCGCGTCCTTCGGCTTCGCCTCGAACTCCGCCAGCGCCTTCGAAAGCCCCGCCTTCCGCGACGCGAGCAGCTCTGCCATGGCAGTCGCCCGCTCGGGGTGCTCGGCGAAGTGCTGGGCGAAGGCCGCGCGGTCCAGCTCCAACAGCACGCAGTCCTCCGTCGCCACCACCGTCGCCACGCGCGGCTCGCCGGTCATCAGCGACATCTCCCCAAAGCCCTCACCAGGGGTGACGGTCGCCACCTCACGCGGCGGCGTCCCCGCGCGCACGCTCAGCCGCCCGCGCGCCACCACGTAGAACGTCTCGCCCGCCTCGCCCTGCGTCACCACCGCCTCGCCCGCACCGAAGCGCCGCTCCCGCGCGGCCCTCGCCAGCGACGCCCGTTCCTCCGCCGTGAACGGCGCGAACAGCTCGAAGCTGTCCATGAGCCGCACCCGGTCCGACTGCGCCGGCGCCGCCTGCTTCATGGTGATGACCCGCTGCGGGAAAGGGATCTCGATCCCCTCGCGCCCAAACCGGTACCACAGCCGACTCAGCACCTCGTCGTACACGCTCGGCAGCGCGCCGTAGTCCTGAATGAACACGCGAATGAGGTACTGCACCCCAGAGTCGTCGAACGCGCTCGTCCGCGCCGTCGCCCTGGGCTGCTTGAGCACCAGCGGGCTGTCGTCGAGCGCCTGGAGGATCGCCGCCTTCACCTCATTCGGCGGGTTCGCGTACCCGGCGAGCACCCGCAGATCGATCCCCACCGGCCGCCCGCCGCGCGTGAAGTTGAGCACCGCCTCCTTCGCCACCATCGCGTTGGGCAGCGTGATCAGCTCGTGCCGCATCGTCTCGATCCGGCAGGACCTCCAGGCGATGTGGACGACCCGCCCTTCGTGCTGCCCCACCTTGATGAAGTCGCCCACCTGGAACGGCGGCTCGAGCTGCAGCGAAATGCCGGAGAACAGGTTCGACAGCGTGTCCTGCAGCGCGAAGCCGAGCACCAACGACAGCACGGCCGACGTCCCGAGCAGCGTGGACACGTCGAGCTTGAGCTGCGTCTTGAGGATCGGGATCGTCGTGACGAAGTAGAGAATGAAGTCGGCGACGTCGCGGTGGATCTTCGGCGTCGGGGCCTTGGTGAAGATCCGCCGCACCAGCAGCGCCAGCGCCACCACCAGCCGCGCCACGCCGTACGCGAAGGCCAGCAGCCAGGTGACCCGCACGTAGACGCGCCACTCCGGAGGGATCCCCGCGTCGAACGCGTCGCCGGACAGCCGCAGCACCACGTACACACCGAAGTAGAGGACCGCGCCGCCCGCGTCTCGCTTGAAGTCCGGGTCCTTCGCGAAGCGCCACAGGCCGAGCGTCACCACGAAGGTCAGCCCGCCCAAGAACAGCGCCCAGTTGCCGAGGAGAAAGTGCAGCACGGTGTGGCCGGCCACTCTGACATGAGCGCCGGCCCCATCAAGCTTGTGCTACGCGCCGCCTCCGCCATGCCGCTCTCGAACGTCCAAGGCCAGGACCGCGCCGTCGACGCGCTCAACAAGGCGCTCCGCACGGACACCGTCCACCACGCGTGGCTGTTCCACGGCCTCGAGGGCATCGGCAAGGAACTGGCCGCCGTCGGCTTCGCCCAGGCGCTGACCTGCCCCAAGGCCCCCGGCGTCGGCTGCGGCACCTGCTCGAGCTGCGCGCGGATCCTCAAGCGCAACCACCCCGACGTCACCTGGATCATGCCGGAGGACGAGCTGGTGCGCCGTGGCCTCGCCGCGCGCTCCGACTTCGATCGCACCCCGTCCCGCGACATTCGCATCGAGCAGATCCGCCAGCTCCAAGAGCGCCTCGCCTTCCACGCGCTCGAAGCGAAGACGAAGGTGGCGCTGCTGATCACCGCCCACGCGATGAACCCGCCGGCCCAGAACGCGCTGCTCAAGACGCTCGAAGAGCCGCCCAAGGACACCGTGCTGATCCTCGTGTCCTCCGCGCCCGACAAGCTGCTCCCCACGATTCGCAGCCGCTGCGCCAAGGCCGCCTTCCGCCCGCTGCCCGACGAGGTGGTCGCCGAGCGGCTCGGCGCGCTCGAGAAGATGGCGCCGGAGCAGGCCCGCCGCGTCGCGAAGATGGCGCAGGGCAGCCTCTCCCGCGCGCTGGAGCTCGACGCCGATTCGCTCGAGCACCGCCACGCGATCATCGAAGGCTACGAAGCGCTCACCCGCGCCGACGCCCGCGGGTGGATCGCGCTGGCCGAGCAGTGGGGCGACGATCGCGCCAGCGCCGAGCTGGCCCTGGACGTGCTCCAGACCTGGCTGCGCGACGTCGCGGTGGCTCAGGCCGGCGGCACCAGCCTCATCAGTGACGAATTGTTGCCCCTGGCGCAGAAGGCCGCGGCGAAGGTCGGTCCCGTCACGCTCGCCCGGCGCGCGCAGCTGCTCGACGAAGCGCGCAACGCCATCACCCAGCGCAACGGCGGCGTGCGCCTTCAGCTCGAGCGCATGTTGATCGAGATGCTGGCGTGAGCCGGATCGCCCCGAGGAAGATCGGCCTCCTCGCGGCGCTCTACTTTGCCCAGGGCCTGCCGTTCGGTTTCCAGGCCAACGCGCTGGGCCTGTACCTGACCGCGCTGGGCCTCTCGATGGAGCGCGTGTCGCTGGCGCGCGCGCTCGCGCTGCCCTGGCTGCTCAAGGCGCTGTGGGCGCCCTTCGTCGATCGGCTGGGGAATGAGCGCTTCGGCCGGCGCAAGTCGTGGATCGTCCCGATGCAGGTGTTGCTCGCGCTCACCTGCGCCGCCGCGGCCTTCGTCACGCCCAAGGAGCACCTGATGGCGTTCCTGCTGTTGGTGCTGCTGATGAACCTCTTCGCCGCGACGCAGGACGTGGCCGTGGACGGGCTGGCGGTGGACGTCCTCGAGCCCGAAGAGCTCGGCGCGGGCAACGGCGCGCAGGTGGTCGGCTACAAGATCGGCATGGCGGTCGGCGGCGGCGTGCTCGTCGCTGCGTCGGCTTTCATCGGCTGGCGTGGGCTCTTCTTGGCCATGGCAGGTCTGTACGTGCTCATCACCTCGGGGCTCTCGATCTGGAAGGAGCCGCCGGTCCGACGGCACGTGGCGGCGGTGGAGCCGGGCGTGCGAGCGACGCTGCGGCAGATCGTCGGGCTCGTCCGGCGGCCCGGCGCGTGGGCGCTGCTCCTCTTCGTCGGCACGTACAAGACTGGCGAGACGCTGGCCGACGCCATGTTCGGCCCGTACCTGGTCAAGGTGCAGGGCCTGACCCCGGAGACCGTCGCCGGGTGGCTCGGCGGCTGGGGCATCGTCGGGTCGATCTTGGGCTCGCTCGCGGGGGCGGCGCTGGCCAGCCGTGCGTCGCTGCTCCGCGCGGTCTTCGTGGCCGCGGCGCTCCGGGCGGTGCCGCTCGTGCTTCAGCTCCTCCTCGTCACCGGGACGATCGAGGTCCAGGCGTACACCGTCGTGCCGCTGGCCGTGACCGAGCACTTCTTCGGCGGCGTGCTGACGACCTGCATGTTCGCGTTCATGATGTCGCAGGTCGACAGGTCGCTGGGCGCGACGCACTTCACGTTGCTGGCCAGCGTGGAGGTCCTCGGGAAGGCGCCGGCCGGGCTGCTCAGCGGCTTCCTCGTCAGCGCGGTGGGCTTCGGTGGCTGCTTTGCCGTGGCCGTGGCGCTGTCGGTGGGCTTCCTCGGGTTGTTCGCGGTGCTCGAGCGGTGGACAGTGGTCCCCAGCCCATCGACCAGCCGCTGACGGCAGACGTGGCAGGCCGCCCCACGTCAGCGCCTGCACGTCAAAGCCCCGCTCCGCACCCCAGCAAGTATGCTGCGCCGCACGCATGAAGGAGCAGCCGCAGCACATTGGCCGGTACTCGGTGGTCAAGCCCTTGTCCAAGGGCGGCATGGCCGAGCTCTTCTTGGCGTACGTCGACGGCCCGGGCGGCTTCCGGAAGTTCGTGGCGGTCAAGCGCATCCTCGAGCACCTGCGCGAGGACGAAGACTTCAACACCATGTTCCTGGACGAGGCGCGGATCACCGCGTCGCTGTCACACTCCAACATCGCCCAGGTGTTCGAACTCGGGGAGAGCGCCGACGAGCTGTACCTGGCCATGGAGTACATCGCCGGGCTCGACCTGTCCCGCATCTGCAGCGCGCTGCGCAAGGTGGGCACGCTCCTGCCGATCGGCTTCGCGGCGAAGGTCGCGCACGACGTCTGCCTGGCCGTGCACTACGCCCACCACTTCACCGGCCCCGGTGGCCAGCCGCTGCCCGTCATTCACCGCGACCTGTCGCTGCGAAACGTGATGGTGAACTTCGCCGGCAACGTGAAGGTGATCGACTTCGGAATCGCCAAGGCGCGCGGCTCGCTGTCGACCACCAAGAACGGCAGCATCAAGGGCAGCGTCGCGTACATGTCGCCGGAGCAGCTGCGCGCCGAGGCGCTCGACGGGCGCAGCGATCTCTTCACGATCGGCAGCGTGCTGTTCGAAATGCTGACCGGTGAGAAGGCGTTCCACGCCGGCGCCGAGCCCGCGACGATCCTGCGCGTGCTCAACCACGATCCCGATCCGCCGCACGTCAAGCGCCCCGAGGTGCCCAAGGCGCTCTCGCAGGTCGTGCTCCGCGCGCTCAAGAAGAACCGCAAAGAGCGCTTCGCCACCGGCCGCGACATGGCCAAGGCGATCGAAGAGGCCTGCGGCGACGAGCTGTTCGACGAAGGCAGCGTCGCCAGGTGGATGGCGGAGCACTTCGCCGAGGAGCTCGAGAAGTCTCGGGCGATCTCCGCGCTGGTGGACGCGCGTCGCAACGCGCCGATGCGCCGAGATTCGAAGGAGATCACCGCGTCGTCTGCGAACTCGCTGACCGCGGTGCAGGCCACGCACGTGGGCCCCGGTGGGGCGCCGCCGCCGTCCGCCCGCATGCCCTTGGCCGACGCGACGGTGCTGGTCGTCGACGATTCGAAGCTGGGGCGCGCGTTGGTGGATACGGTGCTGCGCGGAGCCGGCGCGACGGTGGTGGGCGCGGTGAGCGCCGAAGAGGGCCTCGCCATGCTCGCGGAGCTCAAGCCCAACGTGATCATCTTGGACGTGCGCCTGCCCGGCATGAACGGGTTCGACCTCTGCGCCAAGCTGCGCAAGCGCCCCGAGCTGCACAGCACAGCCATACTTTTCCTGTCGGCCGCGTGCTCCCTCGAGGAGCGCGTCAAAGGGCTCGGCGTCGGCGGCGACGACTTCGTGCGCAAGCCGTTCGAGGCGTCGGACTTGATCAACCGTATCCGCTCGCATGTGAAGCGGCTGGCCGACGAAGCCAACGTTCCCTGACACAAGTCGTCGGTTCTCGGCGTGAGCTGAGGTAGTCTTCCAAAAAACGGGGGCTACGGCAGCGGCAGCGACGTTTTGAGGGAGCGAAGACACGTGAGTCTCGGGAAGGGAGCGGTGCTCGCGCTGCTGCTGGCCAGTCGCGCGGCGCTGGCGCAGGACGCCGCCGACGCAGGCGAGCCGGTCGATGCAGGCGAGGCGGTCGGCGCTGGCGAGGCGACCCCGTCACCCGCTGACGTCGTCGACGCGGGCTCGGTCAGCGTCACCGTGCCGGTCGCGACGGCCGCCGCCCTGGTCGACGCGGGCGTCTCCGAAGCGACCGCGCTGGAAGGGGAAGCGTTCTTCCAGGAAATGCTGTCGGTCGAGTCGCAGCTCCAGGAGATGGTGGTGTCGTCGACGCGCACCGCGACGCGGGCTTCGCAGGTCCCCGCCGTCGTCACCGTCGTCACCGCCGACGAAATTCAGTCCCGCGCGCTGGTGGATCTGGCCGGCGTGCTGCGCACCGTGCCCGGCTTCTATGACGTGCACGATCTGGTCACCCACAACATCGGCGTGCGCGGCGTCAGCGGTGGGCTGCGCGCGTCGGGCAACGTGATCAAGCTGATGATCGACGGCGTCGCGGTGGACTACCGGCCGACGACGGGCAACTTCTTCGGGCCCGAGCTCATTCCGATCGAGATCGTCGAGCGGGTGGAGATCATCCGCGGGCCGGCGTCGGCGCTCTACGGCGCGAACGCCTTCCTGGGCGTCGTCAACGTGATCACCAAGAAGGGCACTTCGCTCAGCCCGCAGGTCAGCGTGCGAGGCGTGGTCGTGCGCGACAAGCCCGGCGTACAGGGCACGGCCGTCGTCGCGGCGCACGTGGGCGATCTCGACGTGCTCGTCGCGGGACACCTGGGCTACCTCGACCGGTCCGGCCTGGCCCTGCCCAAGGACAGCCCGAACCTGACGCGCACCGTCTGGCCGCCGACCCCATTTCCCTTCGCCGAGCGCGGGAACTCTCAGGGCGATTTGAGCAGGCCCTCGAGCGTGTTCGCCAAGGTCGGGCTGACGGACAAGCTCGGTGGGCGGCTGACGCTGCTGAGCAGCTGGCAACACCTGGACTCGGTCGCGGAGTTCGGCGACGTGGGCACGCTGTTTCACGGCTCGCGGGTGCAGCTGGAGAACCGCAACTACCAGCTCATGTACGAGCTGCCGAAGTGGGAGCGCGTCGGCGTCACCGTCGCGGTGCAGCACTTCACCGCCAGCCCGGGGCCGGACGCGGTGCACCACATTGGCCTCAGCGACACGCTCCTGCTGCCGCGCAACGGCGTGACGGGGTGGGGCGGCTCGGCCGAAGGCCAGTTCCAGCTCCACGACCGGTTCCGCCTGGTCGTCGGCGTCGACGCGGTGCGCGAAGATCACCTGCAGCCGACCTACGACCGCCTCCAGACCCAGGACAGCGTCGGGGCGAGCGGCAACGTCATTCGCCAGAAGGGCGATCTGATCCCCGGCGTCGAAGCCGGCACCCGCCGCCTGTTCTTCAACGTGGGCGCGCTCGTGCAGGCGCAGTTGAGCTTGGGCGAAGCGTGGACGCTGACGGCTGGCGGGCGCGGCGACTTCCACAACATCTACGGAATCAACCCGACGGGGCGCGCGGCGATCGTCTTCGCGCCGCCGCAGCAGCCCTTCAGCGCCAAGCTCCTCTACGGGTCGAGCTACAAGGCGCCGAGCGCCACGCAGCTCTTCACGCACCCCATGGGCGGTGGCGATCTGAAGGGCAACGTGTCGCTCAAGTCGCAGCACGCGCACACCGTCGAGCTGGCCGGCGGCTACCAGCTGCCGGGCGACTGGGGCGACATCACGATCAACGGCTTCGTCACCAGCGTGCTGGGGCGCGTCGAGTTCCTCCGGCTGGGCAACTTCGCGGTGGCGCACAACAACACCGACGAGTGGGTCGCCGGCGGAGAGCTCGACGCTCGGCTCCGGCCGCACCCTCGCCTGCAGCTTCGCCTGGCCGTGGGCTACGCGGGCACGGTGGCGCGGAGCCCGCCGATCATCATCACCGGCGCGCCGGAGCTGTCGTTCCCGCTGTTCCCGCCGATCCAGGCGCACCTGATCGGCACGTTCCTGCTGCCCTTCGCCAACTTGCGCCTGAGCGCCGAGGTGTCGCTCATCGGCGCGCGGTCGGCGTCCCAGTCGAACGCGCTGACGGCCGGCAAGGACTACCAGTACGAGCCCTACGTCCAGACGGCGGCGGTGCTGGCGCTGCCTCCGACGAAGTTGTGGGGCGATCGCGACACGAGCGCGTCGTTCCGCGTCGAGAACTTGCTGGGGTGGCAGTACGCGGACCCCGGCTTCAACGGCGTCGACGTCCCGGCGCAAGGCCGTACCTTCTTCCTGCAGGTGTCCCAGTCGTTCTGAGCAGTCCTCAACGCCGTCCTTCACTGGTTTGCCCCCAGACCGAGGTCTTTCGCATGAATCTCAGGCTCGCCGTCGCCGTCGTTCTCGGCATGTCCGTGGTCGGCTGTGGTCCCAAACAAGAAGCGCTGAAGTTCGGCGTCGTGATCTCGACGACCGGTGGCTACGGCGCGCTCGGTGGGGAGCGGACCCAGGGCGTGCAGCTGGCCGTGGAAGAGATCAACAAGGCCGGCGGCGTGCTGGGCAAGACGCTCGAGTTCGTCGCCAAGGACGACGGCACCACGCGCGATCGCGCCAAGCAGGTCGCCCAGGAGTTCGTCGACGCCGGCATTCAGGTGATCATCGGCCCGTCATTCTCCGGCGGCTCGCTCGAGGCGCTGACCGTGACTGGGCCGGCCAAGGTCCTGCAGATGTCGGGCTCGGCCACGTCGCCCGCGCTCACCACGGCCATGGATCAGGGCATGTTCTTCCGCACCTGCGCCCCGGACACCGCGCAGGCCGCGGTGCTCGCGAAGAAGGCCAACGAGCGCATGTTCCGCCGCGTGGCGATGATCACCGACCAGGGTGACGGCCAGGCGTACTCCGAGGGCATCGCCAACGAGTTCAAGAAGGCGTTCGAAGCGCTCAACATGGCCAACCGCGTCGTCGCGCAGACGAGCTTCGCGTCGGGCAAGACCACCTACAAGCCGGAGCTCGACGCGCTGTTCGCCGCGAACGCCAACCTCGACGCGGTGCTGGTGCCGCTCTACTCGGCGCAGAGCGCGGTGGTGATCGCCACCTACCAGCGCAACCTGGCGTCGTACCCCGCCAACGTGACGTGGATGCTGACGGACTCGTCGGCTGAGCAGGACTTCGTGGACTCCGTCGGCGCGGCCGGCGGCACGTTCAACAACGTGAACCACTTCGGCACGGGCCCTGGCGGCAGCGCCGCCAACTATGCGGGCTTCGCGGACCGCTTCAAGACCAAGTTCAACAAGGCGCCCGAAGAGACGGGTCGGGGTCCCATGCTGATCACGCGGCCCGACAGACCTCGCGGCGCAGCGGGGCAAGCGTGAGGTTCATGGCGGAGTCCCAGCGGTCGCTGAGCGCAAGGGCGCGGAGCGAGAGC
>JALHOS010000283.1 GCA_022842905.1 Myxococcaceae bacterium | reverse complement strand
CGGCCGTCTGGAGCGGACCGAACGGCACCGGCGGCCACAGGGCCCAGTCGCCGCGGGCCGCCACGTCGTCGGGCATGAGCCCTCGCAGCCGCTCGGGGCGGCTCAGCACCGGCAGCACGTGCCAAACGCCGTCGACCCGCGCCACGAGCGGCCACTCGCTGGCGAGCAGGTCCGCGCCCAGCGCGACGAAGAGCGGCGCGAGCAGCGCGAAGGCGAGGCCGCGGCTCAGGTGGCGTCCTCCAGCCGGACCCGTGGATCGACCAAGGCCTGCGCGACGTCGGACAGGATCAGCGAGCCCAACGTCACCGCGGCCATCACCACGGCCACGGCCATGACCGTCGGCAGATCTCGGGCAGACGCCGCGTCGAGCGCGAGCAAGCCCATGCCGGCGATGCCGAAGACCCGCTCGATGACGACGGCCCCGGACACGACGTAGGGGAGCTGGGCGCTGAGCGCAGCCAAGAGCGGGCCGGCGACGCTGCGCAGCGCGTGGCGCCAGACGACCGTCGACTCCGGCAAGCCCCGAGCCCGCGCCGCGAGCACGAAGTCCTGAGCCAAGGCGCCCAGCATGTGGCCGCGCACCAGCCGGGTGACGAACGCGCCCAGCGGGATCGCCGCGCAGCTGACGGGCAGCACCAGGTGCCAGAGGGTGTCGAGCGCGCCGGTCCGGGCGGGCTCGGCCGAGCTGAGCCCCTGCAGCGGGAACAGCTCGAGGCCGCGCGGCGTGGCGAAGGCCAACAGCGCGAGGACCGACAGCCAGAACGTCGGCACGCCGTAGAGCACGGCGAGCGCCGCCGAGGCGACGCGGGCGAGGCGCCGGCGCTCGTTGACGGCGAGCCACACCCCCGTCGGCACCGCGACCAACCACGCCAGGCTCAGCGCGGCGGTCGACACCACGACCGTCCGTGGAAGCGCCGTGGCCAGCTTCTTTGCGATCGGCTGTTGGTCGACGAGCGACGTCCCGAGCTCGCCCTTGAGCAGGCCGAGGCTCCAGTCGACGTACTGGCGCGGCACGCTCGGGCGGCTCGTCGAGGCGCTGGGGCTCGGGCGCAAGGCGTCATCGGGCGACGGCGGCTGTCCGGTCCCGGGGGTCAGCGCCACGACTGCGAAGGTCAGGACCGACATGCCGAAGAGCGTGGGCAGCGCCCAGACGAGCCGTCGCAGCAGCAGCCGCGTCACCGCGCGCCGTCCTCGACCCAGGCGCGGGCCAGCGGGTACCACGCCAGCGACGGCGCCAGCCCGTGCACTCGGCGCGAGAGGAGATCCAGCGACGGCCGCGTGCTCAGGAACAGCACCGCCTGGAGCTCGGCCAGGCGACGGTGGACCTGGCGCTCGAGGTCCTGCCGCTTCGCGTCTTCGGGCTCCGCGCGGATCGCCTCGAGGAGTTGGTCCAGCGCGGGGTCGGCCAGGCCTCCGTAGTTGAGCCCGCCGTCGGCTTGGGACGAGTGAAAGGCCGGCAGCGCGTCGACGGCGCTGTCCTGGCCAGCGAGCGCCATGGGCGCGACGTCGAAGTCGTGGGCCTGCATGCGCGCGAGGAAGACCCCGGGCTCGACCGGCTCGGCGACGAGCTTCACGCCGAGCTCACGCCACCCTTCTTCGACGACGGGGAAGAACTTCTGGGCGCGCGGAGAGCCGGCCGGCATGACGAAGCGCAGCACGAGCGGCGCGCCGCTCACCTCGCGGATCCCGTCACCGTCCGAGTCGCGTAAGCCCGCCACGTCGAGCAGCGTCTTGGCCGCGGCCAGTGAGTACGTCGGCGGGACGACCGTGGCGTCGCAGGACTTCGACTGCGCGGCGTAGGGACAGGTCACCCGCTGCTCGAGCCCCAGCTCGACCAGCCGAGACACCGCGTCGGCCGGGTACGCGAGCGCGAGCGCCTTTCGGAGCTGGGCGTGCTGCAGCGGCCCCTGCGCGACGTTGAAGGAGAGGTACGAGTAGCCGACCTCAGGCGCGAGGACGCGGTGGACCTTGGCGCGGGCCCACGCCTGGCCGGGCTGCTCGAGCGACCGCCACACCGCCGGGCTGACGCGGGGGAGCAGATCGACTTCGCCCTTCTCGAGCGCCTGCAGCGCCACCGCTTCGTCTCGAATGAAGCGAATGACGAGGCGGTCGAGGTGCGCGGGCGGGCCCCAGTACCCGTCGAACCGCGTGAAGGTGAGCTGCTGGCCTGGCGCCCAGGCTTCGAAGCGGAACGGACCGGTGCCGACGGGAGCACGGTGCACCGGAGCGTCCTTGAAGTTCGGGGTGAGGAGTCGGCCGGGCAGGATCGGCACGGCGGTGAGCAGCGCCCGCACCAACGCGGAGGTGCGCCGGCTCAGCGTGAAGCGCACGGTGGTGGCGTCGGGAACGTCGAGGCGCACCACGCCGTCGATCGCCGCGCGGGTGAGGGCGGTGGGCTGCGTCGGGTCGAGCACCGCGTCGAAGGTCGCCTTGACGTCCGCCGAGGTCAGCGCTTCGCCGTCGTGGAAGCGCACGCCGGGCCGCAGCTTCAAGACCAGCTCGTCAGCCTCGAACGTCCAGCTGAGCGCCAGCGCGGGCAAGAGCGGGCCGTCTGGGTTGGCGGGATCCACCTGGGCGAGGGCCTCGACGATCGTGCCGACCGTGTAGCGAGGCATGAAGGCGTCGCGCTGCGTGTCGTGGACGCGGCTGAGGCCAGCCGGTTCGGAGGGGACGCGGATCGTGAGCGTGCCGCCGTCGCGAGGGGTTCCGAGCAGGGCCTCCGGTGGCAGCCGACCCTGGTCCCAGGCAACGTCGGTGCCCGGGGCCTTGCCGCTGGGCGCCGGCGAACACCGGCTGCATGCGGGGCCCAAGGCCAGCGTCAGGGCGAACAGCAGCGCCCGCACACGGCCTCTTGAAGAATCAGTTCGGCGTCCCCGCATCGCCCGCACCCTGGCGCGGAACGCCGCGCTCATCCACTTCGACGACGGTGATGCCGTCGGGCGCCGAGAGATCGAACAGCGTCAGATCCGGCGGCTCGTTGACCTTGACGTTGCGGTACTTGAGCTCGACGCGCGTCGACGCTTTGGCGGCGGTGAGCTGGGCGCGCAGGGGCAGGCTCGCGGTGCCGAAGGCCTTCACGTCGGAGAACTCGAGATCGTACGTGTCGATGCCCTTGACCGCGCTCTTGAGCACACGGGACGTCTTTGGATCGACGTGGAGCGTCTGGACGATGGGGCCGCGCTCGAGCGTGAGCACGTACACGGCTTGGGCTTCGTCGACGGCGAGCGCCGCGCGTTCGAACTTGAGCTTGGGCGCTTGGCCCAGCAGCAGGCTGGCCAGCTCTTCGGGTGGCAGGACGATCGGCACGAAGCGGCCGATGTTCTCGGGGGTGGCGGGGCCGACGTAGTACTTGGCCTCGCGGGCGTCGTAGAGGCCGAAGCGCTGGCCGTCGCTGACGAGCACCGACTCGGGCTGGTTGAAGAAGTTGAGCTGCTCGATGTGGAGGAGCGCGGGGAGCTGCACCGCCAGGAAGAGCCCGGTGCTGCCGTTGCCCTGGGGCGAGTTGATGGTCAGCGTGGAGTCGCCCTGGAGGCCGAGGACCTGCTTTTCGGCGTTGGCGATGCGCTCGAGCAGCTCGATCGGCGTGGTCGCTCGGCCCAGGGCGCCGTAGTCGACGACGGGCACGCGCGGAGGACAGGCCGCGAGCGCCAGCAGCAGAGCGGTGGAAGACAGGAGGGTGTTGCGAGGGCTGAGCGGCACCATGGCGGCGGATCGGATTCGTCGCTAATACCCGACTTCCCGATGAGCATCGACGAGCTGTTGCACTACCTGAAGCTGGGCGGCGTGACGCTGTCGCTCATTCTCGCCGCGTCGGTGTTGGCCCTGGTGGTGGCCTTCGAGCGGCTGTTCGCGCTCTGGGGCGCGCTGGGGAAGGCGCGCGAGCTGTCGGCGAACGTCGAGAAGCACTTGCTGAAGGGTGATGCGAGCGCCGCGCGAGCGAGCGTGGATCGGAGCACGGCGCTGGCGGCGGAGATCTTCCGCGTGGGCTTCGAACGCGCGGCGAAGACGACGGGCCCACGGCTCGAGGCCGCGGTGGATCGGGAACGGCAGCACCTGGCGCTGCGCATGCGCCGCGGGCTGTGGGTGCTCGCGACGATCGGCGCGACGACGCCCTTCGTCGGCTTGTTCGGGACGGTCGCGGGCATCATGCGCTCGTTCAAGGAGCTGGGGCTGGACGTGGAGGCCGGCGGCACCGGCGGCTCGGCGGCGGTCATGTCCGGCATCTCCGAGGCGCTGGTGGCGACGGCGGCAGGCATCGTCGTCGCCGTCGAGGCAGTGGTCCTCTACAACGTGTTCCAAGCGCGGCTCTCGCGGCTGAACGTGGAGTTCAAGCTCATGGCCGAGAGCTTCGTGGAGCTGCTGCGCGACGCGCCGAAGGACGGCAAGGGGACCGAGTCGAACGGCGACGCGGGGAATGCGGGGTAGCGCATGGCGATGAGCGGGCCCAGCGGCGGCGGCGGCGATCCGACCCAGGACGACGGCGCCGTGTTCAGCGAGATCAACATCACGCCGCTGACCGACATCTTCCTCGTGCTGCTGATCATCTTCATGGTGACGAGTTCGGTGATCGTGAACCAGGGCGCGGGCACCAAGGCGGGGCTGAAGGTGAACCTGCCGCAGGGAGGCCAGAGCGACGTGAACGCCGCGGGGACGGATCTGGCTGTCGCGGTGCTGGCCGACGGGCAGCTCGTGCTGGGCGGCGCGGTGGTGTCGGCTGAAGAGCTGAAGCAGGCGTTCATCGACACCAAGGCCAAGAGCCCCGACACGCTGGTGATCGTTCAGGCGGACGAGGGCGTGCCGCACGGGAAGGTGGTCGAGGTGATGGAGTTGGCGAAGGCTGCGGGGCTGGGGCAGCTGGCGATCGGCGTGAGAGACGTGTCGGGGCGTTGAGGAGCGACTCTGCGGCTCGACACGACGGACGAGGAGAGCGCGAAGTCCTTTGAGCCCCGCACCTTCGCCGTTCGCCGATGCGGGCGCATGGCCGGCAGGACGAAGGTCCGAGACCGACGCGCCTTCTGTGCCGCGGCTGGGAAAGTCAGCAAGCGCCCGATGCGATCGCCCCCGACCCGACCGAGGCGCCAGCGGCGCGAGTAGCCGACGCCGTGGGCACTTCTGGTGTTGTCGACTGGCTGGACGTGAGCGTACCGTCCGCGCCCGCCGTCACCTCGAACACCGAAGGACCCATGCCTAAGCCACTCTGGATCGCCACCGTGACCGCCGCCCTCGTCTGCGTCGTGCTGGGCCGCGCCGCGTGGGCGGACGACGTCGCCGCCTGCCAGCGCAAGTGCAACAGCCAGTGCGACGGCGCGAGCAACAAGGCCAGCTGCGTGGGCCAGTGCCGGCGGGCCTGCGGCGGGGGCTCGTCGGGCGGCGGCGGCATGACCGCCTCCGAAGAAGCCGCGTACTGGGCGTACCGGAAGTCCCGCGTCGTCCGCTCCGAGCCGCCACCGCCCAAGCCGAAGACGCGGCCCAAGTTCGAGCTCGTCTCCATCGAGCCGGGCGCGTTCGTCATGGGCGCGCCCGCCAACGAAGAGGCTCGCGGCGACAGCGAGGGTCAGGTGGAGGTCACGCTCACGCGCGCCTTCCTCATGCAGAAGACCGAGGTGACCCAAGGCCAGTACTACTTCGTGGTCGGCCAGCTGCCCGCGACCTACGACAAGCAGTGCGGCTTCGACTGCCCCGCCACCTCGCTGGAGTTCAAGGAGGTCGCCCTGTACCTGAACGCGCTCTCGAAGCTGGACAAGCTCGAGCCCTGCTACGTCATCGGGGCCGAGTCGGTCGAATGGCCCAAGGGGTTGGACTGCAAGGGCTACCGGCTGCCGACGGAAGCCGAGTGGGAGTACGCGGCGCGCGCCGGTGACACGACCAACATGGCCGCGACCCGCAACGCGCAGGCTTGGTACTACGACAACAGCGACGGCAAGCCCCACCGCGTGGGCACCAAGGCAGCCAACGCCTGGGGGCTGCACGACATGGCAGGGAACGTCACCGAGTGGACGTGGGACCAGTTCGACTACGCACTGCCGGGCGGCACGGACCCCATCGGCGGAGGCACGACCGTCGACCTGAAGGTCGTCCCGCCGTACGTCAACCGCGTGCAGAAGGGCGGCGCCTTCTCTGAGAACTGGACGACGACGCGGCCGGCGTACCGCTTCCCCAACCTCGTCAACTCATCGTCGGCCTCGGTCGGCTTCCGCGCGGTGCGGACCAAGTAGCGGCCACTCCAGCAAGGACGAATCAATGAAGCCCGTGTTCCCCTGTCTGTGGTTCGACTCCCAGGCCGAAGAGGCCGCGAAGTTCTACGTGTCGGTGTTCAAGAAGAAGTCGAAGATCCTCAGCGTCATGCGCATGGGCCCAGGGAAGAAGGCCCCCGCGGTGAGCGTGAACTTCACGCTGGGCGGCGCCGAGTTCCTGGCGCTCAACGGCAGCCAAGGCACGCGCCCGTTCACCGAAGCGACGTCCTTCGTCATCACCTGCAAGACGCAGAAGGAGATCGATCACTTCTGGTCGAAGCTCACCGCCGGCGGCGGGCACGAGCGCATGTGCGGGTGGCTTCAGGACAAGTACGGCGTGTCCTGGCAGGTCGTCCCTGAAGGGCTGGGCGCGCTGCTGCGCCACCCCGCGGCAATGCAAGCGATGTTGAAGATGCGCAAGCTCGACCTCAAGGCGCTGAAGGCCGCCGCGCGGTGACGGTCCGCGAACGGCTCAGCACAGCTCCAGCCGCCGCCCCAAGTCCGACGTGAACACCCCGTCTGGATCCCACTTGCGCTTCACCTCGAGCCACTCGCCCAGCCGCCGGTACATGCGCTTGAACGGCGCCGCGCCCAGGAACGAGTCCTTCCCCAGGTAGATCCGCCCGCCCGCATCCGCGACCATGCCGTCGAGCCGGCCGGTCAAGTCGGTGAGCCCGTCGCGCACCGGGAAGTCGATCGCGAACGTGTAGCCGGCCATGGGGAAGGACAGGTGCGCCTCGTTCGCCGGCCCGAAGCGCTTGAGCACGTTGAGAAAGGGCAGCTGCCCGGCGGAGACGATCGTCTCGAGCAGCCGGCGCAGCACCGCGCGGCCGTCGTCGAAGGGCACGACGAACTGGTACTGAATGAAGCCACGCTTGCCGTACCCGCGGTTCCAGTCGCCGATGGCGTCGAGCGGGTAGAAGAACCCTTCGGCGTGGTTGAACGCCCCGCCCTTCCGCAGCACCCCTTCGATGACGGTGTTCACCACGCGCATGGTCAGCGGGTTGAGCGTGAGCTCCGGCAGCTGAAAGGGCACCACCAGCTTCCCGGGCGGAAAGACGCGGAGCGGCTCGGCCTGCAGCCCCGCAGGCAGCTCCGCGAGTGACGCGTGATCGCCCACCGTCAGCACGCCCTTGCCCAGCTTCGCGCCGGTGGCCATGGGGTCGAGCCAGGCCACCGAGTACGGCGACGTCGCGTCGTGCTCGGCCAGCGCGTCGAGCATGTGCTCCAGGTCCTTCGCGACGATCGTCTTCTGCTTGAAGTACGTCGTCTCGACGCGGCGCAGGCGGATCGTCGCCTCGACGATGAGCCCGAGCAGCCCCATGCCGCCGAACGACGCCCAGAACAGATCGGCGTGCTGATCGCGGCTGGCGGTGACGATGCGCCCGTCGGCCACGAGCACCTTCATCGACTCGACGCAGGTGACGAAGGTGCCCTGCGCGTGGTGCGCCTTGCCGTGCACGTCGTTGGCGATGCAGCCACCGATGGTGACGAACTTCGTGCCCGGCGTGATCGCCGGGAACCAGCCGCGCGGCGCGAAGTCGCGAATGATCGCCTCGAGGCTCACGCCGGCCTCGCAGGTCAGCCGCCCCGTCTGCGGGTCGAAGCTCACGTAGCGATCGAGCCGGGTCATGTCGATGACCCGCCGGCCTTCGTTCAGCGCGGCGTCGCCGTAGCTGCGGCCCAGGCCTCGGCCCAGCGTGCCTTCGCGGCGGATCAGCCGAGGAAGCTCCGCAGGCGTCGCCGGCGTGCGCACGTCACAGTCCACTCGCCGCTGCGCGCCCCAACCCCAGATCGTCGTCATACGTGCGCGCCTCCTCACTCCGTCGCCGCGCTTATTTCCAGCGCTTCAGCGCCCCGCGCAGGTACGTCAGCTACTCGCGTCCAACAGGCCGGCCCAAGAACGTGTCGATCGCCGTCCACACTTCGCCGCGGTCGATGACGTCGTTGTGCTGCGCGCGGTCCACCAAGACGAGCGACGCGTTCGGCAGCTTGGCGTGCAGGGCTTGGCCCAACGCCACCGGAATCACCTCGTCGGCCTTCGAGTGGATCACCAGCGCCGGCTGCTTCACGTCGCCCGCGCGCGCGGTCGAATCGAAGCGGTGCTTGAGCAGCAGCCGCACCGGCAGGAACCAGAACGCCGGCGCCGCGACGTCCGGAAGCGACGTGTACGGGGACACGAGCAACACCTGCGCGCCCCACCCCTTCGCCGCCAGCGCCACCGCCACGCCGGTGCCCAACGACTGGCCAAACAGCACCAGCTGCTCGCGGCGTACACCGAGCACGCTCGTCAGGTGGACCAGGCCCGCTTCGGCCGCGGCCAAGATCGACGCTTCGCCCACGCTGCCCGGCGCGTCGCCGTAGCCGGGGTACTCGATCGCCGCAAAGCCGAAGCCCCGCTCGGCAAACCGACTCGCCAGCCAGCTCGTCCCCGCGAGCTGCTCCCCGTTGCCGTGGAAATACACGACGACCTTCGCGTCAGGGGCGGCGGGGCGGTACACCAGCACGTGCCCCTCCGCGGTCCGGTGCACGGGCAGCGTCGGCCGCGCAGGCGGCGGCCGAGGGAAGACGAGCTGGTCCTGCACCCGGTACATGAACGCGCACAGGCCGCCGTAGGCGACCAGCACGGTGACCGAAGCGACGAGCAGCATGCGCCTCAAGCCTCGCCACGCCGGCCCCGGTTCGACGCCGCCCTTACGCCGTCGCGAACGCGGCGTCGGTGATCTCCATGGGCGAGCTGTCCTCGAGCATGGCGATCTCCGACGCGTGCTTGACCTGCGGGATCACGTTGCGCGCGTACCAGAGCGCCGCCTGCTTCTTGCCTTCGTAGAACGTGCGGTCGGCGTGTTCGGCCGGCAGGCTGCCGAGCTTCCCGTCGGCGATCAGGCCCGCCTTGAGCAGCAAGAAGCCGACGGCCAGCTGCGAGAACATGGTCAGGAAGCGGTTGGCCTGCAGCGGCACGAGCGACACCTTGTCCGACTGCGACCAGCCCATGAACTGCATGGCGACCTGCACCACCGCCTCACTCGCGCTGCCCAGCGCCTCGACTTCCTTGCCGAAGACCTTGTGCCCGCGGTGCTGCTCGACGAAGGCCGCGACGTCGCCCATGTACGCCTGGAAGTTCGCGCCGCCGTTCTGTCCGAGCTTGCGGCCGACCAAGTCCATGGCCTGAATGTGGTTGGTCCCTTCGTAGATGGAGAAGATCTTCGCGTCGCGCGCGTACTGCTCCACCGGCCAGTCCTTCAAGAAGCCCGCGCCGCCGTAGACCTGAATCGCCAGGCCGCACAGCCGGTACGCCTCGTCGCTCGAGTACGCCTTCACCAGCGGCGTCAGCAGATCCACCATGCCGATGTGGTAGGCGACCTTCTCGTCGTCCTTGCCTTCGTAGACCCGCGCCCAGTCGCGGTGCGCGGCCAGGCTGACCACCAGCGCGCGAATGCCTTCCACGTGCGCCTTGAGCTCGAGGAGCATGCGCCGCACGTCCGGGTGCTCGATGATCGGCACCCGAGGCTTGGTCGCGTCCTTCCAGTGCTTGAAGCTCGCGCCCTGCTTGCGGTCCTTCGCGTACTCCAGCGCGTTCAGGTACGCGCTCGACGCCACGGCCAGGCCCTGAATGCCGACGGCGATGCGGGCGCCGTTCATCATCTTGAACATCTGGCTCATGCCGATGTGCTCGACGGTGCCGACGAGCTCACCTTCACACGTGCCGGCCTCGCCGAAGTTCAGCACGCAGGTCGCCGAGCCGTTGATGCCCATCTTGTGTTCGATGGACGCCACCGCCACGTCGTTGAGCGCGCCGGAGCTG
>JALHOS010000282.1 GCA_022842905.1 Myxococcaceae bacterium | reverse complement strand
GCGCCGCCGGTGCCCGCTGCCCCGCCGGTGCCCGCTGTGCCGCCGGTGCCCGCACTGCCTCCGCTCCCGCCTTGCGGGTCCAGCGGCGTCTTGGGCGGCGTGGGGAGGTTGGGCTTGTTCGTCAGCGACTTCGCGCCATCGATGGCGGCGTTGAGCACCTTGTCGATCGCGGCCCGAGTTGCGTCCGCGGCATCGGTGGCGGCCTGCTTCGTCGACGCGACGGTGCGGTCGAAGTCCATCTGCGCCTTGTTCACCTTGGCGGCGAGCTCTTCCGCGCTGAACACGACGTACTTGGCCAAGTAGGCGACAGCCACGCCTCCAAGGCCGATGAGGACGATGGGTGCCAGCGCCGACTGCTTGCCGTCGACGAGCGGCTGTGTGCCGGCGAGCACGCCTCGGGCAAGGACGTCGCCTTGCTCGAGCGCGGCCAGCGTCAGCGACACGGTGCGCCCGTTCGCAGTCCCCAGCACGACTGGGGCCAACCGAGCCGCCTCCACGAGCTGCCGCAGCTCCAGCGCGGCCTGCGCCGCCAGAGTGATGAAGGGCTCCAGCGCGGCTTGGTCCAAGGCGCCAGCGCCAGCGCTCATCGTCCGCAGCGCGGTGACGAGCTCGTCAGACAACCTGAGGAAGTCGGTGCCGGGTGGCGAGGCGCCCGGGCCCCCGTGCACTACGCTCCAGCGAACCCGGACACCCGTCGACAGCTCGACGTCGATGCTCGTCGGAGCCGTCGCGCTCGCTGCGAACGGAACACTCACGACGCGCTGCTCACCCGAAACGAGCGTCGAGAACGACGCTCGCTGGGTCGGCGTGACGAGCGTGACCTGCTCCGCCAGGCCCACCTCGAACAGCTGCCCCGGGCTCACTTCCCGCGTCGTCGGCTCGGCCGGAACCGGCGCGCACCCGACGACGGCGAACGACGACAACACACTGCACACCACCCACTGCCTCACCGCGGAACCCATCGCCGCCCGTTACCGGCGTCGCGCGCGGCGCGCAATTGCCAGGCGCTTTGAGTGACACACTTTCACGACTCGCGGACACTGTCGGGCATGGCAGCGCCAGACGCCGATCCGACTCTCGACACGCTGCTCGGGCTCATGCAGGCCGGGGACTTGCGGGCCCTGGACATGCTCGCGCGCACGTACGGGAAGCGCCTCGCGTGGGTGGCACGGCGCTGGTGTCAGTCTCCTTCTGACGCGGAGGACGCGGTGCAGCAGGCGCTGCTGGCGGCCAAAGACGCCATGGCGGGGTACCGCGGGGAAGGCTCTGCGCTGGCGTGGTTGTCGACGCTGGTGGCGCGCACCTGCACGCGGCTCAACGCCCAGGCGTCGCGCCGCGGCCCGCTCGAGGACGCCGACTGTGGCTGCGGAGACCTGTCTGCCGAGCTCGAGCAGCAGGCGCTCAGTCGCCAGCTCGGCGACGCGTTGATGACGCTGTCGCGCACCGACCGCCTCGCGTTTCTGCTCGCCGCCGAAGGCTTCACCGGCGAGGAGATCGCCCAGCGCTTCGGCGTGACGGCGAACGCCGTCCGCAGCCGGCTCAAGCGCGCGCGCAAGGTGCTGCGCCAAGCGCTCGAGGACGGTGACACACCCAGCGGGGCTGGCGGCACTGAGGACGTTAACCCCGCAGCCTCTGGAGCCACCCGCCATGCCTCAGCCGTCCCTCGCCGCTCCCGCAACGCCCAGCCTCGCTCCCAGCGCGTCTCGACGCCGGCCGACCGATGACGCCCACTTCGGAGCCGACGTGAAGAGCGCGCCTATCGTGCTGGTGAAGTTCACCGGCGCTTGGTGCCCTCCGTGTCGCGCCCTGGAGCCGACGCTGGACGCCATCGCCGCGGCGCGGCCGTCGTTGATCGTGCTCACCGTGGACGTCGACGAGCAGCAGCTGTTGGCGCAGCGCTACGGCGTGCGCACGGTGCCGACGCTGCTCCTGTTCCGCGACGGGCGGCCCGCAGGGCAGGTGGTGGGCAACCTGCCGCGTGAGCGGCTCGAGCGCGCGCTGGGGCTCTGAAGCGCTCGCGGCTCGACACCGGCGAGGGCCGCGCCGGCCCGCAGGGGCGCGAATACGGAGAGGACCGCAGCATCGTCGTCGGACGAGGGCTCGGCCGGCGCCGGCGGCGGGGCAGGGAACGGTGGAAGCGGCGGTGGAGGTGGCAGTGGCGACATGGCCGGCACCGGCGGCGCTGCGAGCGCGGAGGCCGGCCCGACCGATGCGGGGTTCGACGCGGGCGTGATGGACCTAGTCGTCGAGGTCGAGCAGGTTCTTGAAGGGCTTCCGCTTCTTCCAGCGATAGGTGCGGAAGTCGCGGCGATCGGTCGAGAGAATTCGTCCGTCGTCTTGTTCCTCGGCGAGCAGCACCAGCGAGGCATCGGCGAGGTCCATGGGCAGATCGGCGTAGTGCTTCATGAGCACTTCGAGTCGAACCCAGTGCCCCGCGTTCAGCTCGAAGACTTCGAAGGCGCCAGCGCGGGCGCTCGCCACGAACGAGAGCAGTGCGTGGGTGCCCAGCCGCGTGGCGAGGAGGTGTGTCGTCTCCGTCACCACCGGCCAGGTCGTCACCAGCCCTTCGCGCAGCTTCCCCAGCGCCTTGACCGCGGCCTGGTTGTCCGAGTCGGCCCGGTTGGCCAGCGCGACGAAGAAGCCCGTGTCCGCGATGATCACGCCTTCCTCGCAAGCGACTCGGAGAGGTGCTTCTTGGCGTTGCGAGCCAGGTCCCGTGGTCCCTTCCCCGAGCCGACGAAGCCAGTGGAGGCAAACACTTCTGCTGCGGACGGCCGCTCTGCTGTTTGGTCGCGTGTCCACGCTTGGAGCGCTGCCTCGATGACTTCGGTGACCGTCTGGCCGGTGCGCCGGCGCAGCTCATCGACGCGACGGCTCAGCTCATCGTCGATGCGGGCGTTGATTCGTGTGCTCATGTCATACGGACTGTATGACACGAGCCTCGACCGGAACAAGCTGCGGGAACTCACCAGCACGCGACAACGTGGGCTCAGCCCACCAGTTCGACGGCGCACCGCGGGGGCGAGGCGGGGAGCAGCCGTTCCAATCAACCCTCGGCCAGCGCGGCACACAGCGCGTCGAACGTCTTCGCCTCCGCCTTCGCGCGGTGGTCCTTCCCCAGCGCGAGCGCGAGCGCAGGCGCCACGAACTGAAGGTGGGGGCTGGCCTTCAGCGCGCGGCGCAGGGCGTCGTCGGCGTCCTCGAGCACGACCGAAGGGTCGATGCAGAGCTTCCCGCGCACCGTCGTCGCGGTGCCTCGATCGCCGTGGTCATGTCCGCTGAGCGCGCCCTTCTCCCAGCAGTCCTGGCAGAAGAAGCAGACGGACTCCGTATGTGGGTAGACGACGGAGTCGCCTGGGAGCACCTCCGACAGCCGGCGGATCGCGCCGGACTCCGGCTGTGTCCCTGCGAACGGGAACACCCGCCACCCGCCGCGGCGCAGCGTCGTCAGCTGCGGGAACACCGGCACCTCGCGCCCGTTCACGGAGTGGGTGGTGATCGGCGCGCCGTCGAAGAGGACGAGGTCGCCGTACTCGACGCCGACGTCCGCCAACGGCGGGCTGAGCACGCGGCCATGGCAAGGGCTCAGCCGATCGACCCAGAGCGTCTCGGCGTCGCCCGGCGTGTCGTCGCGCGCGCTGCGAGAGGCGAGCGGGCGCTGCACCACCTGCACCTTGACGGCGTGAAAGCGGCCGTCTGGCAGCCCGTCCGCGCCGAGCGCTCCCTTGAAGGCGCAGGCGCGCCGCCACACCTCGAGCGCCAGCGCGCCTTGGCCCGCGCCCGTCGCGCAGATGCCCAGGTTCCACGAGACAGACTCATCGTCAGCGCCGCCGAGCGTCGCGGCGCGCTGGTTGGCCACCACGCCTTCTTCGAAGCGGCCTCGGTTCTTCAGGAACAGCCCGTAGTCGTACGCGCGCTGCCAGCGGCTCGGCTCGAGCTCGAGCAAGAGCCGGTGCATGCGCTCGCACAGCGCGTCTGCGTCGCGGCCCAGGCGAAACGCCACCTGCGCGAGCGCGCCCGCCACGCGCACCCGCTGTGCATCGCTCGTCGTTACCTCGAGCTGGGCAGCGAGCACCTGGAGCAGCCGGGCCAGCGGCCCACCGACCGGCGCCGAGGCGTTGAGGAAGCGCACGTCGATGAACTGGACCGCCTCGTTGCCGAGCAGCACCGGCACCAGCGCGTCAAGGGCGTACGCCTCGAGGAGCGCTTCGGCCAACGCGGAGCGCCGCTCGAACTCGAGCTCGGGGGCCGTCGCCAGGGCACACGTCCACCGCGCGGCCTCCACGTCGTCTCTCCAGGAGTCGAGCAGCGGTCGTGCTTCAGCCCACGCGCGTTCCAGCTCGCCGTCCTTCACCGCCGAGAACACCGCCGCCAGCACCTGCTGGCCCTGCTCGCGCGTCATGCCCATGGGGCTCAGCCCTTCACCACGCGCAGCTCGACCCGGCGGTTCTTCTTCCGGTTCGGCTCGGTGTCGTTCGGCGCGACGGGCAGGTCCGGCCCGTGGCCCACCGCGATGACTCGGCCCGGGTCCACGCCCTTGCTGACGACGTAGTCCTTGCACGCCTTCACGCGGCGGTACGACAGGACCCGGTTGCTCTGGGCGTCACCTTCGCTGCTGGTGTGCCCGGACAGCTCCACCTCTGCCGTGGGGTTGGCCTTCATGAACGCGACGACCTTGTCGAGCTCGGGCTTGGACGGCGCCTTGAGGTCCGCCTTGCCCTGGTCGAACAGCACCGTCAGCGTCAGCGCCTTGCCGACGGTCAGCGGCTGGTCGCCGAAGAGCAGCACCTTGCCCTTCTCGAGGAGCACTCGCAGCTCGGGGTTCTCGTCGCCTTCACCCACGTCCGCCGTCGCCCAGCCGTCCGCGAAGCCCGGCGCGCTGGCCGTCACCACCTCGTAGCCGGTGGAGATTTGTTTGAGGGTGAAGCGGCCTTCGTCGTCGGTGACGGTGCTCGTGCCGTCGGCCAGCCACACGCGCGCCCTGGCGATCGGTGCCTCGCCTTCCTTCTCGAGCACCAGGCCGCGAACGGTGCCGCGGCAGGTGTCCAGCCGCTTGCGGTTGACGAGCAGCCGCGCGAAGTCCAACGCCCAGCCGTCGCCGCTGCCGGTGCGCTCGTCGATCTCCAGCACCAGCGCGCCCTTCTGCGTCAGCTCGCCCAGGAACTCGTCCGGCAGCGGGAAGGTCACCAGCTTGCCGACCGGCTCGGACTGCTCCACGGCGTTGAGCACCTTCTCGGCTTCGGCGAAGCGCCGGCCGTTGAGCGTCACTTGGAACTTGGAGCAGTGCACCGGCGCCTGGAAGTCGTCGATGAAGAGCTGCAGCCACGCGTCCTTCACCGTCACGCCCTTGAGCGCGGTCGTCGGCAGCGACACCGGCAGCGGCTTGGACTTCTGCTTGTCGAAGCTGCCCGAGTAGCCGTCTTCGCCGCAGCGCCGCTCTGCGCCGGGGACGAACTTCGACGAGAGGAGGATGCGGTCGAGCCCCGGCAGTTCCTTCGGGTCGGGCTCCCACGGGTACGCGTGGCTCTGCGTCATGCGCCCGCAGAACGGGTCGAAGTCCGACGGCCAGCCGAAGCTCAGGTTGTCGACGTCGCCCACGCGGATGATGACCTGCGCTTCGGACGTGTCGGTGAGCACCGCGGTCGGCGCGCTCCACGCCTTGTCGTTGGTGACGCTCATCTGCTGCGCCAGCGCGAGGGAAGGGAGGAAGGCCAGCAGCGCCGCGGTGCGGAGGGTCATGGAGGTGAACGCCACCAGAAGCGGCGTGCGAAGGCCAGTGAGGGCGGCACGCCGTCGCCAGCGGCTAAAGCTGCTCGACGACCCGGACGGAGCCGGGCCCTCGTGTGACTGACCGACGACCATTCCCGTCGGCGACGACCTTGACCCACGAACTCGGGAAGTCCTTTGGGTCGTCGCAAATGAACCCGTGGGGCTCGGCGAGGAGGTCTGCTCGCGCGAGCGTTCGCGCGACCCCGGCCTGCTGGCCGACCTTGTGTGGCAGGCCCGTGAGCTCGAGCCACCGCGTGCGTCGGAGCAAGAGGTCGGCCCCTTCGTCGTCGTCGAACGACGGCAGGTCCTGCCTTGCGAACGGTGTGCAGAGAACGCTCGAGACCTTCTCCAACCGACCGAGCACGTCGTGGTGCTGGGCTTCCCGCGAGCCATGGTGCGCGACTTTCAACACGTGCACAGGCCCGGCGGGCAGTCGTGCGGCGGCCGCGGCCCAGCACTTGTTGACCAGATCGGACCCGAGCAGGACCCGCGTCTTCTTCCACGTGATGAGGACCGCGCTGGCCAACTCGTTCCAGTCGATCGACCGGCCCGCGCGAGCGTGGGCGCGCGCCGAGGCGACTGTTCCCGGCTCGGGCGAGAGGAACGTCAGCTCACCGGCACCGAAGCGCCGTCGGACTCCGACGTGAATCTCCCACCGCGTCGAAGGGTCGCTCTTCCACCACTTGCCGATGGCGTTCAAGGCGCCCTGCGCCTGACCGCTCGCGACGAACTCCATCGGGTCGTCGAGCGTCGCCGAGCGATTCGACGGGCGAGGAATGGCCGCCAGCTTTGGGCGGTGGTTCTGTGAAGTGCACCAGTCGATCAGCTCAGCGACTCCGCCGGCATGGTCGAGGTGCGGGTGCGACAGGAGGAGGTGCGTCGGGGCGACGCGACGAAGCCGCTGGTCGGCGGCCCTGAGCTCCTCGAAGAACCGCACCGCCCACGACGAGCCCGCGTGCTGGCAGCCATCGACCACGAGCCACTGTTTCGGCGGCACGTACACGACGGCGAGTTCTCCGGTCCCTGGCCCAAAGAGCCAGCAGTGCAGTCGGTCCGGCTGAAATCCGAAGGGACGGCTCACGGCGCGAAGCGCAGCGGGTCTGGGAAGCGCAGCCGCACGGGCTCGAAGTACGCGCCGGTGGGCGGGTGCCGAAGGAGCTTCCACTCTGCACCGAGGTGCACCAACTCGACGAATGCACCTGGCTGCAGGTCCGTCGCCCCAAGCTCGACGACCTCTTCTGGTTTCAAGGTCTGCCAGCCGTACTCCACGTCCGTGTCCGACCTCCGCGCGACGCGGAGCCGAAGGGAGCCCTTGGACCGGGCGACGACTCGACCCGGCGTCCAAGTCGTGACTTCAGCCCGTTGGTTCTCCGGCAGGAGGTGCGGACCCTCCCAGCGACTCGGTACCGCGACCGAGGGCGGGAAGACGAGTTCGTCACGAAGCGCTTCTTCCTCGGCCAGCGCGAGCTGCGTCAGGAGTTGGTGGTGACGCAGCATCGAGCGCACACCCTGCGGGACGTCGTCGAGGACGAGCTGGGCGAGCGCCGGCTGTGCGAAGTGGAGGAGCGTCATCGCGACGTCGCAGTGCAGCTCCTCGTAGACACGAACGTCGCTCAACGGCACGTGCTGCTTGGCGCGGGCCCAGGCGGACCGGAACAGCGTGAGTTGGCTCGTGGCCACCAGGAAGCGCAGGTAGCGGCTGTGGGCCCAGACGAAGACGGGGTTGTCGTCGATCGCCCGCTCGTAGTCCGCCTGAATGAGCTCCGGGTCCTCGCCGAGGAGGTCCCGGTTGAAGGCCGAGTAGTGGCGGGCGTACCAGTCATGCGAGTCGTGCTCCAGCGCACGCGCGTAGGCCGCCACGGCTTTGTTCAGCAGCGCGCGCCCTTCGCCGTCCGCGCCCCGCTTCATCAACGAAACGCCTTCCACGCCGAGCCGCCGCCCGCAGTTGTCGTACTGCTCGATGAACACCAGCGAGTCGTCGAGGAGCGTCGCGTCCGCAGCCTCGGTCCGGTGGTGGATGGTCTCCATCTCCCACCGCAGCGCCTCGGAGAGCCGCGCTCGCTTCACGGCGTCGGTGAAGGCCGCCTTTGATTGCGCTGCGAGCCTGCCGTGGGCCGCGCGCCGCTCGGTCGACGTGAGCCAGCCCTTGCTCGAAGCCTGCCCGGCGATCGCCTCGTGGACGTGCCACGCGTCCCCTTCTTGGTAGAGCAGCACATGCTCGAGCAGCTTGCGGGTCGCCGCGTCGGCGCCTCTGGTCAGCTGCTGATAGCGCTTCGGTGTCAGCGGAATCCGCACCAGCGCGAGCTCGGCGACCAACTTCTTGAGTGCGCCAGCGTCAGGCACGCGCAGAAAGAACTCTCGAAGGAGCTCGTCGAGCCGCCAGCCCGCGCTGCGGATTCGGTCGAACCCGAGGCCCTCGAAGGACGACAGCTGCACGACGAGCCGAAGCTCGAGTGGGTTGAAGTGCTGAAGGTCGGCGGCGCGGGCGCGGAGCTGCCTGGCTACTTGACCTTGGCCGTTCCACCTCGCCGGGTCGAGCAGTCCGCCCGTGTCCGACGGACCCTCGACGCGGACGCACTCGTCGGCGTGCGGCGGGGGACGCACCGCCGCACAGACGATCGTCGTTCCCGACCTCACGACTCCATCGAAGACAGCACGTGCGTGACCGTCGAATGGCGTCTGCAGCGACTCGTCCCGCGGGAAAGGTGCCGGCTCGTCGAGAAGGACCGTGAGCTTCTGCTTCTTCACCCGGTCCAAGACCACGTCGAGCTTCTGCTTGAAGCTCGTCGTTGCGCGGAGTGCTTCGTCCAGCCGCGGGTCGAAGACGTACAGACTTGCCCCCAGAGACGCGAGGGCGGTGAGCCCACCGTCTTCCCCCTTTGGGAATCGGAGGAGCGCCGGGGTCGCGCTGCCTTTCCACTCGTTTCTCAGTCGTTCGAGCACCGTGGACTTGCCCGAGCCCGGCAACCCGGTGACGGCGATGAAGCGCGCCTTCGCCTTCAGGGCCTTCTTCACCTTCTCGAGCGCGCGCTCGACTGCGGGCATGGTGGGCATGGCGGCCGGCTGAGCCCGCGTACCATAGGGGAATGGGAAGAAGAACCTGCGTACGCCCACAGGAGCGCCACCCACGCCCCAGCCCTCACCGCCGCTCCGGCGTCTCCCCGCTCCCCAACAGCGAGCGCACCTTCGCCAGCGCCCACGGTGAATCCACGAGCCCAGGCTCCAGCTTCCTCGCCAACTCCACCAACTGCGCTCGGTCCTTCACCTCATCCACGCTCGCCAGCGCCACGCCCAGCTCGATTCGCGCCCGCACGTCCTTCCGGTCCGTCGGCACTTCGGCGGCGGCGTTGAAGCTGGCCTTCGCCTCAGCACGGCGGCCCACCGCCAGCAGCGCCTCTCCCAGCGCGATGTGGGCGTTCGCCAGCCGCACGTCGCGGGCGGGCAGCTTCGAGAACACCTCGAGCGCACGCCGCGCCGAAGCCTCCGCGGCCTCGCTCAGCCCAGCCAACAGCTGCACCTCGGCGAGGTTGGTGGTGGTCTGCCCCACGCGCCAGTCCGTCGGACCCAACGCAGCCACGCGGCGCTGGAGCGCGAGCTCGAGGACCGGCACCGCCTGGGCCGGCCGCCCCGTGCGCGCCAGCACGACGGCCACCGCTTCGGTCTGCACCGCCGTCTGCGGGTGCCCTTCGCCCAGTTGCAGCAGCGCGCGCTCCAGGGCCTGCCGCGCCAGCCGCTCCGGCGCCTCTTTCTGACCCAGCCCGGCGAGCGCGTTCGCGAGCATGCCGGTGGCCATGATCCACTGCGGGTCCGCGTCGTCCTCACCTCGCCGCTCCGCGAGCGCCCGCTCCAACACCCGCACCGCGTCGGCGAAGCGCTTCTGGCTGAGCGCCACCATGCCCAGCGCCACGTCCAGCCGCACCCGCGCGGCGCTGGCCGACGGCCCCGCGTGCTCGGCGACGCCCGCGCCCACCGCGTACCACTGCTCCGCCTGCTCGACGAAGCCACGCTGCCCGTCCACGCGCACCAGCTCGGCGGAGGCCTCCATCACCAGCGGCTCCTCGTCCGCCGACAAGCCCAGGCGCAGCGCGTCGACCAACTGCGCGCGGGCCTGCTTCGGGTCCCCCGCGCGCGTCCCCGCGCTGCCACACTCCAGCGCCACCCGCGCGAGCAGCGGCGTCCACGCCAGCTCCTTCGCGGCCTGAGACAGCGGCGCACAGCGCGCCCACGCCTGGCCGTGCCGCTCGACCAGCCGCATCGCGCGCACCTCGTCCACCTGCGCGGCGAGCTGCTGCGCCCGAGCCG
>JALHOS010000281.1 GCA_022842905.1 Myxococcaceae bacterium | reverse complement strand
CTGTCACTGGCCCGGTGCCGCAGCCCGCGCCGGCGTCGCGCGCGCCCGCGTCGAGCAAGCCCGGCTCACAGACGAAGCCCGAGCCGCAGTCGGAGCCCGTGCGGCACAGCGCGCCGGGGGTGACGCAGGTGTTCGCGAAGCAGACCTGTGCCCCGCCGCAGCAGGTGTCGCCGCAGGCGCTGGCCTGTGCGCAGCAGGAGCCGTTGGGCAGGCACACGCCCGCGTCGCCGCAGGCCGTCGCGGCGACACATTGCACGCCGGCGTCGAAGTCGCTCCCTGCGTCCGCAGGGTCGCCCGCGTCCGGTGGTTGGACCGAAGCGTCTCGGCCAGCGTCGCGCGTGGGGACGACGCAGGTGCCGCTGACGCAGCGGACCCCGGCCGGACACGGGTTCACGTCGCTGCACGGCTGTCCCTGCCCGCAGTCGCAGCCGGCACCGAGGAGGACGAGGCTGAGCAGGGCGAGGAGCCGCATGAGGCCGAACCCTAGCCCGCGGACCGCGTGGAGGTGAGCGAGGGAGCCCGGTGGCGTGGGCGCCTCGTCGATACGGCGAGCCGCGAGTCCTTGGGAGAGCGCGCGGGGTGTGCGCGGCGACGACGGGGAGAAGGGCCGCGGCCGTGCCGAGCGGGACCGCACAGCGGGGTGGGCGCTCTCGCGCTTGGTCAGCGCCCGTGCGGTCGGCTGTCACACGGAACATCGTCCGGCGCGGTGCGGGGCTGGCGTTCTGCTCGGCGTGGGGGTCCTTCCCGAGGTGTCCGAGCCGACGAGCGGCGGAGGCGATGGGGTCACCGACGTCCGCCGATGAAGCCGCGAGGTCTCTCCGCCGGCGCCTCGGGGCCTAGCAGGGTGTTGAGAAATGCACTCCCGTCGCCAGAACGCCGATCTCCTTCGCCGGGCATTCGGGCTCGGTCCGGCATTCCTCAACACCCTGCTGGGCTCGCCGACCTCGGGACACGCGGCGGTGTGCGCCGTTCCAAGAACTTCAGCGCCGCGTGGTGGCCAGCTGACGTTGACGACCTCGAGCCAGTTCGCGGCGTCGTTCAATCGGCTGACGTGCGCTCACGGTGCGCAGCGCCCCCCGGACGCAGTCGCCCTCGAGCTGCCGCGCGGCGTTCATTGAACGCGGCGCACGGTTCTCTGGTGCGCGTCGAGTCGGTGCGCTGTCAATGCGCCGGCGCCGCTGGCGGAAGCACGTTCGCCGTCGGCTCCGGCATGGCGCGCCGTGGCTCGCGGCCCTGCAGCCCGCGCAGGACGTACGCCGCGGCGATGACCGTCGTCGGGACACTCAGCAGCAGGCCCAGGCCGAGCGCGAGCGCGCCCAGCACGTTGACGGCCACCATCGCGAGACCAAACGCAAACAAGCCGCCCCGGAAGCCCTGGGTCAGCCGTGCGCTTTCTCGGAGCGCGTCGCCGACGCTCAGGCCGGTGTCGGCGACCAGCATGGGCGCGTAGCCGAAGCGCAGGGCGAGCAGCACGCCCGGCACCACCAGCAGGACGAAGCCGACGCCGACGAGGAGGCCGAAGACGAAGCTGATGAGCACGAAGGGAATGAAGCCGCGCAGGAGCGGCTCGATCGGGCTCAACCGGGGCGCGTGGCCTTCGACCAGGCCCAACGCGGTGCGCACCAACACGAGCGACCAGGCCAGCTGCGCCAGTTGCACGACGAGCGCCAACGGCCACACGCCGGGTGGGGCGTTCTTGCCGGTCAACCCTCCGTGGAGCAGCGAAAGAAGTGCGCCGACCGCGCCGAGGAGCAGCAGCGGACGGAGGTGGCCGAGCGTGGCCTTCCAGCCGAACTCCAAGGCCTGTGAGACGTTGAGCGTGTAGCGAGTGGACGTGGCGGACATGGCGGCTCCTTTCGACGCCAGGAGCGCAGCATCAGCCGGGCCAGCGGCGCGAAAGGCCTCAGCGGAGGCGGCGTCGGTAGACGGGCAGGCCCGAGCTGCCGCTCGGCGGGAAGACGAGTTCGAACTCGGCGTCGAGCTTGGCGCGCGTCAAAGGCCCGGCCTGCAGGTCACCGCGGCGCCCCCAGGCGACCCAGTCACAGCCGTCGAGCCAGCGGGTGAAGGTCGTGTCGGCACCCGGCGTGGCGAAGGCGTCGGCCAGAGGCGGAGCAGGCGTGCCCGGCGCGGACTGCTTCGCCGCGAGCAGCAGCGCTCCGTACGTGTCGACCTCTCCGTGCGGCACGCGGCCGGCGGCCAGCGCCCAGACGGGCTCGAGCGTCAGCACGCAGGCGTCGTTCGGCACCTCCCGCGCGAGGAAGGCGCCCAGCTCCGCGACTTCCCGCACGACGTGCGTGGCCTTCTGTCGCACTCGGGCGATGCGCGCGAAGCCAGCGCCGACCCCGAGCGCAAGGACGAGCGCGAGCGCCAGCGGTCTGGGCTGCAGCGCACCTCCGAGGCTGGCGGCTGCGAGCGCCATGCCCAAGGCGATGGGGCCCGCCGCGACGCTGACGTACTCGAGCCAGAACGTGCGTGAGGTCAGCAGGAAGACGGCGAGGCCTGCGCTGGTGAGGCTCCAGGCGATGACGAAGCGCCGCGCGGGCGCCGCGCTCTGCCGGACGCGCGCGAAGAGCGCTGCGGCGACGAAGGCGAGCAGCAGGAAGCTCAGCGGTGCCCAGTGCCGCTCCGCGGTGCTCGTCAGCCGAGACCACAGGGCGGTGGGGCCGTCGGCGGGCCGCCACACGTGAAACCCGACGAGCTGGTCGACGAACCCCGGCGCGCGCAGCCAGAAGGGCAGGGCGACGGCCAGGCCCACGGCGAGCGCTCCGACGACAGCGCGGAGGACCGTGCGAGGCCCAGCCCGCCACGTCCAAGCCAACACCGGCAGCGCCCACAGCACGCCCACGAGCTTCACGCAGCCCATGGCTCCGACGACGGCGCCCAGCGCCAGCGCACGCCGCGGGGACACGTCCTTGGCGGCGAGCGCGAACAGGAGCAGCCCCAGTCCGTTGAGCAGGGGCTCGAGGTAAGCGCCTCGCTCGTAGGAGACGACGTCCACGAACAGCGCGTAGGTCGCGACGGCGACGACGGCCGGCCAGCGGCCCAGCCAGCGCTCCGCGGCCCACCAGCACAGCACCAGGTTGACCGCGCCGACGCCGACGAAGAGCCAGCGCGCGGCGACGTACGCGTCGCTCGGGGGCAGCCAGGCGACCGTGGACAGGAGCAGCGTCAGGCCCGGCGGGTGGACGAGGACGAAGTCTCGGTACGGCCAGAGCCCGCGGACGAACTTCACCGCCGCGCCGACGTAGACGCCGTCGTCGTAGAGGTCCGGCGCGTTGAGCCAGGCGTGGCCGTGGAGCAGCGGCCAGGCGCGCACGAGCACGCCCACGGCCACGAGGGCGAAGGCCGCCAGGCGGGCCCAGCGCTCTGCGGTGGGGTGGGTGCGCAGCATCCGAGCGAGGGAACGCGCTTAGCGGAAGTCGAGCAGCTGCGCGCGGGTGGGCGCGTTGAGCCGGTCCAGGCGCATTCGTATGGTCGCCCTGCATGCGCCAGCTGACGATTCGAAAGGTGAGCCGTGAACTCGCCGCCGCGCTCGACGAGCTCAGCGAGCGGACCGGCCAAAGCGTCAACACGATCGTGCTCGACGTGCTCGAAGAGGCCTTGGGGACGCGAGGGCGCCGGGCGCGCCTGCAACGGTCCGCAGACTGGTCGGCGGCCGAGGCCCGCGACTTCGAGAAGGCCCTGCGCAGCCAGCGCCAGGTCGACGAGTGAGCTGGACGCTCCTCGAGCCCGACCGCAGCGATTCGACAAAGTGATGGAGCTGATCCGCACCGGCCTGCTTTCCCGTTGAAGGGGGTGGGGCCGTCTGGTACGCGCGCGGCGCCTTGCAAGGCAAAGAGCCTGAACTCTCAGCGCTGGGCCGGGTGTACCGCGAAGCAGCACCGTGGCTCTCGGCGGCGTGGCAGTTCTCCGGCTCGGCGCTCTTGGGGGTGGTCGTGGGCGTGCTCATCGACCGGAGCTGGAGCACCGAGCCGTGGGGCTTGGTGGTGGGCGGCGTGGCGGGGAGCGCGGTGGGCCTGTGGGCCTTCATGCGCCAGGCGTTGAAGTTGTTGGACCCGAAGACGAAGCGATGAGGGGCAGCACCTCGAAGATGAAGACGCTCGGCGTCAGCTCGGTGATGGTCGGCGTGCTCGGCGCGCTGGTGGCCGGCTGCGTCTTCGCCTTCGGCCTGGACGCGGCGGCCCAGGTCAGCGCTCTCATCGGCGTCGCGGTCGGCACCTTGTTCGGCTTCGTCGCGTTGGTGGTCAAAGGCCAAGAAGCCCCGCAGCGCGCGACGGCGAAGGTCAAGCACCTGCTCTCCACCCAGGTCGTGTCCATGTTGCTGCGGCTGGCGGCCTTGTTGGTCGGCGCCTTCGCCCTCAAGCGCGCGGGCCTCGAGCCCTTCGCCTACGTGCTGGCCTTCTTCGCCGTGTACCTCTTGCAGCAGCTCGTCGAGCTGCGCTTCGTGCTCAACCGGAACCTGCCGTCCGAGGTCTCTTCACCATGATGAAGCTCAAGAACGTCTGGCTCGTGTTGCTCGCGGGGGTCGCCGCGCTGGGGCTCAACGCGTTTGCGTCGGGACACGACGAAGGCCACGGCGGCGGCGGCGGGCCGAAGGACGCGGCGAAGGAGACGGCGGACTTCATCCTCCACCACGTCGCCGACGACACCGAGTACCACTTCGAGCTGCCCTTCGTGCACTTCCCGGCGTTCCACTTCTCGGCGCTGTTCGGCGAGAAGCCGGGTGACGGGCTGTACGTGGAGCGCAGCCCTGGCGCTTGCAGCCTGCCCGTGGCGGACACCTTCAAGCCGTACCCGAGCCTCGGCGCGTTCCTGAACGGCTGCTGGGACCTGCGGCCGACGAAGGCGATTCTCATGATGTGGATCGCGATGGTGCTGCTGTTCACCTTCGTCTTCCTGGGCGGCAAGCGGGACCAGAACGGCGTGCCCAAGGGCCTGGCGGCGCACGTCATCGAGAGCCTGGTGCTCTTCGTGCGCGACGAGATCGCGGTGAAGAACATCGGCGCGGAGGAAGGCCCCAAGTACACGCCGTTCCTGGCGACGTGCTTCTTCTTCATCATGTCCATCAACTACCTGGGCCTCATCCCCGGGTTCTTCACCGGCACGGGCGTCATCACGGTGACGGCGGCGCTGGCGGTCATCACCTTCGTTGTGACGCAGGTAGCGGGGCTCAAGTCGGCGGGCCCGGTGGGCTACGTGGCACACCTCTTCGGCGACGTGCCGCTGTTGATGAAGCCGCTCATGTTCGTGGTCGAGTTCGTCGGCCTGTTCACCAAGCCCTTCGCGCTCATGGTTCGTCTGTTCGCGAACATGCTCGCCGGCCACATGGTGCTCTTCTTCCTCTTGGCGCTCATCTTCGTGGTGCACGTGGGCGCCGCGGTGCTGAGCGTGCCCATGGCCGCCGCCATTTACGTGCTGGAGCTGTTCGTCGCGATCCTGCAGGCCTACATCTTCACGCTGCTGTCGGCGCTCTTCATCGGCCAGAGCGTGGCGCTGGGCCACCACCACCACGGTGAGGCGCACGAAGGCCACCACTGAACACTTTTCAACAGAACCCAAGCGGCGCTTTGGCCGCGTGGAGGTCGTCCACACAGGGGCCGTACACGACTCCCCCTTTGAAGTGAGTCCCAACACACGAGAAGAGAAAACCATGAACCTCACGTCTGCAATGCTCGCGTACCTCGGCGGTGGCATCGGCGCCGGCCTCTGCATCATCGGCGCCGGCCTGGGCATCGGGAAGCTCGCCGCCTCGGCCATGGACGGCATCGCCCGTCAGCCGTCGGCTGGTGGTGACATCCGCGGCTCGATGATCGTCGCCGCCGGTCTCATCGAAGGTGCGACGCTGTTCGCGCTCGTCATCTGCATCCTCCTGGCGCTCAAGTAATTCGCCGCCAGCAGGACGACGTGGGGCCTGGCCGCGCTTTCATGACCGGCGGTCCGGCCCTCGCCGAAGAAGTGGTCGTTTGGTCACCCGCAGCACCCCTAAGAGAAATTCCATGAACGCGCTCGTGCTCGCCAGCAGCTTCACCGACGTGAAGCCCGGCCTCATCATCTGGACGTGGATCACCTTCATCGTGGTGTTCATCGCGCTGCGGAAGATGGCGTGGGGCCCGCTGCTCAAGTCCGTCGAGGACCGCGAGAAGAACATCGTCAACGCGATCGAGTCGGCCAAGCGGGAGCGCGCCGAGGCCGAGAAGCTGCTCGTCGAGCAGAAGACGGCCATCGCCCAGGCTCGCCAGGAAGCGGCGGAGCAGGTGCGCAAGACCCAGGCGGACATGGAGAAGTTCCGCGAAGAGCTCATGGGCAAGGCGAAGAAGGAAGCCGAAGACCTCAAGGTCGACGCCCGCCGGTCCATCGAAGAAGAGCGCGCCAAGGCGGTCAGCGACATCAAGGCCGAGGCCGCGAAGCTGTCGATTCAGATCGCCGAGAAGCTGCTCACCGAGCGCCTGGACGACCCCAAGCACCAGCAGCTGGCGCAGCAGTTCGTCGCTGAGCTCGCCCAGAAGAAGATGCCGAGCGCGTAAGCGGCATGGACGACCTCACGCTCGTTCAGCGCGTCCAGCAAGGGGACCAGCGCGCCTTCAAGCAGCTGGTCGAGCGCTACCAGCGGAAGGTCTACGCCGTCGCGCTGGGCATGCTGAAGGACAAAGAAGACGCGCGCGACGTGGCGCAGGAGGCCTTCGTCAAGGTCTACCGCTCCATGGATCACTTCAAGGGCGACGCGAGCTTCTACACGTGGCTGTACCGCATCACGGTCAACATCTGCATCGACCACATGCGCCGCAAGGGCTCGTCGAAGGGCGACGAGGTCCTCGAGTTCGACGAAGCGGTGGCCATGGACACGGCCGAGGCGAACTTGGGCGCGCTGGGCTCGAAGCTGGGGACCAACCCGCAGAAGTCGGCGCTGCGGCGTGAGCTGGCGGAGAAGATCTCCCAGGCGTTCGATCAGATCCCCGAGGCCCACCGGCAGATCCTGCTGCTGCGCGAGGTGGAGGGCATGTCGTACGAAGACCTGGCGCGGGTGCTGAAGATCCCCAAGGGCACGGTCATGTCGCGGCTGTTCCACGCCCGGCTCAAAATGCAGAAGATCCTGGGGGGTTACCTCGAGCTGGACGAGTCGCGAGCGGGCGTGGGGCAGGAATGATCGGCGCGCGTGAAGTCCATGAAATATTGGCCCGACTGCTGCCGTCAGTGAGCCACGAGGTGCCGTCATGAAGAACCCCGCCCGAGCCAAGTTCGTCCCCAAGCTGTCTGCGTACGTCGACGGCGAACTGAGCCCTGAGGAGCGGCAGGAGGTCGAGCAGCACCTGGCCCACAACAAGGAGAGCGCGGGGCAGGTGGCCGACCTGCGCGCGGGCTCGGGCCTGGTGCGCGCGTCGCTCGACCTGATGGCCGACGACGTCGACTGGAAGGCCTTCACCGACGAGGTCATGGGGAAGGTCGTCAAGCAGCCGCTGCCGTTCTTCGAACGGCTGTCGCTGACGCTCTCGGAGCTGTTCACCTACCAGCGAGGTCCTCTGATGATTGGCTTTGCCAGCGCGGCCGCGGCGGTGCTCGTCGCGGTGCCCGTCGCGCTCAAGCTCGCGGCCCCCGGCGTGCCCGACGGCTACGCGAACCAGCGCGTCGAAGTGCAGACGGTGCAGGTCGAAGAGAGCGCGCAGGTCCGCCCGGTGGTGATGGAGACGGACGACGGCGACGCGGTGATTTGGGTGGTGGAAGACAAGGGCGGCGACGGCGGCAAGAAGAAGAAGCGCGACGGCGAAGAGAGCGAAGAAGAGCTCGAGGTCGAGCCCGGCAAGACGGAAGGCGGCCTGTGATGCGCGGTGCGCTGTGCGTCGCGGCGGCGTTGGTGGTGGTGGCGTTCCCGGCCCAGGCCGGTCGGCCGCGGCTGCCAGTGGCCAAGGTGGTGCTGGGCGCCGAGCAGCAGGTCCCCGTGCAGGCGGAGATCGTCCTCGCGACAACGGCTGCGGGTGCGGTCGAGGCAGGCCTCGAGGGCATGCAGGCCACGCTGGGCAAGAAGGTGAAGTACGGCGCGCTCAAGCGGCTGTCGACGCAGAAGCTGACCGTGGACGCCAAGAGCCAGGTGCTGGCGCTGCCCAACGGGAAGTCGGCCGAGGTGAAGCTCGAGAGCTTGAAGGACGGCGTCGCGACGCTGCGCGTGAAGCTGGCGCCGACGGAGTCGACGTACACGCTGGCGCGGGACAAGGCGTTCTACCTGCAGGCCGGTGCGCACGAGGGCGGAGACCTGTGGCTGGTGCTCAGCCAGCCCAAGGGCAAGTGAGCGGGCTTGCGCGGCGGGTGAGGCCGCGCTGGGCCTCCGTGTCCGGGCCGGAGCGCGGGGTGCTGCACGACGCCGTTGACGCTGGATCGCCAGCGATGCTCGCGGGTCACGCCCACGCTCGTCCGCTGCCTTCGATGCTCGGGCTCTGGTCCCTCGCTCGTTTGCTGCGTGACCCGTCAGCGACGCCGGGGTGACGGCGAGCGCGGCGGGCGCAACCTCTTTCGGTTTCGGCGGTGGCGCGCGCGCACGGGGTGGACGGCGAATCGTCCACGAGCAGCACGCACGGCGGTGCTGCAAGGTGGCTCGCGCCGCCAGCGACGCGGCTCGACGCGTGCTGGGCGAGGGGTCATCTTCCCGTTCGGGCCGGAGCGTTGCCCAACCGCCCGCCTGGCGGGTCAGACGGACATGGACCTCAAGCGCATTGTGACCGCGGTGGCCTGGGCGTCGGGCGTGGGCTTCAGTCTGATGATGCTGACCGCGCTGGTCGGGTAGCCGCTTCGCCTTCCGACTCAACCCACCCGCGCCCAGAGCTGGTCCGCGTACATGGCCACGTTGCGCGGCCAGCCGCCGTTCGTCCCGTGGGGGTCGTTCCCGGCGCCCGGCGGCGCGTAGATGCGGCCCACCTGGGCGATGCTGCGGGCGTTTCGGTAGTAGCCGTCGGGGCGGGCCAGCGTGCGCGCCATGATGTGAATCGACTCCGCGTGGCTGCCGAACGTCTTGGGGCCGCCGCTCCCGGAGATGCCCATGGCGTTGCGCTTGTTGCGGAACGCGTTGGAGGTGAAGTTGCCGGTCTCGAGCTTGGAGATCGCCGCGAGCACGAGCGGATCCAAGTCGTGGGCCCGGGCGGCCTCGATGAAGGCCGGCGCGAGGTGTTTGGCCTGTGAGGGCAGCGCGTCGCGCAGCTTCGCTTCGGACACGGGCTTGTAGCCCTTCACCGAGCGGCCGGTGCCCTGCGGCGCCTTGTGCGCGGCGTTCGACGGTGGCGTCGTGCCCGGCGCGGGTGTGCTGGGCGGTGGCGTCGATGGCGGTGGCGTCGAAGGATTCTGGACGGGTGGCTCGAACCCGTCGCCGGAGCGCATCGCCTGGCGGGTGAGCGGCCCCACCACGCCGTCGGTCGACAGGCCGTGCTGTGACTGGAAGCGGCGGACCGCGGCTTCCGTCATGGGCCCGAAGACGCCGTCGGCGGTGATGCCGAGCTGCTGCTGGAGCCAGCGCACGCCGTCGCCCGTGGAGCCTCGGCGGAGCGTCTGCGTCGGGACCTGCGCGTCGCTTGGGCGAGCGGCGGCGCGGGACGACGCGGACACACGACGGGTAGGCCCTGCGGAAGGCAGTGCGTGCATGTGGAGCACCTCGTGGAGAAACGGTGGCGGGAGGTCCGAGCGACGCCCCTCCAGAGTTCTCGCCAACGCGCCGCGCGCACGCCCAGCGTCGCGTTGTGAATGGGGTTGCTCGGCGCTGGTGTAGGCGAGGCGCCGAGTGTCGCGTCAGCTGACAGGGGGACGGTGTCCTACCTCGCCGTGCACGACCGTTCAGCGCGCGAAGCCCCCTCGAGCGCTTCGGAGCTCTTCCCGACGCCGGCCTGCCACTGTTCAAGCTCGCCAGCCCGCCGCCGCCACCGTCGACGCGGCAACCCCACGTCGGCGCTGGGCAACGCTGCCTCCGAGCTGCGCGCACGCGGCGTCGCAGGACGACGTGTCGCTCGCGGTCGCCCCGTACGGCACCTCGACCGTAGGGCGCCGACCATCACGCCGCGGCTCGCAAGCGCTCCGTCGGACCCTTCGCGCGGCCGGCTCGCCAGCGTGGCCCCGCATCGGCGCG
>JALHOS010000280.1 GCA_022842905.1 Myxococcaceae bacterium | reverse complement strand
GCTGCCGCAGTGCGCCCCCACGAGGCACTCGGGCGCGCAGACGCCCTGGGCGCCGCACACGAGGCCCGGGCCGCAGTCCACCGTGGTGTTGCAGCGGGCGCCGGCGCTGCCCGCGTCGAGGGCTGGGCCAGCGTCGAGCACTCCGCCATCGACGCTCGCCCCGCTGCACACGCCGCTGGGCTGCTCACACAGAGAGCCGAACGGACAGTCGCGGTGGTCGACACACTGGCGCGCGCACTGGCCAGCCAGACACATGAGCGGCGACGGGCAGTCCGAGTGCCGCACGCAGGCGACGCTGGTGGGGTTGGCCACCGCGCCGGGAGCCACCTTGAGGCCGCCGTCGACGGCGAGCTCGTGCTTGGCCGCGCAGAAGCCCTGCACGCACACCTGGCCTTGGACGCAGTCGCCGTTGCTCACGCAGCGGTCGCGGCACTCCAGCTCCGGCGAGCAGGCCAGCGGCTTGGGGCACAGCGCGTTGGACGGCACGCCCTCGGCGCTGCACGTCGCCTCGTCGTCGAGCAGGCACACGTTGAACGGCCGGTCCGCCGCACGGCAGCGGGCGCCCAACGGGCAGTCGCGATCCGTCTCACAGGCCTGGTGGCAGCGGCGAAACGCACAGACGAGCGGCGACTGGCAGTCGGTGTTGAGCAGGCAGCCTTCGGCCAGCACGGACTTGGGTGTGTCCCGCGTGACGCAGCCGGCGGCCAGGACGACGGTGAACAGGATTCCCCCGAAGCGGTTCATGGGTGGTGCGTGTAGCAGGCCCGCGGCCGTCGGTGCGCTAGGGTCACGCGCTTCGCAGCTTGAGCTCGGACGGTGGGGTCACGCATGGTGCTCGCGTTGTCGGTGGCAGTGGTGTTGGCAGTCCCGCCGAAGGTGGCCGTCCCCGGCATGACGGGCGTCGGCCTCGAGCGGGCCCAGACGGAGTTCTTCACCGAGCACTTCGCCGGCGCGCTCCGGCAGGCGGGCCTCTTGGTCGTCACGCAGAGTGAAATCGGCGCGCTCTTGGGCCTCGAGCGCCAGAAGCAGCTGCTCGGCTGCGGCGACGCGACGTCGTCCTGCATGGCAGAGCTGGCCAATGCGCTGGGGGCCGACGTGGTGGCGCTGGGCGGCATCGCCAAGCTCGGCGGCGGCAGCTACCAGGTGACGCTCAAGCTGCTCCAAGCCACCGACGGGCGAGTGCTGGCGCAGCAGTCTGGGCGGGCGGCGAGCGACGAAAAGCTGACCGACGCGCTCACCCGCGCGGCACATGAGCTGGGGCGTGAGGTCCTCACTGTGCTGCGGCCGCAGGAGCCCGTGCCCCCGTCGCCGGACTTCTCGCGGCGCCCGCTGCGTGGGGTGTCCTGGCTCCCCGCGCTGCTCGGGCTGACCTCCGCCGGAGTCGGCGTCGCCTTGGCCGTCTTGGCCAGCAGCGCCCACACGCGGCTGACGGCGGTCGGACAGCCGGCGCTGTCAGAAGCGCAGGCACAGGCGCTGGCCGACGGCGGGAAGACGAGCCAGCTGTTGGCCGGCGTGCTGCTGGGGGTCGGCGGAGCGGCGCTGGGCCTGGCCGCGACGTTCTTCTTGTTCGCCGAAGACGGCGCGCGCCTCGAAGCGAGCCTCACGGTGACGGCGACGGGCGTGGCGCTGACGGGGGTGTGGCCATGAGGAGCGTTCGAGCACTGACGGTGGGGCTGCTGGCCGCGGTCGCTGGCTGTTACGACTTCGACGCCGACCTGCAGACATGTCGCCGGGAAGGCCGGGCCTGCGCACCGCCGACCGACGCCGGGAGCGCCGGGAGCGGTGGAGCGGGCGGCACCGGAGGCGCCGCAGGTGGAGGCGGTACGGCCGGCACCAGCGGTGCGGGTGGTGGCGGCGGCGCTGGTGGAATGGGGGGCTCAGCGGGCGGCGGAGGCTCCGGAGGGACGCCGGCGACGCTCATCGGCCTGCCGAGCATGTCCTTCGACGCCGGGCTCGTCGCGCGCAACGACCTCGTCGTCTTCCCGGTGCTCCAGTTGGGGCACAACGCGCCGAGTCCACGGAGCCTCTCCGGCGGCTTCGACCCGGCAGGCACGGACGGCGGCTTCTCGGCGACCTTCCAGGGCTGCGGCGCGCTCCCTCCGCTGCGGACGGACTGCCAGGTGACGGTGCGCTTCGACGGCAGCGGCGCGGCGCGCGTCGTCGTCGCGACGTTGACGGTGGACGGCGGCCCCGACGTGCTGGGCGCCCAGACCGCCTTCGCGCGTGTCGTCGAGCGCTTCACGGTGACGCCTGAGCAATCTGGCGACCCGCAGGACTTCGGCACCGCGGCGCTGGGTACCGCGGGCGCCACCCGCGCGTTTCTGGTGACCCACCGGTCGACCTCGACGAGCACCTCACTTCAATTCGACGCGGGGCCGGAGTTTGCCGTCTCGAGCGCGTGCGCCACGTTGAGCCCAGATGCAGGCCCCTGTCGCTTCACGGTGACCTTTCGTCCAGCGGGCCTGTTCGACCGTTCGGCGACGCTGTGGGTCGCGGACCCGACCACCGCCTACGCGGAGACCTTTCCGCTGCGAGGCGTCGGGGCGCAGGCGGCGGCGCTGCGCTTCTTCGACGGCGGCAACGCGCTCGACTTCGGCCTGGTCGACGCAGGCACGCGGCTGACGCGGCCCTTCGAGCTGTTCAACACCGGCTTCACGCCGACCCTCGTCGGCCTGAGCGTGACGGGGAACGCCGCCTTCACGCTGGACGCGGGGACCTGCACCCAGCAGCTCGCGCCGAGCGGCTCGTGCACGGGCACCGTGAGCTTCGCCCCGCCGGACGCTGGCGTGCTGAGCGCCCAGCTCCTCGCCCAACCCGACGGCGGCGGACTGCAGGCGCTCAACCTGTCCGGCACGGGGTGGACGCGGCGCACCGTGACGACGACGGCGCCAGTCGGTGTCGTCGCCACCTTCAGCCCGAGCGGCGCGGACTGCACGTTCCCGGTCGATGGTGGGTGCCTGCGCACGTACCCCGTCGCGGCCACGGCGCCAGTCATCGAAGTGACGCTGAAAGACGTCACCGGGCTCATGGACTTCGAGGCCTGCGGTTCGCCAGGCTGCACCCAGAACGGCAGCATCTGCAGTTGTTCGTTGGACCAGAACCTGGTGCTGGCGACGCGCTTCGTCACCGTGCGCCACCCGTTCATCTTGCGGCAGCGCACGCGCGATGGCGGCGTGTTTCCGGGCACGGGTCTGAGCCTGAGCCCGCTGGGCGTGCCGTGCGGGCCCGCGTGCCTGGCCTACGACGCGGGCGCCGCGGTGCGGGTGGATCGCCTCCCAGACAAGAACTTGCGGGTGGTGTCGTGGGGCAACGTTCCGGGCTGCGGCACGAGCGGCTGTGGCTTGAACGTCCCCGCCGGAGGGCTCGACGCCTCGGTCACGCTCGAGCGCTTCAACCTGGCGTTCGTCTCGTCGGTGCGCGTGCGGTCGACGGCGCTGGCTGACGGTGGCGGCGACGCGCTCTGCCTTGGCCTGGCGCGTGACGCGGGTCTGCCGGGGCAGTTTCAGGCGGTGCTCGGCACGCAGGCAGCGCTGCTGGCGAAGTTCGACTCGTCTCGGGGCTGGGCGCGCGTCGACGGCGAGCCCTTCATCGACCGCTTCGTGGACGCCCAGAATCAAGCGGCGCCCGTCGTCTACTACCCGCTCCTGCTCGATGAGCGCGCAACGCCCGTGGACCTGAATGGGCGCGGCTACGAAGTGTGGACGGGCACTGACTACGGGCCCAACCCGCTTGCCGAGGACTGCGCCAATTGGCGCGAGAGCAGCTCGTCGGGCGCGATCGTCTCGTACGGGTACCTGACGTCGGGCTCGCGCCGGTGGCTGCATGCCACCTTCGACCAGAGCTGCGACGCCCTGCGACGGGTGTACTGCCTGAGCGCGGGTGAGGTCGCCGAAGTGCGCCCTCCTGCGCCGCCAATCACCGCGCACCGGCTGTTCGTGAGTGACAACATGGTCGCCGTCCCTCTCTCGGAAGACACCGTCTGTGGCATGAGCGCGCTCGGCGCGAGGGCTGTGCTGGGCCGGCTCGGCCAGTCACCGTGGGCCAAGGCCGGGGTGAGCAGTTCGACCAAGCCCCTCTACCGCCCCGACGGCGTCTTCGTGGCGTCCTCGACGGCGGGGCTCTCGCAGCTGCCGCTGCCGGTCAACGTGACGGCGAGCGGCGGCCACGTCGACGTGAATGAGGTGTGGCTGGGGAGCGCCGACCTCACCAGCGCGCCCACCGCAGTGACCGACTACTGCAACGAGTGGCAGCCCTCCGGCACGAGCGGTGTGACGTTCGAAGAGGACCTCGTCAATCAACCGCTCCCGGGCAGCCCCAGACGAGACCCCTGCACCCGCACGCACCGCCTGCTCTGCATCACCCCATGAGCGCTCACCCCGTGTTGGCCCGGACGCTCCTCCTCGCGGTCTCGAGCCTCGCGCTGAGCGGCTGCCACGCTACGGCCACGGTCAGCCTCATGAAGGGCAACTCCGTCGAAGCCCGCATCATGGGTGGAGACCGCGAGCGGCTCTGGCTGCGCTCCGAAGCGGGCGCCGACCTCTACGTTCCCCGGCGAGACGTCAGAGACATCGACCACCCGGGCAACGTGCTCGCGCTCATCGGCGGCCTCATCGGCGGCTCGTACGCTGCTTCGCTCGCCATTCAAGCGTCCAGCTGCAACACCGTGGGTGTGGGGCCCGCGCTGTGTGTGGGCATGGGCAGCCTCGCCGTCGCGGGCTGGGGGCTCTTCGCGCTGGGCCTGTGGCAGTGGCTGTCCTCGCGCAACGCGGTGGAGCCGAACCTGGACGTCCCGCTGCCGCCGCTGCCGCAGCCGAGCGCACCGCCCTGCCCCGCCGGGCCCCCGCCGGGCTTCGAGCCCATGTCTCCGCCGACGCTGTGACGCGGCGCTACCGGGCCAGGTGCACCAGCGTGCGGTCCACCGCGAGCAGGAACGCGCGAATCGACACGTCGAGCGCCGGAAGTGGCGTGTCCTCGAGCCGCGTGTGGGAGATGCCCGGGCTCGACTGGGCGAAGAGCATGGCCGTAGGCACCACGCCCGCCATCTCCGAAGCGTCGTGCAGCGGGCCTGACGGAATTTCCGGCACGCGGCCCTTCATGACGTCTCCCAGCGACTCCCGCACGAAGCCCATGAGCGTCGCGTCGAACGGCCGCGGGGTGATGTGGAGCAGCGGGCTCCATTCCACCGTGACGTGGTGCCGCTTGGCAGCCTGCGTGGCCACGCGCCGCGCCTCCTTGAGCATCTTCTGAAGCACCCGCCCGTCGAGCGCGCGCAGGTCGATGGAGATTTCAGTCACCCCGGGCACCGCGGTGACGAAGTTCGGCTCCACCTTCACCACGCCGCAGGTGGCCACCACGCGCGTCTTCGGTGAGCGGCCGGAGTGCCGCACGCTGATGTCGCGGCAGCCCAGCGCGAACTCACACGCCGCGAGGAAGGCGTCCTTGCGCAGGTGAATCGGCGCGGCGCCGGAGTGGGCGGCCTGCCCCACGAAGCGCAGGCTGTGCCGCTCGACGCCCATGGTGCCCAGCACCACCGCGGCCGGCTTCTTCAAGTCCTCGAGCACCGGGCCCTGCTCGATGTGCAGCTCGAGGTAGGCCTTGGGCCGCTGCGCCTTGAAGTACGCGTGCGCTGTCGCCATGCCCTCGAGCGGCACGCCGTTCTCCTTCATGGCGTCGGGCAAGGAGACGCCGTTGCGGTCCTTCAGGTGCGCCAACTCCTTCGTGGCGTCGAGCGTGCCGGCCGACGCCGCGGAGCCGGCGAGGCTGCGACCAAACCGCGCGCCCTCTTCGTCGGCCCAGTCCACCAGCCGCACGGTGACCGGCGGCGTGCCCTGGGCCTTGAGGCGCCGGAGCACCTCGAGGCCGGCGACGACGCCCAGGCAGCCGTCGAGCCAGCCGCCGGACGGCACGCTGTCCAGGTGGCTGCCGATGACGAGGCTGTCCTTCGAGGTCCCCGGCAGCGACGCCCACAGGTTGCCCGCGCCGTCGCGCTCACAGGTGAGGCCCAGCTCATCGCGGAGCTTGCCTTGAAACCAGTCGCGGGCCTTGCGCCAGACGGGCCCCCACGCCACGCGCTGCGCGCCGCCGTGCTCGTCTGAGGTGAGGGCCTTGAGCTCCTTCAAGTCGGCGATGACGCGGCGGGAGTCGGGTTTCATGGCGCGCAACCTTCGCCAGTCGTTCAGCCTGACGCAACGGGGACGACGGCCTGCCCTCTGGAAAGGAGCTGGACGTCCGAGGCTCAACGGTCACGCACCCGCGTTGCTCACGGCGCCGCTGTCAGCGCGGCTCACGCCCGCGGTTTTCCTTCGAGGCACGCCCTTGCCGACAATCAACCAACTCGCCGACCCGTGCCAAACCCATGACTTCTCTGCGCCCCGCTTCCGCTCGAACGACGACCCCGCTCGCGGCCTCGGAGTCCGCCACGGCCCCCAAGCCCCCGGTGGCCGCCACGACCGCGCTGAAGACGATCGACGCCTTGCTGGCGGCGTCGCCGGAGCAGCTCCGCGCCCGGGTGCAGACGCTCCTCGCGGCGCACCTGAAGGACTCCGACCTCCAGGCGAAGGCGTTCGACATTCACGTGGCGCCGGCCCAACGCGCGGCAGGCGAGCCCCAGGCCGACGCGGTCCTCAGCGGCACGGTGACGCTGTCTGACGACACGGTGTGGACGCTTCGCGGCAGCCTCAAGGCCGGCCCGACGCAGTTCCACTTGGGCGACGGGAAGATGTCCACCCCAAAACCCACCGAGGACCTCACCTTCGTCTTGAGCCTGGGCGGCGAAAAGGACTCCGGCGTCGTGGCCGGTGACTCACGCGACGGCGAAGTCCTCGGGTGGACGACGCACTTCCAGCGGCGCTTCAACCTGCTCGACAAGCTCCCCGCGGCGACCATCGAGCAGCAGGCGCGCGCCGAGTTCGCCAAGGCCATCGAAGACGTGCGGCGGTACGCGAAGGGCCCGGTGAAGCTGCTCAGGGTCAAGCTCGAGCCTGACGCGCTGAGCCGCGAGGCACTGCAGACCCCGTGGCTGAGCACCCGCGTCGGGCAGCTTCACCCGTTCGCGGCGGTCCAGGGCTCCATCGAGGTCCTCATCAACGGAAAGAAGCGGGAGCTGTTCGGGGCCATCGGCTTCGACGCGCAGGGGCGGGTGAGGTTCGGCGAGCTCGACGTGCCCGTCGGCGCAGACGGCTACACCGCGCTGTTCCTCGAGAAGAACGGTCGGTGGCGCAAGGCGTACTTCAGCCCCAACTACGACGTCTGAGGCGCCCCGCTGAACAGCCACGCGACGGCCGCGTCCCGCTTCTTCCCGCGCAGCGTGGAGTAGACCGAAGGCTCGCCCCAGCTGCCCCGGAGCTTCTTCGCCGCGCGCGCCAGCCAGCTCGGCACTTCCAATGGCTCGCAGCGCCCGAGCCCAAGGTCGTCGCGAAGGAGGCGCTGCGCGTCGAAGCTCGTCGTCTTCCAGCCAAACATGCTCGTCCGCTCGGAGAGGGACACCGCGAAGGTGCGGCTCTTCCGGCTGTCGAGGACGACGGAGCCCTGCAGCCGAGGCACGTTGCCGAAGCTCAAGTCCTCGCTCCCGAAGCTGACGCGCAGCGAGAACGGCCCGTCGAGGAAGGGCAGCACCTGGCCGACGACGGCGGCGGCAGACGTCTTCGCGCGGGCGCGGGTGTCGGCGTCGACGCCGTCGAAGAGCGCGCGCAGCTCCTTCGTGTCGCGCGCGTAGCGGCGCAGGCGGCCGAGCTCGTCGAGACGGTGGTCCTTGGCCTGGCGCGCTTTGGACACGTACGGCGTCAGCGCATCGAGGGAGTCGGGGCTGGCGTCACGCAGCAGCGCGGCGAGGCAGTCGCCCCGCGGGCTCTCGGCGCCGACGACGGCGGTCTGCACGGCGGCGAGCAACGCGGGGTCCGCGCGGACGCCGTCGATCTTGGCGAGCCACTTCGCCGAGCCCAGGCCGTAGCTCGAGTTGAGGTCCAGAAGGAGTTGCACCGCCCGCGCCCAGCTGGCCTGCACGGCAGCGTCGGACGCGGTCGGGTCGACCAACGAGAGGAAGATGAGCGACTCGCTGCTGCGCTCGGCCTTCCAGCCGGTGACGAGGGCGCGCACCACGTGGGCCGGGAGCTTTCGAGTTTGCCGGCAGAAGTACCAGGCGCTGCCCCAGCTCGCCGTGCCGCGGAGGCGGTCTCCCAGCTTCAGCGTTACCTGCGCCGGCGTGTCGGGTTGAACGGCGCGCAGCGCGGCCAGCACGCGCTCCCTGGACGGCGTGGCTTCCTGGGCGACGGCGAGGGGGTCGACGGGCATGGGAGGAGGGGGCGTAGGTCAGCGCACCAGCGGCAGCACCAGCCCGCCGTACACCTTTCGCACGCGGCCGAGGAAGACCTTGAGGAAGCGCGCTCGCGCGGCGAGGTCTTGGGCGCCGTGGGTCCCCACGCCGTGAATCGTCTGCACCTGGCGCGTGAGGTCCAGCGGGCCCGTCTGCACGACGCCCGTGCCCAGCAGTCGCTCCTCGCCGGCGCGGCGGACCTCGAGGAAGAGCGTGCGGGTGTCGAAGTAGAGGTCCGGGCCCGGGTCGTCGACGATGTCCTTGGTTCCGAGCAGCGCGTAGCGCGCGCCGGCGACGCTGGTGGCCGTGAAGGCGTGTTTCATCTCCGTGCGTGAGTCGACGTCGACGTCGACGAAGAGCCGGAAGCGCCCCTGCGCGACGGTGAGCGGCTCGGGGTCCAGCGCGTCACAGCGCAGCGTGCCGAAGGTGCTCGCCTCGGCTGAGCCGTCGGCCTCGAGCGCGGCGAGCGAGGGCCACTCGACGGTGAGCAGAAACGACAGCGGCACCGCGCCCTCGGGCTTGGCGTCGGGTGTGACGCGCGCGACGGCGCCCGGCACGAAGAAGCCCGTCATGCGCTCGGTGAAGCGCAGGCCCGGCGGCGTCGAAGGCGTTGGCAGCCGCGGCGCTCGGCCCGGCGAGCGCGTGAGCGCGGGGTGCGCGCGGAGCAGGTCGTCGGCGCAGCGCTCGGCCAGCGCGCAGATGGTCCACAGCGGGTTGGTGCCCGGCGCCTTCGGGTAGACGCTGCCGTCGCAGACGTACACGTTCGAGTGCACCTGGGTGCCAGTCGCGCTGGCGAACAGCCGGTGGTGGTGGTCCACGACGCCCTCGGCCGCGTGCTCGCCCATGGCCGCGCCGCCGAGCGGGTGCGTCGTCAGCACGGGCTTGGTGGGCAGCTTCGCCCAGGCCGGGTTGGGGACGTGGCGCCCGCCCAACAGCCGCGCCAACTCCGTCAGCTTCGCGTCGACCGCCGCCGGCGTCCTCCCGCGGCCCGCCTGAGGCCAGTCGATGGCGACGCGCCCGTTCCGCAGCACGAGCTGCCCTTCACTGCTGTCTCCGGCGGTCACGCTCCAGCCCACCACCCGCCGCCCGCGCGCGCCGAAGGACGCCGTCATGACGCGGACGGCCCGGCGCAGCGCCGCCGGCACCGCGGTGTCCTGAATGAGCATGGGCACGTCGCCGCCGCGCACGTCGAACATGCCGCTGAGCGTCGGCCCGACGGCGTCGCCCGCCCCGGCCAGCGCGGCGAGCTCGCGGTCCACGTCCGCCGAGAAGCCGATGAAGGTGCCGTTCCCGGTGAAGGCGCGGCCGACGCGGTCGGACAGCGGCACGCCGGCCTGCTTCGAACGCAGCAACACCTCGGCCGTGCCCAGCGACCCCGCGGCGAGGACCACCACCTTGGCGCGCACGGTGAGGGGCGTGCGCTCGAAGCGCTCCCGGCCCAGACCGACGGGCGAGACGAAGACCCGGACGCCGTCCGGCTCGGGGGCGAGGCGAAGGACCTCGAGCCCGGTGAGGAGCGCCGCGCCCGCCTGGGCCGCGGCCGGCAGGTAGTTGGCCCACAGCGTGCCTTTTGCGCGGTGGTTGCAGCCGGTGATGCAGTTGCCGCACTGCGTGCATGCGCGTTGCGCGCGACCGCCGGCCGACGGACCGTCGGTGAGCGCGACGGCCAACGGCACGGGCTCGAAGGCTTGGCCGTGGGGCTCGTGGACCGGGGCGAGCCCGCGCAGGCGCTGGACCTGCGGCGCGGGCATGACCTTGGGGTCGAGCATGCGCCACGCGGCCTGGTAGCCGTCCTCGAGGCGCCGCGCGTCGTCGAGCAGCG
>JALHOS010000279.1 GCA_022842905.1 Myxococcaceae bacterium | reverse complement strand
CGGCCGAGGGGCTCCCCGAGGACGTCGTCAGCGCGGTGCGGGCGGTGGCCCCCGAGCAGCTCGCGTCGGAGTCGTCGCGCGGGGCCGCGCTCGCGCAGCTCGAGGCGGCGCTGGCGAGCGCTGAAGCGAAGGCCAAGGAGCGCGCCCTGGCGCAGGCCCTCACGCAGGTGGACGAGCGGATCGCCCAGTACAAGCCGACGCTCTTCGGCGTCGTCGACGCGGTGGGCCGGGCGCTGAAGGAGGCGTTCACCCTCGCGGTGAGCCGCGTGTACGTGGTGGCGCTGGCGCTCGCGGTGCTGGCGCTGTTGCTGACGCTGCGGCTTCCGGCGATTCCGTTCCGTCGGGGTGGGGCGCCGGGGGCGGTGGCCGTCGAGCCGTGAGGCGTAGCCCTTGATGCCTGCGGTTGCTCGCGCTCTTCTCCTCTTCACGCTGGGCTGATCGGGTGCAAAGAACCACACCATGACTGCTCTCTCTCGGCTGCTCGAGCGGTTTCGGGCCGACGCGCTGACCAACCGCGAGGCGGGGACGTACTTCGAAGAGTTGATCTTGAAGTACCTCACCACCGAGCCGGCCTACCGCGACCTCTACCGGGAGGTGCTCACGTACGCCGACTGGGCCGAGCGCCTGGGTATGGATCGACGCGACGCGGGCATCGACCTGGTCGCGCTGACCCACGAGAACGAGGCGCATGCGGTTCAATGCAAGCTGTTCGCGGCCGACTACGAACTGAAGAAGAGCGACATCGACAGCTTCTTCACGGCTTCCGGAAAGCAGCAGTTCGCGCACCGCCTCATCGTCAGTACGACGAACCACTGGTCTGACCACGCCGAAGAGGCGCTGCGCGAGCAGAGAGTGCCGGTCACCAAGATCGACCTCTATGCGCTCGAGAACAGCGTCATCGACTGGTCGCGCTACGAACCGCGGCGCGACGTGTTCGTCAAAGAGCGCAAGACGCTTCGCGACCATCAGCGCGCCGCGGTCAAGGAAGCGCTGGCGCACCTCAAGACGGCCGACCGCGGCAAGTTGATCATGGCCTGCGGCACCGGGAAGACGTTTACGAGCCTGAAGATCGCTGAAGCACAAGCAGGCCAAGGCAAGCGGGTGCTCTTCCTAGTGCCGAGCCTGGCGTTGCTGGGTCAATCGTTGACGGAGTGGACACAAGAGAGCGAAACAGCGCTGCACAGCTACGCGGTCTGTTCAGACAGCGACGTCGGAAAGAAGCGCAAGAAGGACGATGACGTGGTGATGACGTTTGTCCACGAGCTCCAGTACCCGGCCACGACGGACGCCGCGCACCTCGCACACGAACTGGACCGGCGGCACGACCGCACCCACATGAGCGTGGTGTTCGCGACGTACCAGTCCATCGACGTGGTGCACCGCGCACAGAAGACGCACGGCCTTCCGACCTTCGATCTCATCATCTGCGACGAGGCGCACCGCACCACCGGTGCCAAGTTCGAAGGCGATGACGAGAGCCACTTCGTGAAGGTGCACGACGACAAGTTCGTCTCGGCGAAGAAGCGCATCTACATGACCGCCACGCCGCGCATCTACGGCGACTGGGCGAAGGCCGCGGCTGAGCGTGACAACGTCGCCCTGTGCTCGATGGATGACGTGGCGCTGTACGGCAAAGAGTTCTTCGTCATCACCTTCTCCGAAGCCGTGAAGCGCGGGCTGCTCGTCGACTACAAAGTCATCGTCCTGTCGATCGACGAGCGACACGTCAGCCGCCGCATTCAGCAACTGCTGAAGGACGAGAACAATGCGCTGCGTGTGGACGACGCTGCGAAGATCGTCGGCTGCTGGAAGGCGCTCGCGAAGCAGGGGCTGGAAGAACAGTCGTCAGGTGACGGCGAGCCCATGCAGCGCGCCGTTGCGTTCTGCCAGGTCATCGAGGCCAAGCCAGGCGCAAAGACGCACAAGGTGGCGTCCAAGACCATCGCGAGCATGTTTCAGGCGGTGGTCGAAGCCTACCAGACGAGCGAAGCGGCGGGCCCCGCGCCGGTTTCCATGCTTCGGTGCGAAGCCGCGCACGTCGACGGGTCGATGAACGCGACCGGCAAAGAGGAAAAGCTGAGCTGGCTCAAGGCCGACCTCCCGCCCAACACGTGCCGGATCTTGAGCAACGTGCGCTGTCTGTCTGAGGGCGTCGACGTCCCTGCGCTCGACGCAGTGCTGTTTCTGACTCCACGCAACTCGCAGATCGACGTCGTGCAGTCGGTGGGTCGCGTCATGCGCAATGCGCCCGGAAAGAAGCGTGGCTACGTCGTCTTGCCTGTCGTCATCCCAGACGGCATGGCGCCACACGAGGCGCTCAACGACAACCAGGTCTATCGAGTCGTCTGGCAGGTCTTGCAGGCGCTGCGGTCTCACGACGATCGCTTTGACGCAATGGTGAACAAGCTCGAGTTGATCGGAAAAGATCGGTCAAAGATGGAGGTCATCGCGATCACCGACAAGGTCACGCGGCGCGGCACGTCGCGCGCGCAGACGGACGCGGCGCAGGCGAAGGCCGGCCACGCGTTCGGCTCATCGGGAATCGGCCCAAAGCAGGCAGTGCAGGCCGAGATGGAGTTCGAGATCGGTGAGATCGAGCGTGCCATCTACGCGAAGTTGGTTGAGAAGGTCGGTAATCGCCGTCACTGGGAGGATTGGGCCAAGGACATCGCGAAGATCGCGAACAGTCACATCGGGCGCATTGCCGGAATTCTCGAGAACGAGAAGAATGTGAGTGAGCGGAGGGCCTTCGCCACCTTTGCCACCGAACTGCGCGATGACTTGAATGACAGTATCTCCGATCAGGACATCATCGAAATGCTGGCGCAGCACATGGTGACCAAGCCAGTGTTCGACGCGCTGTTTTCCAACCACACGTTCACGAGCCAGAATCCGATCTCGAAGGCCATGCAGGACGTGTTGGTGTTGCTCGAGGCGCACCACGTAGACAAGGAAGCGAAGACCCTCGAGGCCTTCTACGAGTCCGTGAAGGTGCGGGTCGAAGGCATCGACACCGCAGAAGGGCGTCAGAAGATCGTCGTGCAGCTGTACGACAAGTTCTTTCGAAACGCGTTTCCGAAGATGTCGGAGCGCCTCGGTATCGTCTACACGCCGGTCGAGATTGTCGACTTCATTCTGCACAGCGTCGACCATCTGCTGCGCACGGAGTTCGGCCAAACGATGAGCAGCGAAGGAGTCCACATTCTCGATCCGTTTACCGGAACGGGAACTTTCATCACCCGGCTGATTCAGAGCGGGCTAGTTGAGAGGGAGGCGCTCAAGAGGAAGTATCGCAGTGAGATTCATGCGAACGAACTCGTATTGCTGGCGTATTACATTGCGGCAATCAACATCGAGTCCGCCTACCACAGCGTCGTTGGTGCAGAGGAGTATTCGCCGTTCGAGGGTATCTGTCTGACGGACACGTTCCAGCTCTACGAGAAGGAGGATCTCGTGTCGGCGCTGCTGGTCGACAACAGCGCTCGCCGAACGCGCCAGAAGAAACTCGATATACGAGTGATTGTTGGCAATCCGCCGTATTCGGTTGGTCAGGATCGCACGAACGACAATAACGCCAACGTGGCCTACCCAGCTCTGGACGCGCGCCTCGCGAGCACGTATGCGGCGCGTTCGGATGCCACGAGTTCAAAGGCGCTATACGACAGTTACATTCGGGCGATTCGCTGGGCGAGCGACAGGATTGGTTCAAGCGGCATTATCGGATTTGTCACCAATGCTAACTTTGTTCAGGCAAGCGGAATGGCTGGCATGCGCAGGTGTCTTGCTGATGAATTCAGCAGTCTTTATGTGTTTCACCTGAAGGGAAATCAGCGAACCGCCGGCGAGCTGTCTCGTCGCGAAGGAGGCAAGGTCTTTGGAAGTGGCAGTCGCGCCCCGGTCGCCATTTCGCTGCTGGTGAAGAATCCGGAGGCAAAGAGGCACGGTCATGTCCTGTTCCGCGGTGTCGGTGATTACTTGACTCGCGAACAGAAGCTCGAGGCCATCGCGTCGTTCCGTGATGTTGGCGGAGTTGCGGCAACAGGGGGCTGGCAAACGATCGAGCCCGACGAACACGGCGACTGGTTGAATCAGCGCGACGCCACTTTTGGTCGCTTCCTTCCGCTCGGCGACAAGGATCAGCCTGACGCAGCGATCTTCGTGACCTACTCCAACGGCGTGAACTCGGGACGTGATGCTTGGACCCGGAACTGGTCAGTCAAGGCAGTCGCAGAGCAAGTTGGAAAGCTCATCGACTGCTACAATTCTGAGCTGAAGCGCTTCGCGCGAATAGCCCCAGTCGCCGCCAGGGCCGAGCGGGAGAGCGCATTCGGTGCCGAAGTTGAATCAGACCCGACCAAGATCGGTTGGTCGCGTGGGCTCAAGAACGAGTTCATCAAGGGTACAGAGCTCACCTTTGAGCGAGCGAAAATCCGACCGAGCCTCTACCGTCCGTACACGAAGCAGTGGTTCTATTTTGACCGCCAACTAAACGAGATGCTGTACCAAATGCCGCGGCTCTTCCCCCTCGAAGGCGGGGACAACCTCGTGATCGGAACGACGCATGGCGAGTCGCGGTCCGGATACTCGGTGCTGATGATGAATGCGACACCGAGCTTTCACACCGCCGACATGGTCGGATCGCAGTACTTCCCTCGCTACGTCTACGACATTGAGACGGGCACGCGTCGCGACGCCATTTCGGATGGGGGTTTAAGACACTTTCAGAACTTCTACCCGGCGGAAGAAATCTCAAAGGACGACCTATTCTACTACGTCTACGGCGTTCTTCATTCGCCCGACTATCGCGAGCGATATTCGGACAACCTTGGCAAAGAACTGGCCCGAATTCCAAGGGTGTCGAGTGCGGATCATTTCTGGGCGTTTAGCAACGCCGGCCGCCGGTTGAGCGGTCTGCACGTTGGTTACGAGCAGGTCTCGGAGTACGAAAAGGTGCTTCTGGAGATACCTGCCAAGGCCGACTTCCGCGTAGAGAAGATGCGCTTCGCCAAAGGCACGACAGGAAAGGACAAGGATAGGAGTACCATCCACTACAACGCCGCGATCACAGTGCGCGGGATCCCACTCGACGCTTACGAGTATGTCGTCAACGGCAAGTCGGCCATTGAATGGGTGATGGAGCGCCAAGGGGTCAGCACCGACAAGGAGAGCGGCATCACCAAGGACGCCAACGCGTTTGCGAAGGAGACAATGAAGGACCCTCGCTACCCGCTCTCGCTCCTCCTGCGCGTCATCACGGTGAGCTTGGAGACCAACAGGATCGTCGCCGCGCTCCCAAGGATCGACGACGCCGCGCTCGAGCGGGAAGACCAGGAGCACATCTTCGGCAGGCTCCGCGCCGTAGCGGTGCGCCTGCAGCGCCACCACCACGGCCCTCCCGATGCAACCAAGGTCGAGTGGGTCGCCGACGAAGTGAAAGAGCAGCCTGGCGGGTACGTCGTCACCATGCTCGACGGCCATGGAAGGCCTGTCGAGTACGTGCACCTCGATCTGAAGGAGCAGATCACCCAGCGGGTGCGCGCGTGATTACTTGCTCAGACCGTCCCGAGCGCAACGTTCACCACACCCAAACGCACGCCAACTCGTGCCAGTCGGCGTGCTTGGCGATGGCGATCGTGCACCGCCGCGGCGGGACAGCCGCTGCCCTCGAGGCTCAGCTCCATGGCGCGCACGCCGCGAGCGCCGGGCACCCAATCAACGCGCCCGCCATCGGGCTGCCCGGTGCGACTCACGTCGAGTGCATTGCACTCGATCGTCCGTTGCTTGCCACCTTGCGCCGACACCTCGGCGAGTCGACATGGGTGATGGTCCACGTGTGCGGGCCTCGTTGGGTGGCGCGTCTTCCCTTGGGGCTGGCGAGCCCTCATGGGCAGCTCTGCAAGGCTGGGGCGTTTGGAGGACCGCATCACTCCGTACTCCTGGTCGGCGCGTCGGCCGACGCCTTCTTCGTGCTCGATCCCTTCCATTCTTCGATTTGCCAACCGCTGGAAGTTCCAGACGAGGACCTCCTGTGGGTGTTGAACGGCTTCAGAGCGGTGGTCGTCGCCTAACGTGGTCCTCGTCCTGCCGATCGGTCGCGCTCCAGAACGCCCACTCACGGCGCCGTCGCCGGATCCGACCACGCGCCCACCCCAGCCATGCTCTCCGCGGCGACCGCGTACGTGTACTCGACACCCGACGCGACGGTCGTGTCGTCGTACGCCGTGCTCGTCGGCTGGCCCACCACCACCGCCGTCGTCGAGTCCGTCCACCGAAACACGCGGTAGCGCGTGGCCCCGCTCACCGCTGCCCACGTCAGCCGCAGGCCGCTGGGGCTGCCCGGCGTGACGCCGAAGCTCAGGGGGTGCCCCGGCAACGAGGCCGACGGCGTCGCGGCGCGCTCAGCGCTCCCGGCAGCCGTCCCTGAAGCGTCCAAGGCGTAGACGACGTACCAGGCCTCCACCCCGTTGGTCGCCGCGGCGCGGCAGCTCACGTCGCCCGGGCCCGTCGTGCCGCACACGTACGTCGCGAAGGGACCCGCCGCGCTGCTGGCGCGGTACACCTGGTACCCGACGGCCCCGGGCGATGGCGCCCACGTCAACATCACCGCCGCGTTGCCCGGCGTGGCCAGCGCCTGTTGGACGCGCGCCGCGCGGCTCGCCAGCGGTCGCACCATGGACGACTCGAGCGGAGGACCGACTCCCTGCGCGTTGACGGCCTCGATCGCGTACTGCACGTCGTCGCCCGCCCGCACGTCGTCGTCGACGAAGCGCAGGCCGACGTGCGTGCGCAGCGGTGTCCAGGGCGTCGTCGAGGTCCGTCGGCTCAAGCGGTAGCGCGTCGCGCCGACGACCGGCTGCCAGCGCAGCTCGACCGCATCGCTGGCCAGCAACGTGTCCGAGCTCGTCGACTGCGCGGGCAACGTCGCGCTCGCGTTCACCGGGAACGGGCCGGAAAAGGCGCCGGAGCGGTGAGACTCCGACGCCACCAGCAGCCACGCCGACGCGCCGTCGACGAGCGCCGTCGTCCACTGGGTGACCAAGCCGTCGCCTTGGCCAACTTGCCCAAGGTAGTTGTACGGCCCGTCGCGGTTGGTGGCGCGCCACACGTGGTACCCGCGCGCGCCGAGCGACGGCGCCCAGCGCAGCCCCACCGTCCCGCTCCCATTGAGCGCTCGAACGTCCGCCGGCGGCGGGAGCGCTTCGAGGCTGCTCGACGTGGGCCCCAGCACCGACCAGGGGCTGACGCCGTCCGGCGTGACGACCTCGACGGCGTACGACGTCTCTACCCCCGGAACGCTCGGCACGAAGGCCAGCGGACTGGCGTGCTCGGTCACGAGCTGCCACGTCGTCGCGGCGGTGCGTCGGAAGTACCGGTACGTCGTCGCGTCGGTGACGGGGGTTTGGCTGAGCGCCAGGGTGTCCCGCCCCGGCGTGGCGTTGAGCGAGGTCGTCGGCGCCGCCGGGTTGGGCTCGAAGGACACCTCGTCACTCCAGGCGCTCGAGCCTTCGGGGCTGCTCAGCCCTACGCTCAGGAAGTACCGCGTGCCGTTCGTCGCGCCGAAGAAGCAGCGCGGTGAGAGCGGGTCGCTGCTGGTGCAGACACCGACGCCCTGGAAGATGGACGCGCCCGCGCGCAGCCCGCCCGTCACGGTGTAGCTCGTCGCCCCAGGCACCGCGTCCCAGCTGACGTTGAAGCCGCTCATGGTGGGCACAACGCGCACGTTCTGTGGCCGGAACGGCCGTCGAGCGCTGGGCGCCTGGTTGGCCGACACTCCCCACGCCGACGCCCGCCCCGCCGCCTGCGCGCGCACCGCATACCGGTACGTCGTGCCGTTCGTCACCGCCGTGTCCGTCCACAGGCCCGAGGTGGTCGTGGCCACCTGCGCCCACGCGCTCTGCGGCGTACGGCGGAACACCGCGTAGTCGATGGCTTGGTTGACGTGCGGCCAGTACACGGTGAGCGCGGCGTTCCCTCCGACGACGGACACGCTGGGCGTAGGCAGCCCCGCGCTCGCCGTGGGGGTCGCTGGCACCTCGGGGCTGTACGGACTGCAGGTGTCGTTGCAGGCCCGCACCACCACGAAGTGCGGCGTGAGGTTCGGCGCGCTCAGCGTGCATTGGGTTTCGAACGGCTCGGTCGCGGTGCACCCCGGGCCACCGTAGACGCCGGCGTCGGGCTGCAGCGCCGAGGCGACGACGTAGGACGTCGCGCCAGGGACGGAGTTCCAGCGAAGGTGCAGCGCGCCGTCGCCCGCCTGCGCTGAAAGTCCCGTCGGCGTCGCGGGTGGCCCGGCGGCCAGCGCCACCGCGGACACTTCGTTGGACTCGGCGCCCACGACGGCGCCGTTGTCGCAGCGGGCGGCGTAGAAGTAGCGCGTCCCCGGCGTGGCCGTGGCATCTGTCGGCGTGGGCCCCAGCGACGTGCGCGGACCCCCGGCGGTGAGGCTGCGCAGCAGCACGCAGGACGTCGCCGCGGGCGGAGGCGACAGCGGCACGTCGATGCTCCCCACCCGCGCCACGGGCACGCCGAGCGTCGGTGGGCCGAAGGGGCCGGTGGGCGTGGGCGTGACTTCGACGGTGGCCGGGTCTCCCACGTGCTCGCCGACGGCCGCGGCCACGAAGTAGCGGTATGTCGTGCCGTTGGTGCTCGCCAGCGGGCCGCGCAGGGCGTCGAGCTGGGTGCCGCTCGTCACCCAGGCCACCACCGTGCGCGTGGCCAGCGGCCCGTCGACGCGGGAGACGACGTAGCCCGTCGCGCCGGGCACCGGACTCCATGCCAGTCGCGCGAAGGAATGGCCCGCGACGGCCGTCAGCCCAGTCGGCGCCACCGGCCGCGTCGGGTCGAGCTGCGCGGTGACCGCCTCGGCAGACAGGGCGCTGGGGCCGGCGGCGGTGGTGGTCGTGTCGTCCGTCTGCACCAGGTACATGGACGGCACGCCCGGCGGCGGTGCGGTGTCGAGGTAGTGCGTCGCGTCGAGGCCCGTCGCCACCGCGACGAGCGGGCTGCCCGGCGGCGCCGAGCGGTACACCGTGAAGCCGGTGCGGTCGGGGACGTCACCCCACGAGAGGAAGGTGGTGCTGCGAAACGGGAGGACGTCGAGGCTCGTCGGCGCGCGGGGCCGGTTCGCGGAAGGCACTGGCGTGACGCTGATCGACGGGGCCGACAGGCCGAGCGCGGTGACGGCCTGCACCGAGTAGCGCGGGAAGGCGCCGTTGCCGACGCTGGTGTCGGTGAAGAAGCAGCCAGCGGTGGTGAAGGTCGTGGGCGAGGCCACGGCGCGGGTGACGACGTAGTGCAGCGCGCCCGGCGTGGGGTTCCACCTCAGGCTGACGGTGCCGTTCCCCGGCATGGCCGTCAGCCCCGTCGGCGGCGCGCTCTGCGTCGTGAAGCGCACGGTGCGCGGCGCGGGCAGCGTGCCTCCGTCGAGGCCCAGGAGTCCGGTGGACAGAGTCAGCGTGTACGTCGTCGCGAAGGCGAGCGCGCTGCTCGGGGTGACGGTGAGCTGCCGGCCAGCCGCGGAAACGCTCGCCGCCACCGCGCCGCCGTCGGGCAGGCGCAGCGTGACGTTCGCCGCGACTGCCGTGGCGCCGTTCAGCGGTTGGCTCAGCCGCAGCTCGACGCCCGCGTCGGTGCGGACCTGCGTCTCGTCTTGAAGGGGCCGCGACATGAGTAGCTCGAGCCCGGTGGTGCTCGGCGCGTACGGCGTGACGGTGGCGACCGAGGAAGGCGGGCCCACGCCCGCGTCGTTCGAAGCGATGACGAGGAAGGAGTAGCCGGAGCCGTTGCTCAAGCTCTCGAGGAGGAAGGGGCTGACGGCGTCGGTGATGGGCGTGCCAGTGGTGGCCGTGACGGTGCTCCCTGCGGCCCAGCGGAGCGTGTACTGCGTCGCGCCGGGGACCGGGCTCCAGCGGATGACCGCGCGGGTGTCTCCCGGCGTCGCGGTGAGGTGCGCCGCGGCGGAGGGGATGACGGAGCCGCCGCCGGTGCCGGCGAATCCTCCCGCGCCGGAGGAGCCTCCTGCTCCGGTCGAACCACCTGCACCAGCGGAGCCACCCGCGCCAGCCGAACCTCCCGCACCGGCTGAACCGCCGCCCGCGCCAGCCGAACCTCCCGCACCGGCTGAACCGCCGCCCGCGCCAGCCGAACCTCCCGCA
>JALHOS010000278.1 GCA_022842905.1 Myxococcaceae bacterium | reverse complement strand
CCTCACTGGGCGGGGCGGCCCGCTGCGGTGGCGCGTGTGGAGCTGGTGCTGCTCACGGCTGCCGGCGCCGTCGCCGACTTCGAAGCAGGCAAGGTCGAGCTGGTCCCCGCTCCGCCCCCGTCCATCGCCGCGGCCCTGGCTGCCGTGAAGGACGTGTCCGAGTGGGCCCAGCCTGGCGAGAACTTGGTCTACCTCCACCCGGACGTGAGCGTGGCGCCCTGGTCCGACCCGCGCGCGCGCGCCGCCTTGAGCCGGCTGATCGACCGCGCGGCCTTGGTGAAGGCGCTCGCCCCGCTGCCGGCGACCATCGCGCTCGGCCTGAGCCCTGGCTCGAAGGTGCTCGAAGACGGCGCGCCGCCGCCGACGCCGAGCCAGCTGACCGAGCTGGGCTTGTCCGGTGGGTCGCTCGAGCTCTTCGACGCGCCCGCCGCGGGTGACGGCCCCAGACCGGCCGCGCTCGTCGCCGCGCAGCTCCGGAGCGCCGGGCTGAACGTGGAGCTGACCGACACGCAGGACTTGGGTCGCCTCGTCAACCGCCGCGCGCACGGCGGCTTGGTGCTGCACAGCCGCTCGGCGGATCAGCTCAGCCGCTTCTTCAACGTGCCCGTGGTCGGCGGTCGCCCAGACACCAGCCGCGTGGTGCCCGGCGTGTTCGAGGCGGCGCTCCATGCGCTGTGGCCCAAGGTGACGACCAGCTTCTACGCCGAGCGCCGCGCGCAGCTGCTCGAGCAAGCGCAGGCGCTCTGGGCGCAGCAGGTGCCGGTGGTGCCGCTGTACTTCACCGACCGGCTGGCGTTCGGGCGGCTCGGCGTCGTCGGGCCCAGCTACGGCCAGGCGGACTCGCTGTACTGGAACGTCGAGACCTGGCGCGTGATGCCGGTCGATTGAAGGGCCTTCGAAAAGACGACGGGCGTGGGGAGCGTTCGAGCCGCTCACCACGCCCGCGTCAGCAGGTTCAGCGGTTCACTTCGCCGAGACGCGCACGGCGATGCGGCGGTTCTGCGCGCGGCACTCCTCGGTGTCGTTGGCCGCGCAGACCGGGTGCTCCGGGCCGTAGCCTTCGGGGGACAGCCGGGTCTTCACCACGCCCATGCCCGTCAGCGCCTTGGCCACGTTGTTCGCGCGGTCCGTCGACAGCTTCTTGTTGGTCGCGGCGCTGCCCTGGTTGTCCGTGTAGCCACCGACCTTGATGGTCACCTTCGGGTACGCCTTGAGGATCTCGGCGATGTTGGTCAGCTGGTCCTTCGACTTGTCCATGTCGAGGTCCGCGCTGCCGGTATTGAACGTGAGGCGGTCGAAGTTGAACCAGGTGGTCTTGTCGACCGCCTTGCCCGCGTCTTCGATGAACGCGATCAGCTGCGCTTCGATGCCCATGGGGTTGCCGGACACCGAGAAGCCCGACGCGAGCGCCTTGGTGAAGGTGCTGGGCTTGACTTCTTCCTTCTGGACCGGCGGGCTGACCGGAGCCTTGGGCAGCGCGGCGAGCTTGGCGGCGTCGGCGGCCTTCGTCTCGAGCATCGACACCTTCTCGGTGAGGCTCTTCAGCTCGGTGCCGGCGTTGGTCAGGCCCGTCGTCGAAGCGGTCTTCTGATCGTTCAGCAGCTTGGTGACGTCGTCGACGTTGCCGGCCTTCACCGCGCCGTCGAGCTTGCCCGAGAAGCCGTCGAGCTGGCCCTTGAGGTCCTTGATGGTGTCGTTGTTCTTCGCGACTGCGCCGACCGCGTCGGTCACGCCTTCGAGGGACGTGGGCAGCTTGGCAGCGCGCTCCTTCAGCGCGTCGCTGCTCTTGAGCAGGTCGTTCGCCTGCGGCGCGTACTGGCTGACGAGGTCGTTCCCTTCCTTCGTGTACTTGGAGAAGTCGGTGCAGGCCGTGACGGCCAGCACGCAGAAGGCGGAGAGGAGGGCGATGCGGATGCGCTGCATGGTGTGGGTGACTCCTGGTTGCGGGTTGAGGTGAAGCAAGCGGTGCGCTCGATAGGCCAGGGACGCCCTCAGCCCAAGCGGCATTTATTGACGCCGTTCAGCGAGATGGGCCGCGCGAGGCGTTTCCTAGCGCTCGGTGCAGTTGCCCGAAGGCGACTCCCAGACCTCGACGTCGTCGACGAGCAGCGTGTCTCCGGCTTTGGCGTTCAAGCCGTCGGTGCGCCCGGTCTGCGCTTCGAAGAAGAGCTGCAGCCGTCGGGAGTTGGCGTTGGCGATCTTGAGCGAGATCGTGGGCGGCACGCGTTCCCAGGCAGCACCGACGGGCGCGGCGAAGGCCTCGACGAGGTCGTCACGAATGAGGTTCATCCGCATGAACGGCGCCGTGCCCTTCACCCACGCGGTCGCGCAGAACACCTTCGTGCCGGCGTCGGCCACGATGTCGCCCGCGTAGGCGAAGCGCAGCCCCAGGCCTGAGAACGTGCCCTTCGCCGCGTTGCCGCCATTGCGCCCTTCGCCGACGGCGGTCGCGAACGAACCGTAGACGCCCTGCCAGGCGTCCGGCGTGCTCGCCCCGCACTCGAAGCCGGCGTTCTTGACGAGGATCGGCGCGACGGCGCCGCAGTTCTTGGGCATGACGCCAGCGTCCATCATTCCGGCCGGCGGCTCACACCCCGCCAGCACGACCGTCATCGCTAGGCCGCTCCACACGCGCATGGCGGCACTCCCTGCCGGACCTGGCCTGACAAGACAAGATCCCCGTCTTTGGCTATTGGCCTGTCCCATGCGACTCCTCTTCTTGGTGGCGGCGGTGACGCTGGGGGCGCCGGTGCACGCGGCGGGCTGGCTCGAGGCGAGTCCACGGCATGCGAGCCTCCTGGCGCCGGACGACAGCCCCCACGTCGGCTCGTACCACGCGCCGGTCGAGCCCAAGGGGTCGCCGCACACGCCCCGGTACATCGCCCACCTGGGGGTCACGTTCGCGTCGGCGTTCATCACCATTCCCGTCGGTCAGGTGCTGGCGAGCCTCATCGGGAACCTGTCGATCAACCTCATCGCGACGGCGATCCCCGCGCTGCTGATCATGGGGCTCGTCGCACCGACGCTGACGGCGTTGTCGGCGTGGCTGTTCGGCAACATGAACTTCTTCGGGCGCGACGACAAACCGTACCCCTTCGTGGTGCCGTGGCTGTTGGGCACGGCGGTGCACATCGTCGCGTTGATCCTCGGCGGGTTCGCGGGGGTCAGCGTGGGCGTGCCGGCGAGCCTCTTCTTGTTCGCGCTGGCCGACGGCTTCGCCATGTCCGGCGTCACGGTGGGCTTCATGCACCTGTTGCAGCGCAAGCCGGTTCAGGCTCAGGCGCTGCCGTCCTTCGTCCCCGGCATCTCCGAGACCACCGTCGTCCCGCTCGCCGTCAGCTCGTTCTGAAGAGGGTCCACCATGCGCGCGATGAACGTGGCGGTTGGAGTGATGGTGCTGGTGAGTGTGGCGGCCGATGCGGGGCCGTGTCCCACGCGGTCGTCCTGGCCGACGACGGCCTGGCCCGACAAGACGGCGCAGACCACCGCCGCGAAGGGGCCGCAGATCAAGGCGCTCGAAGACGCGCTCTTCACGCTGACCGGCGCCGACGGCGATCGAAAGGGCATTCGCACCGACGGGCTGCTGATCATCAAGGGCGGCGAGCTCATCTACGAGAAGTACGCGCGGGGCTTCGCGGCGACGAACCGGCACCTCAGCTGGAGCGTGGCCAAGAGCTACACCAGCGTGCTCACCGGCGTGGCCGTGCAGCAGGGCGCGCTGAGTCTGGACGACAGCATTTGCAAGTACCTCAAGCAGTACGAAGGGCAGAGCGTCTGCGAGATTCAGGTGAAGCACCCGCTCACGTTCGGCTCGGGGCTGGGCTGGCAGGAAGGCTACGAAGACGAGCCGTACCAACTGTCGAGCGTCATCTCGATGTTCTTCGGCGAAGGGCACAAGGACCAGCTCAAGCACATCCTCAGCCACCGCCGCGCGTACGCGCCCAACGAGAAGTGGTGGTACTCGACGGGCGACTCGCAGCTGCTCGCCACGGTGGTCAAGCGGGCGCTCGAGGCCGCGGGCCACGGCAAGGACGCGTTCTGGACGCTGCTGTTCAACCGCATCGGCTCCGGCGGGCTGGTGCTGGAAGAGGACGCCCTCGGCACCGTGCAGGGAGGCAGCCACCTCTTCGCGACGCCGCGGGACTTCGCGCGCCTGGGGTACTTGATGCTCAACGATGGCTGCTGGAACGGGGAGCGGCTGCTGCCTGAAGGCTGGGTGGCGGCGTCGACCACGCCGAGCGAGGTGTACGTGAAGAGCGCCGACAAGTCCGAGAAGCTGCCCAGCGGCTACTCGTGGTGGCTCAACCGGCCGGTGCCCGCGCGCGAGCAGCCGAAGCCCTGGGCCGACGCGCCAGAAGATGCGTACGCCGCCCTGGGGCACTGGGGGCAGCGGATCATCGTCGTGCCGTCGTTGGATCTCGTCATCGTCCGGACCGGCGACGACCGCGAAGGCAGCGTGGACCCGAACTTGATCTTGAAGCACGCGCTGGAGGTGGCCCGATGAAGCGGTCGACTCTGCGGTGGCTGGCTGGGGTGCTCTGCGTCGTGGCGCTCGCCGGGTGTGAGGGGGCGGGCCCGCCTCGGCGCTTCGACAACAACGATCTCGAGCTGGCCGTCGGCAACTCGGCGCGCATGGCCTGCAGCTGCCTGTGGGTGATGAACCGGGACGAAGCGTATTGCCGGGCGTGGGTGAAGGCGTCGCCGGACGTGGCCCGCTTCTCCTTCGACGCCAACCGCAAGACGGTCGAAGCGTCGTCCTTCATTTCGTGGGCGGCCACCGCGCGCTACGTCGACGACAAGCGCGGCTGCATTCTCGAGTGAGTCAGGAGAACGACAGCCCGGCCGACGTGGGGCCGATGCCAGACGACGACGTCGGCTTGAGCCCGGAAGCCAAGCGGGCCCAGGCCCTTTCCAGCCTGCGCCTGTCCGACGAGGCCTTGGCGCAAGAGTGTGTCGAGCAGTTCTTCATCGCCGGAGGTCCCGGTGGGCAGCACCGCAACAAGACCGAGACCGGCGTCCGGCTGCAGCACAAGCCGACCGGCGTGACGGTGACGGCGACGGAGCGGCGCAGCCAGTTCATGAACCGGCAAGAAGCGCTGGTTCGACTCCGCGCGGCGCTCGGCAAGCTCACCCACGTCGAGAAGAAGCGCGTGGCCACCAAGCCGAGCCGCGGGCAGAAGCGGCGGCGGCTGCAGGACAAGCGGCTGCTGGCGGAGAAGAAGAAGGGGCGGCGGGGGGAGTGGTGACGGGCGCCGCCAGCCTCACGCCTTCGACTTGACGAACGCCGTCGCCGTCTTCGCCTTCTCCGCGTCGCTCCCCTTCACCACACACAGCAGCTCCTTCGGCACCGCGTCCACCGCCGTCTGGATCGTCTCCTTGATGCGCTTGGTCTCCGAGTCGATCAGCGACTGCTCCACCTTCACCGGGGCCTTCGCGATCTGCTGCTGGATGTACGGGTCGATCTGATCCAACGACACCACGACGGCCTTCACCCCTGGCAGCCCGTGTTTGATCCACATGAGGCTGCTCAACGCGACCCGCGGCTTGCCCTTGGCGACCTTCTCGAACGCCTTCACGTAGAACGCGCCGACGCCGGGGCGCTGCTCGGCCACCATCTCCAGCGTCAGGCCCGGCAGCTCGGACAGCGCGGTGGAGATCGCGTCGTTGTCCAACAGCGTCAGCCCGGCCTGCGCGCAGACGGCCTTCATCCACGGGGTGGGCTCGTTGACGGGCGACGCGTCGAACACGGCGATGAACTGCGGGCTCATGCGGCCCTCCGAGGTTGGTCGGTGATCAGGGTCCACGCTTCATCTGGACCGAAGCCCAGCCCGTCGAAGAACTGCGCCACGGCGATCGCCCACCGCGCCGGCGTGGTGACCGGCGCCAACGCGGGCACGTTCGACGCCAGGTCCACGCCGATGCTCGCCATGATGAGGGAGATCTTCGTCCAGTCCTTCGGCTCTTCGTTGAGCGCGTGCACCAAGTCCGGCACCTGCCACGCCGCCGACAGCAGGCCGACTCCGGGAATGACCTTGAGCCCCGCCTCGGCCGCCAGCTTGATCGCCAGCTGCTCGAGCTTCTTCTGCATGGGCGCCGGCAGCGCCTTCACGAACTGCGTCATCAACATCTGCAGGTTCTGGATGCCCTCCATGCCGAACGGCACCTCGCGCCCGGCGATCATCATCGGCCCGCCTTCGGTCGCCAGCTTCCCGAACGCACCCATGAGCGCGCCCATGGCCTCCCTCGTCTGGCCCTGCGAGAGCAGCTCGAGCGCCTTGAACGCGTCGGTGAGCGCGCCGGTGCGCACCAGCGCGGCGTTGAGGTTCGGATCGCCGAAGAACCGGCCGATGCCCCCAGGCAGCTTGCCCAGCGAGTTGAGGAGGGTGACCGCCACCGCGGGGTGACTCGTAGCCAGCTGCTGGCCGACCCGCGCGAGCCCCGCGACGAACGCGCCCACGTCGCCGCGGCCGAGCGCCTGCATGGCCTCGGTGAACTCGGTGCGCAGCTTCTCGTCGGCCAACAGCGCCGGCGTCTCGACGATGAGCTGCGCGTACTCCTTGGGCAGGCCCAGCGCCGAGACGATCTTCTCGGCCATTCTCTTCGCCACCTCCGGCGGCAGCGCGCCGATCGCCTGCCCCATCGCCTGCAGCGCGCCCACCGGGTCGCCCGCCGCCAGCCGCTCCGCCGCTTGCAGCGCGAAGCCCAGCGAGTCCTTCAGCTCGTGCAGGTTGTCCTTGGTGATGCCCAGCTCGCCCAGCGCCTTCTGCACGCCCGGCGGGAGCGACCTGAACAGGGCGTCCGTCATCTTCTGCACGAGCCCTGGAGCCGCCGCCGCCGCGTCCTTCAGCGCCTGCGCCGCCGCGCCGAAATCGCCGCGCTGCGCCGCTTCGATCGCCGCGAAGAGGTGCGGCGCCGCGTCCGACGCTTCGACCAGGTCCTTCGCCGTCAGCCCGGCCTTGTCGAGCAGCGCCTTGACCTGAGGGATCGCGGCGAGCGTCTCGAGCGCCAGCGCGCGCACGTCCTTGTTGGCGAGCAGCTCCTTGACGCCCTCGAGGACGACCTTCGGGTCCTTGTCCGCGAGCTTGGCCGCCGACCGGAGCACGTCCGGGTTGGTCAGCACGTCGCCCAGGCGCGGGTTGGCGAGGAACTCCTTGAGCGGCGACGGCGCGTGCTTCTTGAGCTGCTCGAGCGCCTGCTTGGCGATCGTCGGCGCCTTCTGCGCGGCTTCGGCCAGGTGCTGCAGCGCCGACTTGAAGTCGCCGTTGAGCACGTCTCGCGCCGCCGCGAGCATGGCCGGCGCCGCGTCCGCCAGCTCGTGCACGTTGTTCGCGTCGATGCCGACCTTGGCCAGCGCGTCCTTGACCGGCTTGGGCAGCTTCTCGAAGACGTTCCTGCCGATCTTCTTCAGCAGGTCCGGCGCCGCTTCGGCCGCCTTCCGCAGCGCGTCCAGCGTGCCCGGGCCGTCGTTCTTCAGCGCCGCCAGCGCCGCGTCGAACAGGTGCGGCGCCGCGGCGCCCGCCTGGACCAAGTCGTCGGTGCTCAGCCCGAGCGCCGTGAGCGCCTTCTGCACGTGCTCGTTCTGTCCGACGGCGCGCAGCACCGAGTCGCGCAGGCCTTCGTGCGACAGCAGCTCTCGCGCCGCGGCCAGCGCTTCCTCGCGGTTGCCGGTGACGAGCTTGCCGACCGCGTCCAGGACCTCGGGGTCCTTCAGCGCGGCGCGGAACTTCGGATCCGCCAGCAGCGTCTTCAGCGGCCCAGGCGGCAGCGACGCGGTGAGGCTGTCGAGCGCCTTGCGGACGAGGTCCGGCGCGGCCTCCGCCGCGGCCACCACCGACTTCAGGGCGCCGGTGACGTCCGGCGGCTTCGCCAACAGCTTCGAAGCGGCGTCGAGCAGGTGCGGCGCGGCGCGGCCCAGCTGCGGGAACGTCTTCCCGTCGATGCCCAGCTTCGCCAGCTGCTCGCGCACCTTCGGATCCAGCTTGGCGAAGATCTTCTCGCCCAACTTCGCCAGCACGTCGGCCGACGCGTTCGCCGCTTCCTTGAGCGACGCCAACGCCTGCTGCCACTCGCCCTTGCCGGCGGCGAGCGCGGCGTCGAGCAGGTGCGGCGCCGCGGCCCCGGCTTGGACCAGATCGTCCGTCGTGAGCCCGAGCTTCTCGAGCGCCTGCTTGACGTGCGGGTTGGTGGCGACCGCGCGCAGCACCGCGCCGCGCAGCTCCTCGTTCGCCAGCAGCTCACGAGCCCCGGCCAGCACGTCTTCGGCCTTGCCGCTGAGCAGCTTGACCGCCGCCTCCAGCGTCTCGGGGGTGGCGAGCGCTTCGCGGAAGGCCGGGTCCTGCACCAGGGTCTTCAGCGGACCGTCCGGGAGCCGTTGCGCTGCCAGGTCCAGCGCCTTCTTGGCGATGTCCGGCGCCGCTTGGAGCGCCGCGGCGAGATCTCGCAGCACCGCGCCCGCATCCACCGGCGACTGGCCCAGCTTCTCGGCGGCGGCCAGCAGGTGCGGCCCCGCGTCCGCCAGCTGGTGCCAATTCTTCGCGTCGATCCCCAGCTGCTCGAGGCCCTTGCGGACCCCTTCGGGCAGCTTCTTGAAGAGCGCCTCGCCGGCCAGCAGGAACGCTTGGCGCCCGCGAGCGCCGGCCTGCTTGATGGCTTCGAACGCCGCCTTCCAGTCGCCCTTGCCGAGGGCGATCGCCGCGTCGAGCAGGTGCGGAAGCGCGTCCCCGGCGATGACGAGGTCGTTCGGCTTGAGCCCCAGCGCCTCGAGCGCCTTGGCGACGCGCGGGTCCGACGCGGCTACGCCCATGAGCGCGCCGCGCAGGTCCTTGTTGGCAGCCAGGTCGCGCAGACCTTCGAGGATCTTCTGCGGGTCGCCGCTGAGCAGCTTCGTCGCCGCGTCGAAGGTCTTCTGGTCCTTCAGCGCGTTCCGGAACTTATCGTTCTGCAGGAGCTTCTTCAGCGGACCGTCGGGCAGCCGGTCCCCCGCGCGGTCCAGCAGCTGCCGGGTGATGTTCGGCGCCGCGAGCAGCGCGTCGCGCAGGTGGCCCAGCGCCTTGGCTGGATCCGGCGGCGGCCCCAGCAGCGCCTTCGCCGCGTCGAAGAGGTGGGGCCCGGCGTCGGCCAGCTGCCCGAAGTTGTGCTGGTCGATGCCCAGCTGCTCGAGGCCCTTGCGCAGGTCTTCGGGCAGCTTCGCGAACAGCTTCTGCCCCAGCGCACGGGCGTGCTGCCCCGCGGCCTTGAGGGCGTCGAACACCTTCCCCCACTCACCCTTGGCGGCGGCGGCCGCGGCGTCGAGCAGGTGCGGCGCGGCGGCGCCAGCCTGCTTCAGGTCTTCGGGCGTGAGCTTGAGCGCCTCGAGGGCCTTGGCGACCGCGGGGTCCTTGGTCAGCGCGTCGAGCACGGCGTCGCGCAGGCCAGGCTGGTCCAGGAGCGCCCGCGCGCCCTCGAGCACCTTCGCCGGGTCGCCGCTCAGCAGCTTGGTGACCGCGTCGATCGTCTCGGGCTTGGTGAGCGCGTCGCGGAAGCGCGGGTTGCTCAGCAGCGACTTGAGCGGGCCGTCGTCCAGCTTGCGCGCCAGCTTGTCGATCAGCGGGCCGACCAGGGCTTTGGCCTGCTCCAAAGCCGCGCCCAGCGCCTTGGCAGCCTCGGCGGCGCGCGGCGGCGTGGCGGTGAGGTGTTCCAGCGCCTCGAGCAGGTGCGGCGCGGCGTCGCCGACTCGCTTGAGGTCCTCGGCGGTGAGGCCCAGCTTGTCGAGCGCGGCCTTCACGCGTGGATCCGCCGCCAGCGCGTCGAGCGCGGCGTTGCGCAGCGCCGGGTCCTCGAGCAGCTTCGCCAAGGCCTTCTTCGGATCGGTCGCGAGCTGCTGCAGCGCCTGGAGGTTGTCCGGCTTGAGCAGCGCTTCGACCAGCTTCGGGTCCGACAGCGCCGTCTTCGCCGCGCCGTCGGGCAGCCGCTCGGCCAGCGCCTTGGCGACGTCCTGAAGGAGCTTCTTCCCGTCGGGGGTGTTGGCGTAGGCGGCCGCGGCGTCTGCCAGCGCCTTGAGCCCCTCGTCGTGCCGCCCGGCCTTCATGGCGTCGAGCGCGGTCTTGAGCTTCTGCTGCACTTCGGGCGGCAGCGCGGCCAGGCGCTCCGCCGGCAGGCGCAGCTGCGCCGCAGCGGCGGCCACCTCG
>JALHOS010000277.1 GCA_022842905.1 Myxococcaceae bacterium | reverse complement strand
CGGCCTTCGGCGTCGCGCCCGGCACCCGTGGCCGCAGCCCCAGCCCCCGCGGCGGTCGCGCCCGCGGTCGTTCGCCCGGGTGGCGGCATCCTGCCTCGCTCGTCCGCTCCCCGCGTGGGCGTGACGGTGCGCCCCGGCTCGGCGGTGGTCGTCGGCAGCGTGCCGCTGGCCCCGCGCGCGCCGACCGCGACACAGGCGGTGGTCATCAGCCGCCCGTCGGTGGTGGTCAAGCGCGTCACGCCCACGCAGCCCGCGCGCAACTACCCGCTCGCCCCCGGGAAGAAGGCGATCGGCACGAAGATCGAGTTCAAGGTCGTCCCGAACCAGTTCGGCGGCGGACAGAAGGACTTCGTCGACGTCAGCCGGCGCAAGGAAGGCGAGCGCCGCGGGACCGGTCGCGGCAAGTCCGACAAGGAAACGACGACCTCCACGGACATTCGTGAGCTGGTGTTCGGGCGCACGGCGATCCCCGTCCGCGGCAAGAAGAAGAAGCCCACCAAGAAGGGCCAGAAGACGCTCATCACCGAGCGCGCCGAGGACAAGAAGGTCATCAAGGTGCAGGACGGCATCACGGTGAACGACCTGGGCCAGCGCCTGGGCGTGCGCACCACCGAGCTGGTCAAGAAGCTCATGGCCGCCGGGAAAATGGTGACCGCCAACCACATGCTCGACGCGGACGCCGCCGGCATTCTCGCGTCTGACTACGGCTGGACCGTCAAGAAGGTCGGCTTCGAGGTCGAAGACTTCCTCCCGAAGGTCGACGAGAAGCCCGAAGACTTCGTCAACCGCCCGCCGGTCGTCACGGTCATGGGCCACGTCGACCACGGCAAGACGTCGCTGCTCGACGCGATCCGCTCCGCGAGCGTGGCGTCGGGTGAAGCCGGCGGCATCACCCAGCACATCGGCGCGTACACCGTGCGCTCGCCCAAGGGCGACGTCACGTTCCTGGACACGCCGGGTCACGAAGCGTTCAGCGCCATGCGCAGCCGCGGCGCCAACATCACCGACGTGGTGGTGCTGGTGGTGGCCGCCGACGACGGCGTCATGCCGCAGACGAAGGAAGCCGTGCAGCACGCCCAGAAGGCCGAAGTGCCCATGGTCGTCGCCATCAACAAGATGGACCTGCCCGGCGCGAACCCCGACCGCGTGAAGAAGGAGCTGTCGGACATTGGCCTGCTGCCCGAAGACTGGGGTGGCGAGACGATCATGGTGCCGGTGTCGGCCAAGACGAAGCAGGGGCTCGATCTGCTGATCGAGAACGTGCTGCTGCAGGCCGAGGTGCTCGAGCTCAAGTCCAACCCGACGCGCCCCGCGCACGGCACGGTGCTCGAGGCGTACCTCGAGAAGGGCCGCGGCCCGGTCGCCACGCTCTTGGTGTCCGAAGGCACGCTGCGCAAGGGCGACGCGATCGTCACCGGGCTGCACTTCGGCCGCGTGCGCATGATGATGAACGATCGCGGCGAGACGATCGACGAGCTGCAGCCGGGCTACTCCGCCGAGGTCGTCGGCCTGTCCGGCGTGCCCACGGCGGGTGACGGCTTCAACGCCGTCGCCGACGAGAAGGCCGCCAAGCAGATCGCCGACCACCGCGCGCTCAAGCTGCGCCAGGCCGAAGCCGGCAAGACGTCGCGCGAGACGCTCGACGACCTGCTCAAGAAGCAGCAGACGAGTGATCAGAAGGAGCTCAAGATCATCCTCAAGGCGGACGTGTCCGGTTCGCTCGAGGCCGTCGCCGACGCCGTCAACAAGCTGTCGACCACCAAGGTCAAGGTCACCATCGTCCAGAAGGGCGTGGGCATGATGACGGAGACCGACATCAACAACGCGTCGGCGTTCGGCGCGATGGTGATCGGCTTCAACAGCAAGCCCGAGTCCGGCGCCGAAGCCGCGGCCAAGGCGCAGGGCGTGCAGTGGGAGACGTTCAGCATCATCTACGAGCTGCTCGACGGCATCACGCGCAAGATGGAGGACCTGCTCGAGCCCATTCGCACCGAGAAGAAGCTGGGCAAGGCCGAGGTTCGCAACCTCTTCAACGTGCCCAAGCTCGGCGTCATCGCCGGCTCGGCGGTCACCGAAGGGGTCATCAAGCGCGCGGCGCACCTGCGGCTGTGGCGCAACAACAAGCAGATCTTCCAGGGCAAGCTGGCCAGCCTGCGCCGCTTCAAGGACGACGTTCGCGAGGTCGCCAGCGGCTTCGAGTGCGGTATCGGGCTCGAAGGCTTCAACGAGATCCAGCCTGGGGACGTGATCGAGGCCTACGAGATCGAAGAGACGCGCCCGAGCCTCAACTAACGGAGGTGGTGGCTTCCGGCGGCCCGCGCGTGGCAACAGCCACCGGGGGCGGTTGGAGCCACTTCGTCGGACCGGCCGTCAGGTTCGGACTGCCCCGCGCCACCTGAGCGCGGGCGCCGCACGGAGGAAGAGGGCTCGCCATGTTCGTCTGTGTCGCGCGCGTCACGTTGGACATTCCCGCCGCCAGCTCGCTCAAGGCGAAGCGGCAGGTGCTGCGCCGGGTCACCGACCGGGTGAAGTCTCGCTTCAACGTCGCCGTCGCCGAGGTCGAGGACAACGACGTGTGGTCTCGCGCCGTGCTCGCGCTGGCCGTCGTCGGCAACGAGCGGCGCTTCGTCAACGAGCAAATGGACAAGGTGCTCCAGTACATCGAAGACATGTACGTGGCGCCGGTGGCCCAGCGGGAGTTGGAGATCTTGCAGTTCGGAGACCAGCTCTTCTCGCGCGGCGGGGAGCGGGACGCGCTCGACCAGCTGATGATCCCCAAGGGGGAGCGCTCGCTGGCCGAAGCCGAAGGGCTGGGCGACTTCGAACAGCGCTACGCCAGGGCGAGCCCTCCGCCGTCGCCGTCGGCCCCCGGCCGGAAGCGGACCGTCAGCGGCAACCTGTCCTTGGAGGACGCGCGCGCCAAGGCGCGGACGTTGCGCAACCCGCGCGACTGGGAGAAGGAGTAAGCCATGGGCGGCGTACGGCCGGAGCGCGTGGGCGCGGAGATCCAAGCGGCGGTGGCCGATCTGCTGACGCGCGGCCTCATCAAGGACCCGCGCGTCGGGTTCATCACCCTCACCGGCGTGAAGATGTCGCCGGACCTCCGCGTCGCCCGCGTCTACTACTCGATGCTGGGCACCGACGCCGAGAAGGCCGCGACGCAGGCCGGCCTCGACGCCGCCAAGGGCTTCGTTCGGCGCGAGGTGACGAAGGCGGTGAAGCTGCGCGTGTCGCCTGAAGTGTTCTTCTCCTTCGATCCGTCGCTCGAGGAAGGCGACAAGATCGAGCGGCTCCTGAAGGAAGTGAAGGCGAAGGAGGGCTGGTGAACGGCGGGGTGTTGGTGGTCGACAAGCCCAGCGGCCCGACGTCGTTCGACGTGGTGCAGAAGGTGCGCCGCGCGCTCGGGGCGAAGAAGTGTGGGCACACCGGCACGCTCGATCCGCTCGCCACCGGCGTGTTGCCGATCTGCGTCGACGACGCGACCAAGGTGGCGCAGTTCATCGTCGAGCAGACCAAGTCCTACGACGCCCAGGTGACCCTCGGCGTCGAGACGGACACGCTGGACTCACAAGGCACCGTCGTCGCGCGCGCCCCCGTCCGGTCTTTCACCCCGGCGGAGCTCGAGGCCGCCCTGGCACCGTTTCGCGGCACCTACGCGCAGACCCCGCCCATGTACTCGGCGGTGAAGGTGCAAGGCCGTCGGCTGTACGAGCTGGCGCGCGCCGGCGAGCAGGTGGAGCGCGCGGCCCGTGAGGTGACGGTGTCGGAGCTGGTGCTCAAGGACTTCGGCGCCGAGCGGCTGACGTTGTCGGTGACCTGTTCGAAAGGCTTCTACGTGCGCACGCTGGCCCAGGAGCTGGGCAAGGCGCTGGGCTGTGGAGCGCACCTGAGCGCGCTGCGGCGCACCGCGAGCGGCACGTTCCGCTTGGATCAGGCCGTGCCGCTGGCCGACGTGCTGGCGGACCCCGCAGCGGCGAAGGCGCGCCTGGTGTCCGTCGAGGTCGCGCTGGCGGGCCTGCCGGGGCTGACGTTGAGCGCGGCGCAGGTGGAGCGCGCTCGCCACGGCGGCGAGGTCGAGGTGAGCGAGCCGGAGCGGCTGGTGCGGGTGTTGGGTCCAGACGGAGAGTTGATCGCCGTCGCGGACGTCGTTCGTGGGAAGCTGGTGTACCGCCGAGTGTTCGGCGGCCCGCGGACATGAACGTCACGATCGTCATCGCCAAGCCGCTGCAGGCAGCCTGTGAAGGCCGCGCGAAGATCGAGCTGGGCGTGCCGCCGACGTCGGACATTGGCGACGTGCTGCAGACGCTGCTCGCGCTCTACCCCGGGCTCAAGGCGTTCGTGCCCAGCGAGAAGAAGCCGCGCAAGCCGTGCTTCGCCGTCGCGACGGCGGGCTCGCTCGTCTACTTGTTCGCCGCCTCGTCCGGTCGCGTTTCCTCCTGACGGCGGCTATCGTTCCGCGCGCGCATGAGCCCTGAGTCCGACACCGCACGCCCGCCAGGCGCGTTGCAGCGCTCGTTCGCGCTGGGCAGCATCTTGCTGGGGGTTTCGGTCGCTTCGTCGCTGCTGTTGTCGTCCGGGCTGTCCGGGCAGCAGCTGCCCGAGCTGACGAAGGACGACGTCGGCCGGCCGTTCAAAGCGCGCTCGCTGGCGGGCTTCAAGGCCACTCGAGACTTCGAGGTCGCCGACGACAGCACCACGTTGGCGCGACGTGAGCAGGCCCGGGCCCGCGTGCAGGTGGTGTTCGACTCGGACCGCGGGGTGCAGCTCAAGGTGCAGCGCGGCTTGAAGGACGCGTTCGAGCGCATGCAGGCGGTGGTCGCTGCGCTGCCCGACGTCAAGCCGGTGGAGGGCGCTGCTTCGAAGAAGAGCGCCCCGTCGGCGCCGAAGGTCGAAGACCCGGTGGTGGTCGCGCTGCGCGACGCTCGCCGCCGCTTCGAAGAGGCGGCGGTGTCGCCGGACCCCGAAGACTTCGACGTGCTGGCCGCTGCGCGCTTCGCCCCGGAGCTCGAGCAAGCGGCGCAGGGGCTCATCGAGCTGGCGTACCACGCCCGACTGGTCAGCTCGCGGGACGAGCTCCAGCGCTTCGACTCGCCGATCGTCGTGGTGCGGGAGATCGGCTCGTCCACCGAAGCGCTCGTGGGGACGCAGGCGCCGGACATCATGGATCTGCGTGAGGCCGGCGCGGAGCTCGACCGCTTCGCGTCGGTGCCGGGCAACCTGCTGGCGGACGCGACGCCCTTGCTCAAGCGCGCGGTGCTGCGGCTGGCGAAGAAGCAGCTGCGCGCCAACCTCACGGTGAACACCGCCGAGACCGAGGCGCGGCGCAAGGCGGCGCACGACGCGGTGAAGCCGGTCGTCATCGCGGTGAAGAAGGGCCAGCGGATCATCGGCGACGGGGAGCTGGTCACCGAGGCGCACCTGCTCCTGCTCAACGGGCTGCGGGCGCAGATGAACCAGCTCGACGTGCTCGAGCTGCAGATCGGCGGCGTCGGCCTGGTCGCGTTGATCGTGGTGGCGGTGTGGCTGAGCTTCTCGTCGGCGCTCAAGCGCTTCCGGCCGTCCAAACGTGACGCGCTGGCCATGGCCCTTTGGGCGCTGGTGCTCTTGGGGCTGCTCAGCGTCTGGGTCAGCGTCGTCGACGTGCTCCACGAGCGCTTCGGGCAAGTGCCGATCGAAGCTTTGCAGCTCGCCTTCCCGCTGGCCGCCGGCGCCATGCTGGTGCGCTTCGTCATGAACGAAGAGTCGTCGCTCTTCTTCACCGTGGTGTTTTCGTCGCTCGCGGGGCTCATGTTGGGCGCGTCGCTGGGCACGTTCGTGTTCTGCCTGCTGACGAGCCTGGTCGCGTCCGATCGCATCGCCAAGGTGAAGGACCGCGGGGGGATCTTCCAGGTCGGCGTGGTGACGGGGCTCGCCGGCGTGCTGGCGGTGGTCTTCGTGGCGCTGGCGTCGGGCAAGGGGCTGGGCGTGGAGGTCGCCTGGAGCGCCGGCCTGGTGCTCGCCAGCTCGGTGCTGCTGGTGCCCATGCTGGTGCTGACGCTGACGCCGCTGGTCGAGTCGGCCTTCGGGTACGCGTCGGACCTCAAGCTGCTGGAGCTGGCGAACTTGAACCACCCAGCCCTCAAGGAGCTGGTGCTGCAGGCGCCGGGCACCTACCACCACAGCATCATCATGGGCTCGCTGGTCGAAGCCGCGGCCGAGGCGATCGGCGCCAACCCGCTGCTCGCGCGCTCGTGCGCGTACTACCACGACATCGGCAAGGGTCGGAACCCGGCGTACTTCGGCGAGAACCAGAAGGGCGAGAACCCGCACGATCAGATCGCGCCGTCGATGAGCGCGGTGATCATCAAGCGGCACGTCACCGAAGGCCTGGAGATGGCGCGGCAGTACAAGCTGCCCCGGCGCGTGGCCGACGCGATCCCCCAGCACCACGGCACGCGGCTGGTGGGCTACTTCTTCAACAAGGCGCAGCGCGAGAACGACGGCAAGGACACGCCGACGCCGGTGGACGAAGCGGTGTTCCGGTACGCGGGCCCCAAGCCGCAGTTCCGCGAGGCGGCGCTGGTGATGATCGCCGACGCGGTCGAAGCGGCCAGCCGCGCCATGATCGAGCCCAACAGCGAGAAGCTGCGCGCGCTGGTGCAGAAGCTGATCAACGGCATCTTCAGCGAAGGGCAGCTTGACGAGTGTGATCTGACGCTCAAGGACCTGCGCATCATCGCCGAGTCCTTCGTGCGCACCCTCGACGGCATCTACCACGCGCGCCCGCAGTACCCCGCCGGCGCCTTCAGCTCGCCCAACCTGACGCCGGTGACGCTGTCCTCGGCGAACCTGGCGCCGGTGAAGTCGCTGGTGCTGGTGAAGGACAAGGACAAGAAGGCGCAGGGGTGAAGAAGGCGAAGGCGTCGAGGAATCGGGTGCTGACGACGGTCGGGGTGCGCGGGGGAGCTGCGTTGGTCCACGGCCAGCGGCTCCACGGCGTGGCGCTCCGCTTTCTGCGAAAGGTCGGCCTGCGCGGCGTCGAGCTGTCGTTGTCGCTCGTCTCCGACGCGGCGATCCAAGCGACCAACCGAGACTGGCGCGGCAAGGACAAGCCGACGGACGTGCTCAGCTTCCCCGCCGGAGACTCACCGGGCCCCGGCCTCGAGCCGCTCGGAGACGTCGTGCTCAGCTGGGACACCGCGCGCCGCGTCGCGAAGCAGGAAGGCGTGAGCGTGGAGCGCGAGCTCGACCGCTACCTGGCGCACGGCCTGCTGCACCTGCTCGGACACGATCACCACCGCGCCGCCGACGCCAGGCGCATGGCCCAGGCGGAAGCCGCGCTGCTGGGCCGCGGCGGCATGTTGTCGCCGCGGGACGAGTGAAGCGCTTCGTCGCGTCGCCCTTCCGTCAGCGGACGCCGTGCATCATCACCAACAGGCGCCGGGACAGGAAGAACAGCACCACCGCCGAGAGCCCGGCCATGACGACGAAGAGCATGAAGAAGTCGTACAGGTCGGCGATCTTGAAGCCGATGAAGGACCGCGAGTTGTCCACCAGCTGCGCTTCGATGCGCTTCTGCAGCTCGGCCTTCAGGGCCTCGTCGCCGATGTTGGCCAGCTGAACGTCACCGAGCGGGACCGCGACCACCGCCGCCCCGTCCTTCGGCGTGACGTACATGAGCTTGTACTTGGCCGCCCGCGCCTGGAAGTCACCGGGGAGCAGCGTCTTCCCGTCGGCCGGCACGGTCACTGCCGCGGCGACCGCGTCGATGGCCGCCTTGACCTCGGGCTTCGGGCCCTCTTCGGGCTTCTGCTGGGCGTCGCCTTCACCCGCCGGCTTGAGCGCGGCGCGATCGAGCGGGCGGCAGACCTTCTGGTCCTTCTTCTCTTCGACCTTCCACGCCGTGCGAATGCGGTCGCCGAACTCCTGGTCCACCGTCGCCAGGCCCTGCACCGAGACCGCGGGCTCCGGGTAGAGCGCCGACAGCGTGCCGGCGAACTTGTTGGCCGCCGACGTGGACAAGAACCACACGCCCATGAGCAGCGAGGCGAACTTCACCGGCGCGAGCTTGTTCACCATGGACAGGCCGATCGGCGACAGGCACAGCTCGCCCAAGGTGTGGATCGTGTACAGGCTGAACAGCCACAACATGGACACCTTCACGCCCGGCTGCAGGCCCTTCACGCCGAAGGCGATGACGAGGTAGCCCAGCGCCAGCAGGAACAGGCCGATCGCCTGCTTGAAGGGCGAGGCGGGCTCCATGTTCTTGCGGCCCAGCGCGCCCCACAGACCCACGAACACCGGCGCCAAGAGCACGATCGCCACCGCGTTGATCGACTGGAAGTACGACGCGGGCACCGTCCAGCCGAAGAGGGAGCGGTTGGTCTGCTCTTCGGCGAAGTAGGTCAGCGACGCGCCGGCCTGCTCGAACGCAGACCAGAAGAAGATGACGAAGAAGGCGATGATGTAGATGACCCAGATGCGGTCCCGCTCGACCTTCGTGAGCGACGGATCCGAGATGATGTAGCCCGGCCCGGCGATGGTGAGCGCGAAGATGAAGGCGCCGATCCAGTCGAACTCGAGCCCGAGCCGGAAGGCCGCCAACAACCCGAAGAACACGCCCGTCCACAGCAGCAGCAGGTTGAGGTTGAACGGGGCCTTCGGCGCGTCCGCCGTCACGTGCCGCGCTTCGTTCGGCTTGTCACCGATCTGCACGCCTTCCGGCGTGACGATGTACTTGTCCTTGAGCGTCACGAAGAGGACCAGCGACAGGAGCATGCCGGTGCCCGCCGCGAGGAAGCCCCAGCGGAAGTCTTCGGGGCAGCCCGTGTCGCCCAAGAAGCCGCACACGAGCGGGGCGAAGAACGCGCCCAAGTTGATGCCCATGTAGAAAATGGTGAACGCCGAATCGACGCGCTTGTCGCCCTCCGGGTACAGCTGGCCGACCATGGTGGAGATGTTCGGCTTGAAGAACCCGTTTCCGAAAATGAGGAAGCCCAGGCCCGCGTACATGAACAGCTTGGACAGTCCGACCTGCTCGAAGAAGGTGCCCGACGCGAACATGAGGAACTGCCCGGCGGCCATGAGCAACCCGCCGACGATGATCGACTTGCGGTTGCCCCAGAAGCGGTCGGCCACGTACCCGCCGATGAGCGGCGTCAGGTACACCAGGCCGGTGTAGCTCCCGTAGATGGTGCTGCCTTCGTCCTTCGAGAGCAGCAGCGCCTTCGTCATGTACAGCGTGAAGATGGCGCGCATGCCGTAGTAGCTGAAGCGCTCCCACATCTCGGTGACGAAGAGGACGTAGAGGCCCTTCGGGTGACCCTTGGGCGCCTGGGCGCTCGCGGTGGCGGCTTGGCTCATGTGCGGTGTTTTCCCCTCGGAGTTGAAGCGCGGCGTGTGTCACTTCGGACCTGGCACGTCAAGGCGACGTCACGGCGCGTGCGAACGGCCCTTCCCAACACGAATGGCGTCACATAAAGCGCCGCCCCCTCCGCTGGGGGTTCTCAAAGGTTGACGGACGCCGCCGCCAAGCAGTTGCAGGTCGACTTCGACGAGCTCTGCATCGCGCTCGAAGCAGACGCGTCCGCGGATCTGCGCTGGTACCTCGACCTGCTCTCCGGCAGCGTGATCCTCGTCACCCGTGAGTACGAGCCGGACGACTACGAAGGCCTGACGCTGCAGGAGCTGCTCGGCACGCCGGATCGCTTCGTGGTGGTGCCCGGCTCGTCGGAGGCCACGGTCGAAGATATGCGGGCCTTCGTCGCGCAGCTCAACGACACGCGGCTCAAGGAGTCTCTCGAACTCGCGCTGTCCGCCCCCCGCCCGGAGCGACGGTTTCGCGCTGCGCTCGGCTGGCTGCCGGAGGAGCTCGAGCGCTGGCACGGCTTCCGGCTCGCTCGCGTCGAAGCGCGCGCGCGCACCTGGCTCGGCACGCTGGGCATCGTGGCGGTCTGAGGCGCTCGCTGGGTGCTGGCCTGGCGTGGCCGACGCGCTGCGCTCAGAACTTGCTCAGGTCCTCGTCGAGCGCCGGCTTCTTCTCTTCGCGCTTGGTGGAAGACAGGCGGCGCTTGGGAATGAGCGACGAGCCTTCGTCGTCTTCGGGCGGCGGGGCGGGGCGCTCTTCGGCGACGGCGTCGCGCTTCTTGCCCTTGCGCGGGGCGGGGGCCTCGTCGTCGCTCGTGGCGACCTCGGTGGGCCGGC
>JALHOS010000276.1 GCA_022842905.1 Myxococcaceae bacterium | reverse complement strand
GCGGCCGAGGCGTCCTCGTCGGCGCATGCGTGGCGCTGGCGCTCGTCGCGGCGGCGCTGCAGCGGGGTCGGCTGCGGTGGGCTGCGGCGGCGGTGGTGATCATCGCGCTCGCGCTGCCTGGCTGGAACGTGGCTCGGCTCGCGTCGGGGACGAACGTCTACTTCGTGGACACCGGCTACTCGAAGGGCGAGCTGCTCTGGGCGCAGGAGTCGGTCAGCTCCGGCCTGACGAGCGTGGTGCGGAGCGCGACCGGGACGACGACGCTGCTGACGAACGGCAAGTTCCAGGGCAACGACACGGGTGAGGTCGCGGCGCAGCGAGGCGTCTCACAGGTGCCGCTCGTCGTTCAGCGGCGCTTTGGTCGGGCGCTGGTGATCGGCGTGGGCACCGCGTGCTCTTTGGCGACGCTCGTCGCCCAGCCGTTCGAACACGTCGAGGCGGCGGAGCTGTCCGCCGACATCCTCGAGGCGGCGCGCACGCACTTCGGGCGCGTCAACGACGAGGTGCTCCGTGGCCACCCAAAGCTGAAGCTCCACGTGGCCGACGGGCGGAACGTGCTGCTCCTCTCGCCGCACACGTACGATCTGATCGCGCTCGAGCTCTCGAGCATTTGGTTCGCGGGCGCGGGCGATCTCTACAACCGGGAGTTCTACGAGCTGGCGAAGGCGCGGCTGGCCAAGGACGGGGTGATTCAGCAGTGGGTGCAGCTCCATCACCTGACGCGGCGCGATCTGGCGACGATCCTCAACAGCGCGGCGCAGGTGTTCCGGTACGTGCACCTGTACTTCGTCGGCGGCCAGGGGATCATCCTCGCGGCTGACGTGCCGCTGGTCGCCGACGTCGCCGGTTTGGCGAAGCTGAGCGAACGGCTCAAGGACACGACGGCGACGAGCGGCCTGCCAGCCGGACAGCTGCTCGCCCTCACGGGCCGCCTGGTGCTGGACACGACCGGCGTTCACCGCCTCGTCGAAGAGGAAGCGAAGGCCGCGGGCGTCGCTCCGGAGGCGCTGATCTCCACCGACGACTCCCTCGCGCTCGAGTACTCGACGCCGAAAGGAAACGCGCGCAAGGACCTGAGCCCCGAGGCGCTGCTCGAGTCGATGAACCACCTCTTGGCCGATGAGCACCCCGTAGTGAACGTGCCAGGGGAAGAGGACGTCGCGCTCGTGAAGCTCGCGTGGCTGATCGGTCGGGAAGACTGGGAGGGGGCGGAGCGCTTGGCGGGCGAGTGGCCCGGCGAGTCGCGCGCGCGGGTGATGTTCGAGGCCGCGAAAAAGAGCGCGTCGGCAGCCCCCTGAACCTCCCGACCCGCGCTTCGTTGCAGGGCGCGAGGTCCGCCCCCTGCCATGTCTCCACGTCGTGGATCCGGCTGTGAGCGCGCCTGCGCGCTGGAGGATCGAACCGCGAACGTGTGCGCTTCGCGCTCCCCGCGTCGTCGCTCAGCTCACCCCGCCCGCTTGAGCGCGAACGCCAGCGCCGCCGCGTCATCCGCGGCCCGGACTTCCTTGCGATCGGCCTCGGCGCGGTATTCGGCTCGCCTCGCGTCGGCCACCCGCCGGACGACCTCGGCCCGCTGGTAGGCGACCGTGTATTGGGCGCGCGCGCGCTCGGTCTCCGTCTTCGCCTGATCCGCCTGCCGCCGTGCGCGGCGGGCCTCGAGCACTGAGCGGTGTCGGCCCAGCTCTTCGGTGTGCCAGCGGGCGGCGTCCATGGCCGCGTCGGGGCCGAGCCTCGCCCGCTCCGCAGCAATCCGCGCCCGCTCCGCTGCCTCGGCCTCGGCGCGCTGCAGTTGGCCCAGCCGCTCGAGGCGCTGCTGCTCCTCGCGCTCGCGAACCTTCACCACCACGTCGAGTCGAAACGGCTGCGTCATGACGGACCGGCGCACTGCACGCCGAAGACCCGCGCCAATCCCTGGAAAAGACACCGCGCGGCCTGGGTCTGCGGCGACGCGTGAGGTCAACGGCGCCGGAGCCTGCGCCCACCGGCCCACACCGCCGCTCCCGCTCGCAGGGTCGCGACGCACCGCCGGGTCTTCCTGACGCGCCATGAAAACCGCGCGCCCGGCACAGGCTGCCCGGCAGTTTCTGCCCGAGGACCACCCCGACCGGCAGGGTCTGCCGACACCCCGCCTGGCACGTGCGCTGCTCCAGGCACTGCGCATGGCAGACGGCATCTACGTCGGAATGAATGGAGCGGCGGCCCGCATGGCGCAGCTCGACTCCATCGCCGACAACCTCGCCAACGCGCAGACGCCGGGCTTCAAGGCCGCGCGCCCGTCCTTCGAAGCGTTCCTCGCCAAGGGCGATCCGTCCCACCACGTAGCGCACCCGGCCGCGGTGGCGACGGCGATCGATCTGTCCCACGGTCCGCTCCAGCAGACCGGCAACCCGCTCGACCTCGTGCCGCAGGGTGACGGCTTCCTCGGTGTGCAGCACGGTGATCACCTCGCCTTCACTCGAAATGGTCGGCTCACCGTCGACGGGAGCGGAAGGCTGCTCGCGGCCGGACTGCCCGTCGTCGACCGTGAGGGACAGCCGATCGTCCTCCCGCCCGGCAGCACGGCGCGCATCGAGCCGAACGGCGCGGTGCTGGCGGACAACCAGCGAATCGCCGACCTCGGCGTGTTCGTCGTCGTCGGGCCGCTCGACAAGGTCGGGCCTTCGCTCCTCGTGCCGACGCCGACCGCGAGCTACTCGGCCACGGACGAAGGGGTGCACCCCGGCCAGCTCGAGGGCGGCAACGCGTCTCCCCTCGAAGCGGCGGTGCAGCTCGTCGCTGCCCAGAGACACTTCGAGAGCACCATGCAGGCGCTGCAGACGAGCAAGCGCCTCGACGAACGCGCTGCAGACGTGGGCCGAATCCGCTGAACCGCTGACCGAAAGGGACGACTGATGATCCGCTCGCTCTACACCGCCGCCACCGGCATGGACGCCCAGCAAACGCGCATGGACACCATCGCCAACAACCTGGCGAACGCGTCCACGACTGGCTTCAAAAAGTCCCGCGCCGACTTCGAAGATCTGCTGTCGGAGACGATCCGCGCGCCGCAAGCCCCGGACCCTCGCGGCGGCTCGTTGCCCACCCCGCTGCAGGTGGGCCTCGGCGTCCGCACCGCCAGCACGACTCGCTCCTTCACCCAAGGCGACTACACCGAGACGCAGAACCCGCTCGACCTGGCGATCGAGGGCGTCGGCTTCCTGCGCGTGACGCGACCGAACGGAACGCCCGCGTACACCCGCGCCGGGAACCTCCGCACCGACGGCGAAGGAAGGCTCGTCACCCAGCGCGGAGAGCTGATCGAGCCCAACATCACCGTGCCGCGGGACGCGACGGACTTCACCGTCACCACCGACGGCATCGTCAGCGCGCGGCTGCCTGGGCGGGTGGAGCCCATCGAGCTGGGGCGCCTCGAGCTGACGAGCTTCGTGAACCCGGCGGGCCTCGAGGCCATCGGCGGGAACCTCTTCGTGGAGACGGCGGGCAGCGGCGCGCCCACCACCAACCGGCCCGGCGAGAACGGCGCGGGGACCTTCACCCAGGGCTACCTCGAGAGCTCCAACGTGAAGGCGGTCGAGGAGATGGTGGCGATGATCACCGTGCAGCGCAGCTACGAGCTCAACTCCAAGGTCATTCAGACCGCCGACCAGATGCTGCAGCGGCTCACCAACCTGCGCTGACCGCCATGCTCACCACCTTCCTCACCGCGCTGCTCGCCACGTCGCCGGCCCTGGACGAAGCCATCGGCGCGGCCCTGCCGCCGGGCGTGCGCGCGGAGATCGTGCGAGTCGACTGGCCGAAGAGCTGTGTCGGGAAGCCGAGCCTCCCCAAGCGCGTCGAGCGGAGTAGCCGGGTGCCGCTGCGCGTCACTGGGGAGCAGTGCCAGGCGTTCGGCTGGATCGAGCTGCGCCTCTTCACACAGGGCCTGCGGACCACCCGCCAAGCCGCGCAGGGTGACGCGTTGACCGCCGTGATCGAGACCGCGGAGGTCGAGGTGACCGGGGCACCGGGGCTCCTCACGCACCTCCCCACGAACGCGACCGCCAAGCGAGCGCTGCCCAGAGGTTTGACGCTCACCGCGAACGACCTCGAGCTCGGGCCTCCGTCGGGCACGAGCGTCACGATCCGCGCGGTCCTCGCGGGCGTCGTCGTCGAGCAGCCGGGCTCGCTCACGCCGTGCCCCGGCGCGCAGCGGTGCGCGCGCTTGTCCAACGGCCGGACCGTGCGTGGCAGCTTCACCGACGGGGTCTTGCTCGTGGCGACGGGAGGGGCGCCATGAGGACCCTGGCCCTCTTCTGCGCACTGGGCACGCTGAGCTGCGCGGTCGCCCACATCGACCCGTACACGCCCAAGCAGCGCAAGTACGAGTTCCCGACCTCGAGTGACACCCGCGCGGCCGACGACAAGAGCGGCGGGCTGTGGCGACCCGACGCGCGCAACGCCAACCTCTTCAGCGACTACCGGGCGTTTCGTGAGCAGGACCTGGTCGTGGTGCGCGTCGAGGAGATGGCCGACGCCCGGCGCAGCGCCGACACCCGGCTGTCTCGAGACACCGACATCAGCGCGTCGCTCCTCGCCTTCCTGCGCGCAGCGAACGTCGCCAGCCCGCAGCTCGATCTCACCGTCGGGGCCAAGAGCAGCAACGACTTCACCGGCGACGGCCGCACCGCCCGCACCGAACGGCTGACGGCGACCGTTCCCGCGGTGGTCCGCAAGGTCCTGCCCAACGGCAACCTCTTCATCGAAGGGCACCGCGTCGTGCTGGTGAACAGTGAAGAGCAGCACTTCTACATCTCCGGCGTGATCCGGCCGATCGACATCAGCCAGGACAACTCCGTGCGCAGCTCCTACGTCGCCGACGCGGAGATCGAGTTCACCGGCCGCGGCGTGATGACCGAAAACCAGAAGCCCGGCGTCGTCTCCCAACACTGGAACAAGGTGTGGCCGTTCTAGAGGACCAATAAGCCCATGCGCGCCGCCCTCCTCATCATCACGCTGCTCAGCTCCGCTGCCTTCGCCGGCCCCACCCGGCTCAAGGAGCTGATCGAGGTGCAAGGCGCTCGCGACAACGCGCTGATCGGCTACGGCCTGGTGGTGGGCCTGACGAACACCGGCGACACCGAGCAGGTGCTCTTCACCATGCAGTCGGTGGCCGGGCTCTTGGGGCGGCTCGGCGTGCGAATCGACCCGCGAGACGTGCGCGCGCGGAACGTGGCGGCCGTCATGGTGACGGCGAAGCTGCCCACGTTCTCCCGCACGGGCTCGACGCTGGACGTGACCGTGAGCGCCATGGGAAACGCGCGCTCGCTCGCCGGGGGCACGCTACTGCTCACGCCGCTCACCGGCGCCGACGGCAACGTGTACGCGGTGGGGCAAGGGCCCGTGCAGGTGGGCGGCTTCGACGCGACCGCCGCGCTGGCGAGCATTCGAAAGAACACGCCGACGTCTGGGACGATCCCGCAAGGCGCCACCGTCGAGCGGGCGGTGCAGCCGTCGCTCGCGGGCCCCTCGCTGGTGCTGCGCCTGCGGCGGCCGGACTTCACCAACGCCGCGCGCATCGCCGACGGGATCGACGCCGCGCTGGGTGGCAAGTCGGCCAAGGCGCTGGACTCCGCCGCCGTCGAGGTGACGGTGCCGGAAGCCGACAAGGCCAACCCGATCGGGCTCATCGCCCGGCTCGAGGCGGTGGAGATCGACGCCGACGTCCGCGCGAAGATCGTGATCAGCGAGCGGACCGGGACCATCGTCGTGGGTGAGCGCGTGCGCCTGCGGCCCGCGGCCGTCGCTCACGGCGGGCTCAAGGTGACGATCGGCACGCAGCTGGGCGTCTCCCAGCCCGGCGCGCTGGCCACCTCGGCGCAGACGGTCGTCGTGCCCTCGCAACAGGCCGACGCACAAGAAGGCCAGCGCAGCGCCGTGAAGGTGCCTGAGGCCACCTCGGTGGACGATCTGGTCAAAGCGCTCAACGCCATCGGCGCCGCGCCGCGGGATCTCGTCGCCGTGCTGCAGGCGCTCAAGCTGGCCGGTGCGCTCGAAGCGGACCTGGAGGTCCTGTGATGACGACGATCAAAGACGCCAGCGCCCAGCTCGAGAGCTTCGTCGTCAAGCAACTGCTCACCAGCAGCGGGACTTTCAGGGGATCTGGCGCCGCCGGCAGCGGTCTGGTCCACGAGCTCTTCGCCGAGCAGCTCGCCGAGATCATCACGCGCTCGGCGAACGTCGGGCTCATGCAGACCTCGCCTCCAGCCCCAGCCCAGCGGCCGGCCCAGTCCGCGGCGAGCTCCGCGCACATCTCCAGCCACTTCGGCCCACGCGCCGATCCGCTGACGGGCAAGCCTCACTTCCACGGCGGCATCGACCTGCCGGCGCCCGAAGGCACCCCGATCCCCGCGGCGCGCGCTGGCACGGTGATCGCAGCGGGTGAACGCGGCGGCTACGGCCTGGCCGTGGAGGTGGCGCACTCGGACGGAAGCTCGACGCTGTACGCGCACGCCAGAGGCGTGTCGGTGGAAGTCGGCCAGCAGATCGTCGCCGGCCAAACGCTGGGTGAAGTCGGCCAAACAGGCCGATCCACTGGCCCGCACCTGCACCTCGAGCTGCGGCGCGGCGGCCGGGCGATCAACCCGGAAGCGGCGCTTAAGTCCTATCGGCTTCGTGCCGATGTTCTCCACGGAGAGAAGCCATGAAGGTGACTGATCAAGTCCCAGCGTTGTTGCCGACCTCCGCCCGCGCCAGCGGGGTGCCTGAAGCCAAAGACGACTCCAGCGCTCCGTTGGACCGCGTGTCGGTGTCGGAACCGAGTGTCCCGTCGGCCGCGGTCGAGGCGGCCCGCGCGTCGGTCGCCGCCAACCGATCCGCGCGGGTGCAGGAGGTCATCGCCGCGGTGAAGAGCGGCCAGTACTACCCGTCGCCACAGCAGATCGCCCAGCAGCTCGTGTCCGCGGCCGAGGTCGCCGCGCAGCTGCGCGCCCTGCTGTCCCGCGGGTAGGCCGCACTTCACGCCGACGCGACTCTCGAAGGACCGCCCCATGCACCTCGACACGCCGATCCGCCTGGCCCTGTCCCTCCGCGACGCGTTGACGCAGGCGGTCGGCCACGCGAAGGCCGCGCGCAAGCTCCTCCAGCAGGTCGACTCGGCCGCGCTCCTCGAGCACGCCGCGACGCGAGAGGCGTTCAACACCACGGCGGCGGCGCTGTCGGCGCAGCTCGCGCAAGCGCTCGAGGTCGCGGGTGCACCGCACGGCGGAGGCGACTGGACGCTGGAGCGGCTCGCCCAGACTTGGCCGTACGAAGGTGAACAGCTGGCCGGCGTGCTCCGCGAGGTCCGCGCCCTGTCCGCCGCGCTCGTGGAGCTCGACGCGTTCAACCAGAGCCTCGCCGAGCGCGCGCTGGGCTTCGTTCGGGCGTACGTGCGTCGGCTGTCACCGCCGGCCAAGGCGTACACGCGGCGCGGCCTGGCTCCAGCGGCGGGCGACACGCACACCCTGTCGGAGACCGCATGAGCCTGCTCTCGCTGCTGCACCAGAGCGCGACGAGCTTGTCCGCCCACCAGGCGGCGTCGAGCACCGCGTCGCACAACCTGTCGAACGCGAGCACGCCGGGCTTCGCGCGGCAGCGGGCAGAGCTGGCCACCATGCTGCCGGCCGACCGCCTGGGCGCCGGCTACATCGGCCGCGGCGCGGTGCTGCAGTCGGTGACGCAGGCCCGAGATCGGTTCGTCGAGCAGCAAATGCCCTCCGCGCTGGCCGCGCAGACGGCGTCGCGCACCGAGATGGAGACGTTGCAGGCCCTGACCGCGCTGGACCCGGACGGCGGGCTGTCGCAGGCCCTGGGCGACTTCTACGGGCAGCTGCGCACGCTCTCGCAGAATGCGGGGAGCCTCCATGCCCGCGAAGCCGCCGTCGCCGGGGCCCGGCAGCTCGCGCTGGGCTTCAACCGAGTCGCGACGTCGATCGAGGCCACGCGCAACGGGATCGACGCCAAGGTGGCCGCGCGGCTGCCGGAGATCAACGAGCAGGCGGCCCAGCTGGCGCGCCTCAACCTTCAGGTCCGCCAAGCCGCGGCGAGCGGGGCCCCGCCGAACGATCTGCTCGACGCCCGGCTGCGGCTGGCCGATCAGCTCGCCGAGTCCGTCGGCGCCACCCCGGTCCCCGACGGCAGCGGCGATCTCAACCTGGTGCTCGCTTCGGGCGACGCGCTGGTGATCGGGGGCGGCTCGTCCAGCCTGAGCGCCCTGCCCGACCCGGCGAACCGGGGACACCTGTCGCTCCGGCTCACCGCTTCGGACGGGTCAGGGCCCACTACCCTGTCGACTCGGCCGGGCGGTGAGCTGGGCGGCTTGCTCGCGGCGCGCGACGGGGCGCTCCAGACGGCGGAGACCAGCGTCGACCAGTTCGCGTTCGATCTCGCCGCTGCCGTCAACGCCGTGGCCACGACGGGCTTCGCGCTCGACGGCAGCACGGGCCGAGCGCTCTTCACCGGCGCGACCGCCGTCACCGGCGCCGCCAAGGGCCTGAGCCTCAACACCACGATCGCCAGCAACGTCCGCTTGCTGGGCGCCGCGGGCTCGGCGACTGCCGGACCGGGCGACGCGGCGGCGCTTCAACGGCTGATCGCGACCGAGACGACGCTGCTGACCGGCGGCGGCGACGCGGCGAGCACGTTGGCCAACATCACCTCGGCGTTCGGCTCGTCAGCGGAGCGCATCGCGGCGATCCACGCGGGTGACGAAGCCCAGCTCTACCAGCTCAACCAGCTGCGCGACTCGGTGTCCGGCGTGTCGATCGACGAAGAGCTGATCAACATGCAGAAGGCGCAGCGCGCCTACGAAGCCGTGACCAAGGTGATCCAGACGGCCAACGAGATGCTCGACTCCCTCATGGCCCTTCGCTGAACCGGAGCAACGCGATGCGCGTCACCGACAACGCCGTCTTCCTGCAGGGCAACACGCGCGTCATGAAGGCGCGGCAGCAGTCGCAGGAGTCCGGCGACCGCGTGGCGTCCGGCCGCCGCATCGAGCACCCCTGGGACGGCGCGGCCGACGCGGGCTTGATGACCCGCTTCTCGCTCGATCAGCGGCGCTACCAGTCGATCTTCGACGCCTCGCAGCGCGCCGCCGAAGAGCTCAACGCCGTCGACGGCGCGTTCGACCAGATCGTCAACTCGCTGACGCAGGCGCAGCAGCTGGCGACCCAGCTCGCGTCGGACACCTACAACGCGCAGGACCGGCTCGACGGCGCGAACGAAGCGCAGCAGCTGCTCGGCGTGGTCGTCTCCCAGCTCAACGTGCGCTTCGGCGACCGCTACCTGTTCGGAGGCACGCGGGACGCTGCCCCTCCCTTCACCGCGGCGGGCACCTACTCCGGCGACGCGGCGGTGCGGACGATCGAGATCGCCCCCGGCGTTTACCAAGAAGCGTCGATCCGCGCGGACCAGGCGTTCAAGGGCGTCGGCGGCGGCATCGACATCACCGCGGAGCTGACGGCCTTCTCGACGGCGCTGGGCGCCAACGACGCGACCCGCATTCGCGAGTCGGTGCAGAACCTCGGCGACGCGATCCAGCAGGTCACCCAGTTCCGCAGCCGGGCGGGCGCCATGGTGAACGTCTTCGACATCGCCGCGAACACGGCTCGGCTCAACAAGAACCTGGCGGAGGACGGCTTCAGCCAGCTCGCCGACGTCGACATCTTCGAAGCGACGACGCGCTTCGCCGCGGCGGAGCGGGCGCTCGAGGCGTCGATGACCGCCGTCGCCAAGAGCTTCAAGCTGTCCCTCTTGGACAAGCTGTAGCCACACCCCGCGGAGCCCACCGTGACCGCCCTGCGCCAGCGCCAAGCCCCTCGCGACGAGCGACTGGCGTGGCTGGCGCTGCGCACGCGCTGGCTGCTGCGTCGGCTGACGCCGCTCGAACGTGTGCTGGTGCGGGCGCTGCCTGCGCTGCTCGCGGGTCGCTTTCGTCGGCCGGGCTTCGACCGTGAGCCGCCCGGCGTGCTCCGTGTCCCCCGGCGCCGGCGCTGGGGCAGGCTGTTCGAGAAGCTCGGCTGGCTGGCCCCGTCGGCCATGACCGGGGCACGGCCCCTCGTCGCCTGCGTGCACCTGGCGCCGCGCGGCGGCGACGGCTTCGAGCTGTACGTGACGCCCGTGAGCGATCTCGGCCCCGACGAGCCCCGGCTCAAGGCGCGTCCAGCCGCGCCTT
>JALHOS010000275.1:9908-10231 GCA_022842905.1 Myxococcaceae bacterium | reverse complement strand
GGCGAGGGGCCGCGGCGGGGGCGGGCCGCGGCTTGCGACGGGTGGCCTTCGCAGCGGGGCGTGCCGGCCGCTTCTTGGGCTGTGGCTTGGGGGGCTTCGGCTTTCGGGACGGTGCGACCATGGAAACGCACGTCTTAGCCGTTCCAGGAAGGACCAAAACCGAGGACTTTGGGCTACATTGCCGCCGCCGTGGCCAACCAGAACCCGATCCCGCTCACCAACCTGGCTCCGACCGCACAAGCGAGCAGCCCCGTGCAGGTCTACGCGCCCGGGCAGCTCACCGGTCCGCGCTTGTCCGGCCGTTTCGCCGACGGCAAGCAGGG
>JALHOS010000275.1:0-9898 GCA_022842905.1 Myxococcaceae bacterium | reverse complement strand
GAAAAAGTGTCCATGGGCCGGCACCCGAACAACACGCTCCGGCTCGTCGACCGCGAGGTGTCCAAGGAACACTGCGTCATCGAGCGCGTCGGCGGGACGTACCTGCTGCGCGACCTCAACTCGTCGAACGGCACCTTCGTCAACGGTCGGAAGATCCGCGAGTTGCGCCTGCGCGACGGCGACGAGATCAGCCTGGGCAACACGCGGCTCATCTTCCACTCCGGCGCTGACGGCACCGCTTCGGCGAAGACGCCCACCACGTCGGCCGGCGTGACGGTCGTCGCCAGCGCGCAGTCGATGCCGGCGTTCCTGGCGACGGTGGCGCAGCAGGAGAGCAACGAGTTCCGCCCCGCCGACAAGCTCACCGACTTCGAAACGCTCAAGCAGGACTACGAGAAGCTGCGCATCGCCAACGAGTTCCACCGCCTCGTCGGCATGGAGCGCGACCTCAAGAGCCTGTTGGACAAGATCCTGAAGGTGGCCTTCCAGCTCCTCGCCGCCGACAACGCCGTCATCTTCCTCGTCGACGAAGACGGCGGGCTGACGCCGCAGGCGGTGCTCCGCCGCAAGGAAGACATCAGCGAGGTCGTCGTCTCGGACACGGTGCTCAAGCGGGTGACCGAGACGCGCAGCGCGGTGCTCACGGCGGACGCGATCCTCGACAGCCGCTTCAGCTCGTCGGAGTCGATCGTCGCCCAGGGCATTCGCAGCGCCATGGCCGTGCCGCTCCTGTCCAAGGGCTCGCTCAAGGGCGTGCTCTTCTGCGACACCCGCGAGCGGACCAACGCGTTCTCCGAGAAGGACCTCAAGGTGCTCGCCGGCATCGCCAGTCAGGCGGCGATCGCGCTGGAGAACACGGAGCTCGCGCAGAAGATCGAGCGCGAGGCGATGACGCGCGCCGAGCTGTCCCGCTTCCTCGCGCCGGCCGTGGCCGAGGCGGTGGTGTCCGGCAAGGTCGAGCTGCTGCGCGTGGGCCGGCTGGCCGAGGTCAGCTGCATCTTCGCGGACATTCGCGGCTTCACGTCCATGGCGGAGGCCGAGAGCCCGCAGGACACGGTCGCCATGTTGAACACGTTCTTCACCCACATGGCCGAGGTGATCTTCAAGTACGAGGGCAACCTCGACAAGTTCATCGGCGACTGTGTCATGGCGACCTGGGGCCCGCCGATCACCCACGTCGACGACGCGTCTCGGGCGCTGCGCTGCGCGCTGGACATGCTCAACGAGATCGACGCCATGAACGCCCAGCGCGTGTCCGACGGGAAGAAGCCGATCGAGGTCGGCATCGGCGTCAACACCGGCCAGGCCGTCGTCGGCTACATCGGCTCGAACGAGCGCCACGAGTTCACCGCGATCGGCGACAGCGTCAACACCGCGTCGCGCCTGTGCGGCTTGGCCAAGGCCGGCGAGGTGCTCGCCAGCGACGTGACGATTCGACGGGCGGGCAAGGGCTTCACCGTCGAGCCCGTCTCGGTCCTGCAGGTGAAGGGCAAAGAGAAGGGCGTGCCCACCTACCGCGTGCTGGCGTTCTCGGCCTGAGGCCGTCGCGCCCGTGAGCCGCCCCGCGCCCTCGGTCGCCGCGCAGACGTGCCCCAACTGTGGTCGCAGCCATGACGTGTCGGTCTACGTCAGCGGCCAGAAGGTGCAGTGCGGCTGCGGGATCCGCTTCGAAGTGAAGCGCCACGACGTGACGCTCAACGAGCGCAAGAGCCGGGTCGACCCGCAGCCGATCCCCGCGCAGCCGCTCGACGCGACGACCCCCGCGCGGCCGGCCGCCCAGCCCGAGCCCGGCCTCGGAACGCAGCTGAAGAACGCCGGGAGCGCGCCGACGGTGCCGGGCTACGAGCTGACCGAGCTGCTCGGGCGCGGCGGCATGGGCGAGGTGTGGCGGGCCCAGCAGCTGTCGCTGGGGCGCACGGTGGCGCTCAAGCTCTTGCCCGAGCGCTTCGCGAGCGATCCCGAGTTCGTGCGGCGCTTCGAGAAGGAAGCCACGGCGCTGGCGGCGCTCTCCCACCCGAACATCGTCCAGATCATCGATCGCGGGCAGGCGGGCCCGCACTACTACTTCGTCATGGAGCTGGTGCCGGGCACCAACCTGCGCGAGCTGCTCAACGGCGGGCGGCTGCCGCTGCGCGACGCGCTGCGGATCGGCGCGCAGGTCGCTAAGGCGATCGACGCGGCGCACGAGCAGAGAGTGATCCACCGAGACCTCAAGCCCGAGAACGTGCTGGTCGACCCGCGGGGCCACGTGAAGATCGCCGACTTCGGTCTGGCGGGCATTCAGGACCAGCAGAAGAACATCGCGCTGACGGCGACCGCCGTGGCGATGGGCACCGTCAACTACATGGCCCCCGAGCAGCGGCGCGACGCGAAGAACGTCGATCACCGCGCCGATCTCTATTCGCTGGGCGTGCTGCTCTACGAAGTGCTCACCCACGAGCTGCCGCTGGGGCGCTTCAAGGTGCCTTCACACTTCAGCCCGGGGTTGGATCCTCGGGTGGACGAGCTGGTCTGCCAGCTGCTCGAGACGGATCCGACGGCGCGACCTTCGCGCGCGGCGCTGGTGGCCGAGCTGTTCGATCAGCTGGCGTACTCCACCGCGTCTGGGCCGCCCGCCTCGCAGGGGCCTGTCCTGGCGTCGACGGTCCCGCCGGGTACGGTGCAGGTCGGCGTGGCGCCCTGGAAGGTCGGCGGCGTGGTGCTGCTGGTGCTGGTCGCCGTGGGGCTGGGGTTCAAGCTGCTGCCCAAAGAGCCCGTCGCGCCGGCCGCGGCCCCGGGGTGGTACGGCGACAGCGACGACGAGCTGTTCAGCACGTTCGAAGAGAAGGACGGCCGGGTGACGCTGCGCTTCGACGCGGCGGCGCCGGACGGCGGGGAAGAGCTCAACACGCACTCCGGCCAGTGGGCGCTCGAAGGCGGGGCGCTCAAGGTGCTCCAGTACGGCGAAGCGAGCGACACCGAGCTGCACCCGACGGTGAAGCCGCGCGCCTACGTCGCGCATCGCTACTTCGCCGCCGACTCGCTCGATCTCGAGGCCACGGTGAGCGTGAGCGCGCTGCCGCCGGAGTTCCCGCCGCTCAACGCCGAGGCGCAGCGCTTCGCGGAGCTGGCCTTCCGCATCAAGGACCTCCAGGTGAGCGCCTTCGCGATCCCCGGCGTCGGCATGCGGCTGATGTGGCGCTACTTCACGCCGGACGGGCGGGAGTACGTCGGCAACTCGGCGCAGGACCTCAAGGACATGGTCGAAGACGAGATGTCGGTGCCGGCAGGCAGCTTCTCGGTGCGCCTCAAGCTCGAGCGGCAGAAGGGCGGAGACGTGACGGCGGAGGCGTTCGTCAACGGGGCGCGCTTCGCCCGGAAGTCGCTGCCGGGGCTCTCCGGGCAAGTGGGGAAGGTGGCCTTCGGCTGCCGCAACGCAGCGTGTGTGTTCGACGACGTGACGCTCGCGGGCAAGGCCATGCCGCGCCCTGCGCCTCGCAAGGCCGCGGTGGAGTAGGCGGCGAGATCCTCGCTGTAACCTGTTTGTGACATACGCTCGGGCGCAGTGGGGAGCGCGCGCGGGGTCAGCATTTGGTGGTGGGCGTTCGGCTACTTCGCCGCGTACGCACCGTACAGCCTGCTGACCAAGGCGCTGTCCGACGGGAAGCTGGGCCCGAAGGTGGCGGGCGAGTCGATCCTCCCGCTGTCGTCGCTGAGCTCCTTCGGGGCCATGGTCGTCTTCATGGCGTTGACGGGGTGGTGGCGGTCGGCGTCGACGTGGCGGGTGGGGGCGGTGAACCTGCCCCGGCCGACGCGGTGGACGTTCCTGTCGGGGCTGTGCGGGGCGACGATCCTCACGACGACGACGCTCGCGTACACGTTCGAGGGCGTGAGCATCGTCTTCATGATGCTGCTCATGCGCGGGGGCGTGTTGGTGATGGCGCCGCTCGTCGACGCACTGAGCGGCCGGGTGGTGCAGCGCAAGTCGTGGGTGGCGCTGGGGCTGACGGTGGTGGCGTTGTTCGTCGCGTCGCTGGGGCGTGTGTCGCTGGAGCTGTCGTTCGCGGCCGGGGTGGACGTGGGCCTGTACCTCGCGGCGTACTTCGTGCGGCTGCGCTTCATGAGCCACCTGGCCAAGAGTGACTCTCCGGACGTGACGCGGCGGTACTTCGTCGAAGAGCAGCTGGTGTCGACGCCGGTGGCGTTCGCGGCGCTGGGGTTGCTCGGGCTGTTCTCGAGCGGGTCGCTGGCGGACGCGATCCGCACCGGCTTCACGGACGTGCCCTTCAGCAGCCAGGCGGCGATCGTGGTGCTGATCGGGGTGCTGTCGCAAGGCACGGGGATCTTCGGAGCGCTGGTGCTGCTCGACAAGTCGGAGAACTCGTTCTCGGTGCCGGTGAACCGCGCGTCGAGCGTGCTGGCCGGGGTGATCGCGTCGCTGGGGCTCTGGGCGCTGCTGGGCGGGAAGCTGTTGCCGTGGACCGAGTGGGCCGGCGCGGGGATCGTCGTCGGGGCGATTGTGGTGTTGAGTTGGCCGGCGAAGAAGCCGCGGGCCGTGGCGTAGCGGCGGGGACGTCGACGTGAGCGGTACTGGCGCGAACTGACCGACCCAATGCTCGGCTGTCGCGCTGCGTCATGTCGTCGCTGATGACGACGGTTGCCAAGCGAACCGGCAAGGGCCGCTACAGCCAGGCCAGTGCGCGCGTTCCCAGGCGCTTGCGACAACTCAAGCGGATTCTTCCCTTCGCCCCCGGAGCCCCGCGCCATGTGCACCCTCCACGCCCCGACGACTCGTCCCGCGAGCCTCCCTGCGCCGCTCACCGCCAAGTCGCCGACGGCCAAGAAGGCGCTGGCCAAGAAGGTTGGCTGCGGTTGCGGAAAGGCGGCCTGCGGGTGCGGGTCCAAGGCTGGCAGCAAGAAGCGCGCGTCCGTCGGCTGCGGTTGCGGCAAGGCCGCGTGTGGCTGCGGCGCGAAGGCATCGGCGACCCGGCGCACGGGCATCGGCTGTGGCTGTGGCAAGGCGTCGTGCAGCTGCAGCCTGACGTCAGCGAAGGCTTCGTCTTCGGGCTGTGGCTGCGGCAAGGCCGTCTGCGGGTGTTCGGCGCAGCGCGCGGCCGCACCTCGCGCCGGCCAGGCGCACGCGCACCCGCACTGAGTAGACCTCGCGCAGTCTTGGGGCCAACCCGTCAGTCCAACCCGTAGCTCTTCAGCTTGCGCTGCAGCGTGTTCCGCCCGATCCCGAGCCACTTCGCCGCCAGCGATCGGTTGCCCTGCGCCTTCTCCAGCACCCGGGTGATGTGCCGGCGCTCGACGGCCTCGAGCGGCAGCAGCTCGTCCTGCGCGGCCGTCGGCGCCGCGAACACCCCGCTCGGCGCTCGGCCCACGTCCGGCAGCGGCAGCCGGTCGGACTGGATCACGCCTTCACTGAGCACCACCGCTGACTCGATGCAGTTCTCCAGCTCGCGCACGTTGCCCGGCCAGCGCCAGGCCTTGAGGCGCTCCAGCGCGTCGTCGCTCAAGGTCGGCGCCGGAGAAATGCGGTGCCTCCGCGCCGACGTGGCGATGAAGTGCCGCACCAGCCGCTCCAGATCGTCCCCGCCGCGCTCGCGCAGCGGCGGCAGCACCAGGTCGACCACCTTGATCCGGTAGTACAGGTCTTCCCGGAACTTCCCTTCCTTCACCATGGCCGCCAGATCGCGGTGCGTCGCCGCGACGATCCGCACGTCGACCTGCACCGTCTGCGTGCCGCCCACGCGCTCGAACTCGCGATCCTGCAGCACCCGCAGCAGCTTCCCCTGCACCGACAGCGGCAGCTCCCCCAGCTCGTCGATGAAGACGGTGCCCAGGTGCGCCACCTCGAACTTCCCCGGCACGCGGGACTCGGCGCCGGTGAAGGCGCCCTTCTCGTGCCCGAACAGCTCGTTCTCGATCAGCGAGCCCGGCAGCGCCGCGCAATCCACCTTGACGAACGGCTTGTCCTTGCGCCGCGAGTTGACGTGCACCGCCCGCGCGAGCAGCTCCTTGCCCGTGCCGGACTCGCCGCGGAGCAGCACCGTCGCGTCCGTCTGCGCCGCCTTCTGGACCACCGCGTACAGCGCCCGCATCGGCGGCGACTCGCCGACGACGTTGTTGAAGAAATAGCCGACCGGCGCCTGCGGCTGCTCTTTGGCGCGCTTGAGCTCCGTGTAGAGGCTCGTCACCTCCAGCGCTTGGCTGACGTGCCCGGCGATCGCCTCGAGCCGCTGCTGATCGTCCTCGTCGAAGCGCCCGCCGCCGCGCTTGTTGAGCACCTGCAGCACGCCGAACGTCTCGCCGGCCTTGTCCCGCAGCGGCACCGCCAGCAGCGACGTCGTGTGGTACCCGGTGAGCTTGTCGATCTCCCCGTGGAACCGCCGCTCACCCTGGGCCGTGGGAATGTTGACCGGCAGGCCGTTGACCGCGACGTCGCCGGCCACGCCCTGGCCCAGCTTCACGCGGATCTGCTTCATCTCCGGCAGGTGCGCCGCCCGGCTGAACAGCTCGCGCCGCGAGTGATCGATGAGCCAGAGCGTGCCGCGGTCGGCCTGCATCGACGTCGCGACGCGATCCACGAGCGTCGACAGGAACGCGTCCAGGTTGACCTCGTGCCCCACGAGCCCGCCCAGCGCCGAGACGACCGCCTTCGTATCCAGTGGAGCCTCCGCCGTGGGCCAACCCAGCCGCAGCCAGTCCACCGTGAAGGGCGGGGCGCTGCAAGGCGCTTGAGCTGGGTCGGCGCGATCCATGACGGTCCTCCTCGGCGTGACTCTCCGACGCGGGCGTGCGCCCTACAGCCGCACGCACAGCCCTTCGCGCGCGGCTTCAGCGGTGGGGAACACGGCCTTGGCTTGCTCGGCCATGGCTTCGACCACGTCGTCGGCGTGCCCGGGATCATGGTGGAACAGGAAGAGCCGCTGCGCCTGCACCGCCAGCGCGATCTGCGCGGCGTCGATCATCGTCGAGTGGCCCCAGCCCTTCTTCGGCGGGCCGACCTTCCCCTGGTACTCGTCCGGCGTGTACTGCGCGTCCAGCACCAGCCCGTCCACGCCCTCGAGCGCGTGCAGCAGCCCCGTCGGCGCGCTCTGCGTCGTCACCTCGACGTCGGTGCAGTACGCGAAGCGCGCGCCGTCCGCCTCGACGAGGTAGCCCATGCAGCCCTGCGGATGCGGCAGCTCGAGCGGCGTGATGCGGAACGGGCCCACCTCGAACGGCGCGCCGGAGCGCGTCGAGCGGAACTGAAGCTGCGCGCGCATCGCCGCCAGCGGCACGGGGAAGTTGGGCGGCTCCATTTGCTTGGCCAGCACGTCGCGCAGCTGCACGTCGCCGTCCGCGCCGGGGCCGTACAACGTGAGCGCCGTCGTCGGCAGGTAGGCCGGCGCGAAGAACGGAAAGCCCTGCACGTGATCCCAGTGGAGGTGGCTGAAGAGCAGCGTGGCATTCACCGGCGGCGCCTTGAGCAGCCGCTCACCCAGCCCGCGCAGGCCGGTTCCCGCATCCAAGATCAACGTGTGGCCTTGGCTCGTCAGCTCCACACATGACGTGTTGCCGCCCATGCGGGCCACCTGCGGTCCTGATGCTGCGACACTTCCTCGAACTCCCCAGAACCTGGCTTCCATGTGCTGCCTCCTGGACACGGTGGCAGAGCAAGCGCGCAGCCAGCGCCAAGTGGCTCGAAGCAGGTGTGTAGGTTCGGCGCGCTGCGCCGGAGTGGATCAGCCCGCTGCGCCGAGGTGGATCGGGACCGTCAGTCCTTCCACAACATCTTCCACGGGTGCTTGCGCAGGTCCGCCAACAGGCTCTTGAGGTCGTCGTAGGCCTGCTTGTCCTTGAGCAGCGCGCCCAGCGTGCCGTCGCCGGCCTCGAGGCGGGTCAGCAGCTTCTCCGCGCGACTGCCCAGCCCGTCCAGCCGCTCGCCGGCTTGCTGGAACTTCGCCACGAGCGCTTTGATCTTCTGCCCGTCCTCCTCGGTGAACTGCCCGGACACGGCCGCGAGCCCGCCGATCGCGGTGGACGCCTTCTTGGACAGCTCCGGCCAGTCCGCGCGCGCCATGCGGGCCACCGCCGCCGCGTCGTCGATCATGCCGCTCGCCTTGCCGTTGGGCTCGAGCTGCGTGCGGGCGGCCACCGCGACGGCGCGGAGATCTTTCGCCGCGGCGGCCAGCTGGGTGGTCAGCTCCCGGACGTCGGCGCGGTTGTCGACGAGCATGCCGTCGACGGTCTGGGTCAGCTGCGTGACGCCGCCCACGAGCTTCGTGAGGGCTTGTGGGTCCTTCTCGAGCACCGTGCTGGCGGCTTCCAGGAAGTTCGCCAGGCGGTTGCTGACGAGATCGATGCGCGGCGCGTCGGTCCCGCGCAGCACGCCGTCGCTCGCCAGCGGTGCGTCCTTCAACCCCGGCCACAGCTCTAGGTACGGCTCGCCGAGCGGCCCCTGGCTCGAGATCGTCACCGTGGCGTCCACCTTGAGCACCGCGCGCGCGGCCGGCGTCAGCGTCAGCGCCATGCGCACCAACAGCGGGCTGCCCAGCGGATCGCGGCGCTCAGCCAACAGCTCCACCGCGTCGACCTTGCCCACGGCGATGCCGCCGAGCTTCACCGGCGCGCCCTTCACGACGTTGCCGGTGTGCGCGAAGTCCACCAGCACGCGCTGGCCAGACGTGAAGCTCAGCTCGCCCATGAACCACAGCAGCGCCACCAAGGCGGCCAGGCTGCCCAGAGCCAGCACCCCCACCTTGAGCTCGAGCCGCTTCTCGTCCATGGGCGCTGATTACACGGGGCGCTCGCCGAAGTCGTCCTGCCGCGCGAGGGCCAAGAACCCGGCGGCCGCGCCTTGGTACCCGACGAGGCCGTCCTTCACCTCGACGACGTGGTCCGCCAGCTGCTCGAGCGACGCGTAGTCGTGGCTGACCACCAGCGCGCCGGTGCCCTGGCGTTTGAGCTCGGCGATCGTCTCGTTCACCTGGGCCTTCGCGTCGCGATCGAGGCCCGTCGTGGGCTCGTCGAGAATGAGGCAGGTCGGCTCCAGCACGAGCGCCCGGGCGATCGCCGCGCGTTTCTTGATGCCGGGGCCGACCTCGGGGGGGAGCCGCTCTTCCAGGCCGCTCAGGCCGACGCGCTTCAGCGCGCTGCGGGCGCGCGCACGTTCGTCCGGCCCCGGCTTGGCCAGCGCCACGTTGCGCTCGAGCGACAGCCAGTCGAGCAGCGCCGGGCCCTGCACGAGGTACGGCACCCGCGCCCGCAGCCGGCTCAGCGCGCGCTCAGGCAGCGTGTGCACCGGCTCTTCCAGCACGAAGATCTCCCCGCGCTCCGGCTTGAGGAGGCCCACCGCCAGCCGGCACACGACCGACTTGCCACCGCCGGACTTGCCGACGACGTAGGTGACGCCGTGGAGCGGCAGCTCGGCGGTGAAGCCTCGCAGCACCACGTGATCGCCAAAGCGCTTGTGGACGTCGAGCAGCCGCACGCTCGTCATGCGCGCAGCAGGGCCTCGGCGTGCTGCCGGCCGTCGTCCCAGCCGATCTGCGTGCTGAGCGTGCGCGTCAACTCCGCGACCTGGCGCACGCGAGGTGACGCTCCCTTGCGCTGGAGCACGCGGGTCAGGTGGAGCAGCTGCTTGGCCTGGAAGAGCAGATCGCCGCTCTTCGCCGCCGCCGCCGCCGCCTGTTCGAAGTACTTCGCGGCCTCGTCCAGCTCCTTGCCCTGCACGCACAGGGTGCCCAGGTTGGCGAGCACCCGCGCTTCGGCCCCCGGCGCCTCCGCCGCTCGCCACCGCGTCAGCGCGCTCTGCAGCCAGGTCCGCGCGTTGCCCAGATCTTTCGCCGCCAGGAAGATGCCCGCCAGCCGCGTCTCGAGCCGGGCGCGGAAGTCGATCTCCCCGTGCCACTTCGCCAGGCCGGCCGCGGCG
>JALHOS010000274.1 GCA_022842905.1 Myxococcaceae bacterium | reverse complement strand
TGCCTGGCCGTCGCCGCGCCGGAGGGGGCGCTGCTGGCCCTGCAGCGCGCGCTGCGGCTCGAGCCCGACGCCGTCGCCCGCGAAGCGCTCACCCAGGCGGCGGATCAGCTGACGCGGCGCCTCGGTGAGGGAGTCTAGAGAGGCCCGCCCGCATGTGGACCGGCCCGTCGCCCAAGCTGTCCCGTGAAGAGCTGCACGCGCTCGCGGACCTCTTCGCGCAGGCGTGTGGCTTCGTGCTCCGCGAAGATCTCGCCTTCGTCGCCGAGCGCCGCTTGGCCGTGCGCCTCGAGGTGCTGGGGCTGGGCGACTTCAAGGCCTATACGCGCTACCTCAAGCACGACCCGAAGGGCCGGGAGGAGCTGGATCACGCGATCGAGCTGGTCATGCCGCACGAGACGTACTTCTTCCGCGAGCCCGCTCAGCTCGAAGCGCTGGAGCACGAGCTGTTCGAAGCGCTCGTGGAGAAGAACCAGCGCCAGCGGCGGCTCAAGCTCTGGTCCGCCGGCTGCGCCACCGGCGAAGAGCCGTACACGCTGGCCATGCTGCTGGTGGGCTCCCGCAGGTTCGTCGGGTGGGAGCTCGACGTGCTGGGCACCGACCTGTCCACCAAGTCGCTCGTGACAGCGCGGCACGCGGAGTACGGCCCGAGCGCGCTGCGCGCGACCAGCTCGGCGCAGCTGGCGAAGTACTTCGAACTGGCGCCCAGCGGCCGCCACCGGGTGCGCACCGAGTTCCGTGAGGTGGTCCGCTTCGGGCACGTCAACCTGCTCGATCGGGACGCCCTGGGCACGCTCGAAGGCCAGGACGTGATCTGCTGCCGCAACGTGCTCATCTACTTCGACGTGGAGACGCGCCGCCGGGTGATCGACGCCTTCTACGACTGCCTGACGCCGGGCGGGTACCTCTTGCTGGGGCACTCGGAGAACCTCCTGTCGCTGTCCACGCGCTTCGAGCTGGTGCACCTGGAGGGCGACCTGGTGTACCGACGGCCAGGGTCGACGTGAGGTGCATGGCGGCATGGTGACCAAGGCAGACATTCGCGTGCTGGTGGTCGACGACTCGGCGGCGAACCGTCGGGCGATCAGCCAGCTGCTCGACGCCGCGCCCGGCCTGAAGGTCGTCGACCGCGCCAGCGACGGTGAAGACGGGCTCAAGAAGGCGCTCCACCACCGACCCGACGTCATCACGCTGGACCTCGAGATGCCAAAGCTGGACGGCTTCAGCTTCCTGCGGTTGTTGATGGCGCGCGCTCCGACGCCGGTGATCGTGCTGTCGTCGTACGGCCACCCCAGCGACGTGTTCAAGGCGATGCAGCTGGGCGCAGTGGACTTCGTGGCCAAGCCGCAGGGTGCGGACGCGGCGGCGATCGAAGAGGTGCGGGTGGAGCTGGTGGAGAAGATCCGCGGGCTCTTCGACGGGCGCCGCGCCGATCCGCGGCCGAGCCCGGTGCAGCGGCTGTCCCCGGCCCAGGCCAAGGCGGCGAAGCTCGAGCTGCCGCGCGTGCCCAAGCTGCTGGCGCTCGGCGCGTCGACGGGCGGGCCGCCTGCCGTTCAGCGGGTGCTCGAGGCTCTGGGGCCCGCGAGTGAGCTCTGCGTCGTCGTCGCCCAGCACATGCCGGCGCGCTTCACCGACGCCTTCGCCGAGCGGCTCAACCACGTGCTGCCGAGCTTTCGGGTGTCCGAGGCCAAGGACGGCGACGTGCTGGCCGGCGGCCACGTGTTGATCGCGCCGGGCGGCGCCCAGCTGGAGATCGTCGCCCGCGACGGGCGCCTGTTCGCGTCGGTCACCGGGGGCTCGCCGTACGATCGCCACGCCCCCTCGGTAGATCGGCTCTTCGCCAGCCTCGCCCGCCTCGCGGGTCTGACGCCGATCGCCGCGGCGGTCCTCACCGGCATGGGGAACGACGGGGCCGACGGGACGGTGGCGCTGGCGCAGGCCGGCGTCCCGGTGTGGGCGGAAGCCGAAGAGTCGGCCGTGGTGTTCGGCATGCCGGCGGCCGCCGCGGCGACGGGGAAGACCAAGGCCGTGCTCCCGCTCGGGCCGCTCAGCGCCGCCCTCGCCGCGTGGGCGCGCTGACCGCCACGAGGCTGGCTACTTTCGCTGGGCGCTACGTGCAGTAGGGTTCTCGAGCGGTACTCCTTCCCATGCCCAAGCGAGCCCTCGTCGTCGACGACTCGACGCAAATGCGCCACGCCGTCATCTCCGCGCTCGCGCGGCTCAAGGACGTCAGCTGCGTCGAAGCGCAGGACGGCGCGGAGGCGATTCGGAAGCTGGCCACGCAGGGGCCGTTCGATCTGGTCCTCACCGACATCAACATGCCGCTGCTCGACGGGCTCAAGCTCATCGCCCACATTCGGAAGGACCCGCTGAATCGCGCGTTGCCGATCGTCGTCATCACCACCGAGGCGGCGGAGGCGGACCGCGCGCGGGCGCTGCACCTGGGCGCGAACGCCTACCTCATCAAGCCGGTGAAGGCGGCCGAGGTGCTGGCCGCCGCGCAGGCGCTGCTGGATGGTCAGCGCCAAGGAGGCACGACGTGATGCTCGCGGGTGCGTTGACGGGGCTGTTGCTGGGCGCGCTGCCCTTGGCGGACCTCTGGCCGTACCAGGTCGTCCGGCTGCCCGACGGGAGCTTCGAGTACAGCTACGACGTGACGCCGCTGCTGTACGTCAAGGGCTCCGCCGACGCGCGGGCGGCGCACGGCGAAGCGGCGGTCATGGCGTTCCTCGAGAGCGTCCCGCGGGAAGTGAAGGTGCGGGTCATCAACGTGCCCGGGCTGGTCGTGTCCGCAGGGCGCGGCGTGGAGCCGACCCCGCTGGCTTCGTCCTTCGCGAGCACGTCCGAAGCGCCGATCCGCTCCAAGGGCAAGCCCAAGGGCATGCAGATGCGGTTCTCGCTGCACCCCGACACGCCGAAGCTGTTGCCGAGCGTCGACGCGCTCATGTTCTCGGCGCGGCAGGTCGAGCAGGGGACGATGGCGGCGATCGCCGTGGAGGTGGACGGCCAGCGCACGGCGTTGCTCAACCGGCTGCTCGACGTGTCTCTCAAGCGCGCCAAGGAGCTCAAGGAAGGCGACGACTACGAAGGGGCGCTGGCGCTCGGAGCGCGGGCGGCGGCGGCGCTGAGCTGCGTCGACAGCAAGAAGCTCCCGGCGAAGGTACGCGCCCACAAGGCCATGTACGCCGCCGCGGACGCGGACGTGCAGTCGCTGCTCGGCGATCGAGACGTCGCGGCGCTGCCCCGGCCGTTCTCGTACAGCCCTCAGCTGCGCTGCGTGTGGCTGCGGGCCTGGGCCACGAGCCGGCGCTTTCCCAACACCCGCGGCGGGGCCGTCGCGGTGCTCCAGTTCATCGAGCAGGTGCGGAAGGACGCCACCGCGAAGAAGGCGTGGCAGTCGATCGTTCAGCGGCGCGACCGCTACTTCGGGACACCAGCCGAGGATCGGATCGCCCTGTGGTTCGAAAAGGCCGGGGACGACCCCGGCGGCTTCGTGGAGCGGCTGAGCGATTTCCTCAACTCGTTGCCCTACGAAGACCGCGTACCCCCGGAGCTGATCGCCGCGCCGGCGACGCCGTTCAGCGTGTTCAGCCAGGGGCTCAAGGGACGGGAACGTGGAGCGTCCGTCGAAGAGCTGGCGTCTGCGGTGGCCGACGGCCGCATCGAGCTGTCGGCTGCGAAGGACACGCCGTGGCCCGTGCTGCGCGAAGGCGTGCTGGCGCCCATGCTGACTGCCGAGGGTGCCGAGGTGCAGTTCGACAGCCACTGGAGAGATCGGCTCGTGGGCACCTTCGCGACGCTGGTCAACGCGCACCATCAGGCGCAGGGCGATGGCCGGGAGCGGGAAGTCGAGAAGGACGAGCGCACCGAGATGAAGCTGCGCCTCATGGTGCCGCCGCACTTGGAAGCCGAGCCGCTCGTCCACCTGTACGCCAGGCAGGCGGCGTCGCTCGAGCGGCTGGTCAGCCTCCTCCAGGCCGACAAGCTCAGCGGGCTCAAGGTCTACGACATGGCCGGGAAGAAGAGCGCGGAGAGCTCGGTGCCCGCGGCCAAGCGGTGGGCTTCGATTCTGCGCGGCCTCGCGCTGTTGGCCGCACCCGAAGTCCGGAAGTTGGCCGGACCCGACGTCGCCGCTGCGAGGGCGTTCTTGAAAGGCTGGCGCAACGAGCCGGCGATGAAGGCCGACGTGCTGTCGGCCACCGTCAACCCAGTGGCCGTCGGGGAAGATCGCCAGCACAGCGCGATCACCGGCGTGGCGCGGCGGGAGCTCGCCGTCACCTATACCGAGCAGCCGGCGCTCATCAGCAAGCTGCCCAACGGCTTCACGCTGACCACCGACGCGGAGCAGCGCTACATCGTCCCGGTGCTGCACACGGTCCAAGTGCGCGGGCCGTCGTCGACGCCACCGCTCGGGCGGGCAGCGCTCGAGAAGGCCGTGCAGCAGGTCGGCGGAGAGCCCGACAAGGTCGAGGGCGCGTTCATGGAGGCGCTCGGAGTCGGGCCGTGAGCGCTCGTGCCAGGGAGGTCGCGATGCGTTCGAGCTTCGCCTCAGCGGTGTTGGCCGTGTCGCTTCTGGGCTGCCAAGGCAGTCAGACGCTCTGGGGGGTCACGGAGCTCGACGTGCCGTTGACGGTGACGATCGGCGGCGCGCGGCAGGAGTTCGAGACCCGCGGCGTTCAGGCCTAGGGCAGGACGTGCTGGCCACGGTGGCCGCGCGAGCGACCGAGGGCTGGGGTCGCGCGCCTCCCCGGCCAGCGCTGAACCGCGGGAGCGGCTGACCGCTCACGGAGGACTTGGCAAGCCCCACTGCACGAAGGGCCGCTGGGTCGCGCGGGCTTTCGTCGAGAATGGGCGACACTCACCGCTACAGTCCGGCCACCTCATGACCACGACCTCCGCCCGACCCGTTCGCCCCCCAGCCTCTGCTGCGGTGGCTCCTTCGCAGGTTTCGCCTACCGGCCAGCTGCTTCCCAGTTTCCAAGGAATGAACGGGCCCTCACTGCTCAAGGTCCGCTTCGGCGGGGCGACGATCTCCCTCCAGACGCCCAAGGAGCAGCGCAACGGCGTCGTCGCGGCCTGGGTGCAGATCCGCCTGGGGCTCGCGCCGGACGGCAAGCTGGGGCCGGCGACGGACACCGCGATCCGCGCGTTCCAGAAGAAGCAAGGCAAGCCCGAGACGGGCGTCGTCGACGCGGCGCTGCTCGAGCTGCTCGACAAGCACGGGGTGGGGGCGGTGCGGAGCAACGACGACGGGCACGGCCATGTCGGCTACTCGACGCCGCTGACGACGCAGATCCTCACCGAAGGCAGGACGATCAGCGTGACGCAGCCGAACCTCCAGAAGAACGGCGGTGCGACGGCTTGGGTGCAGGACCGGCTCGGCTTGTCGCCCGACGGGAAGTTCGGCGCCCAGACGCACGCGGCGATTCAGGAGTTCCAGCGCCGCGTCGGCCTTCCTGCCAACGGCGTCGTCGACGCGAAGCTGCTCGAAGCGCTCAAGACGAAGGGCCGCACCGTGAAGGTCGGCGCGCCGACGACCGAGCGCATTCCAACGGGCAAGTTCCCCAAGCCGGCCATGACGCAGATCCGTTCGGCCAACTTCGACACCCGGAATGGCGCGAAGATCGACACCGTCGTCCTCCACTACACCGGGGGCAAGTCGGAGAGCGGCGATCTGGCGACGCTGACGAAGCCGGGCACGCTGGTGTCGTCGCATTACCTGGTCAACCGCGACGGGAAGATCATTCAGCTGGTCCCGGACGAGCTGGTCGCCTTCCACGGCGGGCAGTCGTACTTCCAAGGAGAGGACCGGGTGAACGAGCGGTCCTTGGGCATCGAGATCGCCAACGACGGCGGCAAGGGCGAGAAGTACACGCCCGCGCAGATGGCGGCGGTCACCAAGCTGGTCGGTCACCTGCGCGAGAAGCACCAGATCCAGCTCGGCAACATCACTGGGCACTCCGACGTCGCCAAGCCCAACGGCCGCAAGTCGGACCCGGGCGCGCACTTCGACTGGGCGGGGCTGCGTCGGGCGCTGACGGCCTGACGTCGCTCTCGGCGGACGCCACCAGCCGGCCGTCTTCGTTCGTTGCGCCCGTGGGGGGCCTTCTCTACAAGGCCCGGCCATGTCGACCCCCGAGAACAAATACACGCCGGCGTCCATCGAGCCGAAGTGGCAGGACGCGTGGGACAAGGCGCGCGTCTACGAGGTCAGCAACGAGCTGGCCGAGCTGAAGAAGAAGCCCAAGTTCTACGTGCTGGACATGTTCCCGTACCCGTCCGGTGCGGGCCTGCACATTGGCCACCCGGAAGGGTACACGGCCACCGACGTCGTCAGCCGGCTCAAGCGCATGCAGGGCTTCAACGTGCTGCACCCCATGGGGTGGGACGCGTTCGGCCTGCCCGCGGAGCGCGCCGCGGTGCGCGAAGGCATTCATCCGGCGATCATCACCAAGCGCAACGTCGACAACTTCCGCCGGCAGCTGAAGCGCATTGGCTTCGCGTACGACTGGAGCCGCGAGGTCGACACGACGGATCCCGGCTACTACCGCTGGACGCAGTGGATCTTCCTCCAGCTGTACGAGCGCGGCCTCGCGTACATGGCTGAAGTCCCCGTCAACTGGTGCCCGGCGCAGGCCACGGTGCTCGCCAACGAAGAGGTGAAGGACGGCAAGTACGTGGAGACGGGTGATCCCGTCGAGCGGCGGATGATGAAGCAGTGGATGTTGAAGATCCCCGTCTACGCGGAGCGGCTGCTCGCGGACCTCGACGGCCTCGACTGGCCCGACCACGTCAAGGAGATGCAGCGCAACTGGATCGGCAAGTCCGAGGGCGCCGAGGTGTCGTTCGCGCTCGAAGGCTCCACCCAGTCGCTCGTGGTGTTCACGACGCGGCCGGACACGCTGTTCGGCTGCACGTACTGCGTGCTCGCTCCGGAGCACCCGCTCGTCGCGACGCTGACCACGCCCGCGCAGAAGGCCGCCGTCGACGCGTACGTCACCACCGCCAAGAACAAGTCGGACCTCGCGCGCAGCGAAGCGAAGGAGAAGACCGGCGTCTTCACCGGCGGCTTCGCCGTCAACCCGGCGACCGGGAAGAAGGTGCCCGTCTGGGTCGCCGACTACGTGCTGATCACCTACGGCACCGGCGCGATCATGGCCGTGCCCGGCCACGACGAGCGCGACCACGAGTTCGCCAAGGCGTTCGGCCTGCCGATCGTCGAGGTGGTCAAGGGCGGCGACGACGTGCAGCAGGCGGCCTTCGTCGGTGAAGGGACGGCGGTGAACTCCGGGCTGCTCGACGGGCTCGGGACCGCGGCGGCGAAGGAAAAGATGATCCGCTGGCTCGAAGAGCAGCAGCGGGGCGTGCGCCGCGTGCAGTACCGGCTGCGCGACTGGCTGTTCAGCCGCCAGCGCTACTGGGGCGAGCCGTTCCCGATCGTCCACCTCGACGGCGGGGGCATCGCCACCATTCCCGTCTCGCAGCTCCCGGTGCAGCTGCCGCACGTCGACGAGTTCAAGCCCACCGCCGACGGCCAGCCGCCGCTTCAGCGCGCCACCGACTGGCTCATGGTGGAGCTGCCCGACGGCCGCAAGGGCGTGCGCGAAGTGAACACCATGCCGCAGTGGGCGGGGTCCTGCTGGTACTACCTGCGCTTCATCGACCCGAAGAACACCCAAGCCGCGTGGGGCGCCGAGCTCGAGAAGTACTGGATGCCGGTCGACCTCTACGTGGGCGGCGTCGAGCACGCGGTGCTGCACCTGTTGTACGCGCGCTTCTGGCACAAGGTGCTCTTCGACTGTGGCCTGGTGTCCACCAAGGAGCCGTTCCAGAAGCTGTTCAACCAGGGGATGATCCTCGCGTACTCGTTCAAGAACGACGCGGGGAAGTACTTCGGCCCCGCCGAGGTCGACGATCGCGACGACGGGGCGTTCGCCAAGGCCACCGGCGAGAAGCTCAGCAAGCAGATCGAGAAGATGTCGAAGTCGCGCTTCAACGTGGTCAGCCCCGACGACGTGATCGCCGCCCACGGCGCCGACGCGCTGCGGCTGTACGAGCTGTTCATGGGCCCGCTCGAGCAGGTCAAGCCGTGGCAGACGGCCGGCGTGGCCGGCGTGCAGCGCTTCCTCGAGCGGGTGTGGCGCCTGGTGGTCGACGAGGAGACCGGCGCGCTGAGCAAACGGCTGACCGACGAGCCGGAGTCCGCGGACCCCGCGCTGCAGAAGGCGCTCCACAAGACGATCCAGAAGGTGCAGGACGACTCCGCCGGGCTGCGGTTCAACACGGCGATCAGCCAGATGATGACGTTCGTGAACGACGCCACGAGCGCCAAGACGGTGTCCAAGGACGTGCTGCGCGGCTTCTTGCGCGTGCTCTCGCCGTACGCGCCGCACCTGGCCGAGGAGCTCTGGCAGCGGCTGGGCGGGCAGGGCTTCGTCTGCGCCCAGAGCTGGCCCAGCTTCGACCCCAAGCTCGTCGCCGAGGACTCCGTCACCTACGCGGTGCAGGTGTTGGGCAAGCTGCGCGCTGAGGTGGTGGTGCCGATCGCCGCGACCGAGGCCGAGGTGCGCGCCGCCGCCGAAGCGAACGACAAGGTGCAGGCGGCCCTGGCCGGCAAGCAGGTCAAGAAGTTCATCTTCGTGCCCAAGCGGCTGGTGAACTTCGTCGTCGGGTGAGCGGGCGGCCGGCATGACCCGCGCGTGGCTGGTGGTGGCGCTGTGTCTTGGCGGTGGCTGCGGCTACCGCTTCGTCACCCCAGATCGCGCGGTGCTGCGCGGCGGCCAGGCGTTCTTCGTGCCGGTGTTCGCCAACGACACGTCCGAGACCGGCGCCGAGGCCCTCTTCACGCAGGCGCTGCGCGACGTGTTGGCCCAGGCCAGCGCGCTGGGCGGCAGCAACGCGGACCAGGTGCTCGAGGGCACCGTCACCGCCGTGTCGTCCGGGCCGCTGTTGGCGAGCCCCGGGCGTATGCCGAACTACCGGCTGACGGCGTCGGTGGTGCTCCGGCACAAGCAGGGCGGGCGGCTGGTGGCGGAGGTGACGGCGAGCGGCGCCGAAGACTTCCCGGCGGGCGCGGACGTGCTCTGGCTCGAGTCGAACCGGGCCGCGGCGCTGCGGCGGCTCGCGGAGGTCGTCATTCGCGACGGGCTCGATCAGCTGGCGCTCCAGGCCGGACCCTGAGGTGGGCGCGTGGGACGATCAGGGCGACGCCGGTGCAGCTCCTGGCCGCGCCGTCGGCCGAAAAGCCATCAGACCGGGTGACGACGGTTTTGGCCGTGCACGATCCGTTTCGGACGCTCGTTTGGCGCGCCCACGCGGCGGCGCGTGAGCCATCAGGCGTGGGGTGACGTCGGTCCTGGCGGTCTGCAGCCGTGTTGGGCTGCGGAGGCGGCGCACGCGTGGCGCGACGAGAGAGCGCTCGCCGACCACACGGGTTGCCGAGGCTCGAGTCGTGGCGAGTCTTGGGGGCTGGGCTCGGTCGTCAGGCGTGCGCGCACCGAGTCGACGGAAGTGCGCTCACCGTGTGGCCGCAGCGGCATGCACTCGGCGCAGGCCGACGCTCGCCGCCTCGCACCGGGAAGCTGGAGCAGTTCGCGGAGACCCGAGCGATCGAGAGCACGTCGCCGCACGTGCCGGCCCCGAGCCGGCGGGGGCTGCGATGACGGAGCACGTTCGGCGAGGCCAGGCTGCCGCCGAGCTTCATGGTTCGACGGGAGGCCCAGCCTCTCTTCAGACCGGCGCGCCCATTCGTGCATGCCTGCCGAGGCGTCGGCGTCTCGACTACCCATGTGCGAGCAGCGGCCGCGGCGTGTGATCCGTCGACGGGCCCCGGCGCGCGCGCTTCTGCCGGTAGAGCTGGGCGTCGGCCGCGCCGAGCAGCTGCTCCAGCGTGGTGTCTTGCGCGGGGAACGTGACGACCCCCGCGCTGAAGCTGGCGTCCAGCCCGTGCGCCTGCCACACGGCGTGGACCGCTCGGCGGTGCTCCGCGAGCGCGTGCTGTGCCTGCGTTGCGCTCGTCGACGGCAGCAACACCACGAACTCGTCGCCCCCGAGCCGCGCGACCACGTCGCTGCGCCGGCGCGCGCTCAAGGCCTGGCCCAGGAGCGTCAGCAGCAGATCGCCGCGGGCATGCCCTTGCGTGTCGTTGAGCCGCTTGAAGTGATCGAGATCGATGGCGATGAGGCTGACCTGCGCGTCGGCGCGGCGCGCCTGGGCCAGCGCCCGCGCCGCTGCGTCGGCGAACCCGCGCCGGTTGAGCACGCCCGTCAGCGCGTCGTGCGCA
>JALHOS010000273.1 GCA_022842905.1 Myxococcaceae bacterium | reverse complement strand
CCTCGAGGCGCCGCGCGTCGTCGAGCAGCGCTCGTGGCCAGCCGCCGCGTTCGAAGGCTCCGGCGCGCGGGCGCAGCACGACGCCGGCGTTGATGAGCGACGTGCCGCCCAGCCCCACGCCTGTCAGCGCGCCTTGGTGGGCGCCCAGGAGGAAGCGGAAGAGCGCGTCGTCGCGGCCGAGCGCCGCCGATGCCACCTCGAAGCGCGACGCGCGGGCGAGGGAGGGGCCGTCCTCCGGGAACTCGCCGGGGAGCCACTCTCGCCCGCGCTCGAGCACCGCGACGTCGACGCCGGCTTGGGCCAGGCGTGCGGCGACCACCGCGCCGCCGTAGCCGGAGCCGATGACGATGACGTCGTAGGCGGCCTCGAGGGCGTGGCTGGGTAGGCCAATGGGGGCGGAGTCGGAGAGGCCGCGCATTGCGTTGAGCGACATAGCAAGTGGGGAGTTTGGGTGGCGTCCCGCGTGCCGGCCGAGAGCGCGGCCGTCGGGGAATACTCGGATGGCGGAGCCGGCTGCCTCGGTATCGATGTCGTTGCCTCGGACGGCTTGTCGGTACGCGAGGTCGATTGAAGCGAAGGACTCGGCGGAGGCGCGACTTTTCGGGCGCGGCTCTTCGAGCGCCGTTCGGAGGACGAGGCTCTGGGGAAGGTGGGCGGGTGGTGGGCGATCGTTGCCGTCCCGCGCCGACGAGCCAGTGCCAGCTCGGGGCGTCAGGCACGGTGGGTCCGCTGACCGCGCGCCCGCAGACAACAGGACAGAGGTGGGCACAGGGGGCGGCCCACATCGAAACGACAGCCTTCCGCGACGACGAGCCAGTGCATGCACGAGGCCCCCGGTGCATTGGAGCCGCCGACCGCGCGCCGGCGGGCAACAAGGAGTGTGGTGGGGGCAGAGGTCTCCGGCACCTGTCTCAGAGATGACAGTTCTGTCACCTTTGGTGACGGCCGCCCTACACAACCAATCAAGAACACACGGGTTCGGATTTTCAGTGATGACAACATTGTCACCAATGAGACACGTGCTGGCGACCCCTGCCCCGACCCCGACCAGCAGACATGCAGGTGCTTAGGTGTACGCAGCGATGCTGGACGAGCCGAGTTCAAGACGGGTCGAGCGGCGCGCGTGTGACCGGTCGTAGCCGAAGGCCAAGACCGTGATCGGTGGAGCCATCGCTCATCTCCGGTGGGACAACTCGGGGTTGAGCAGTGTAGACTTGAGAATCTCGGCGCCACGTCCAATGAGGAGCCGATCATATGGGAGGGCGCATGGACAAGAGCACGCACGTCGAGGTGTTGGACCAGGGCAAGATTCGTGAGCGCATCGAAGCGGTACCCCGTGAGGCCGACAAATTTGCGTTCTTGGTGAGTCCTTACCTCGCTATGGACAAACTCCGTGGACTCACGCGTGAAATACGTCAAGCGATGAAGAGGGGCGTGAAAGTCCGACTGGTCTTTCGCGAGAAGGACGAAAGCACCAACGGCGGCGCGCTCGCGAGCACCGAAATTCGTTCACTGATGAGTGATGGCCTTGAACTCTACGTGGTGAAAGACCTCCACGCGAAAATCTACATGAACGACAAGGGGCTTCTTCTTACTTCGATGAACCTGCTTGAGTCGTCCTTCAACAACAGCATCGAGATTGGCACATGGTTCCACAAGGAGCACCCAGCGTTTGCCGAGACCGTGAAGTATCTGCAAATCCACATTCGGCAGAATTGGAGTCAGGTTGACCAACTTCCTCTTCCGGTTATCACGCAAAGAAAGCTAAAGAACGCCAATACCGACGCGGCTGATGTTTCGTCGCTCTTCGATGACGAGGACGAAAAGAGCAAGCGCACAGCACGACCGAGCGCAATCACTCGGGGTAGCGCAGCCTTCTGGATTCGCTGCCGCGCTTCGCTTGAATTCAATACAGAAAAGCCACTCTGTCGGGACTGCTACGCTGTGTGGAAGCGCCACGAAGATCCGTCGTTTGTTGAGAAGTTCTGCCACCAGTGCGGAGAGTCCCACAAAACTTCGCTTGCTAAGCCGCTCTGCCGAGACTGCTGGACTGAGTCCCGCTCTTGATCGGCGCGTCTGCTGGGCGGCTTCCGCATGACGTAGCTCTTGTCTCTATGCGGGAGCAGCCAGACGGTCGACCTTGGACGACGGTTGTCAGCTGACGTCGAGCTGCGCGCCACCCGAGCCCCACCGGCCCAACACGGACGGTCGTGCGGAGGAGCCGTACTGTGCGGCTCTGCCCACCCGAGCCGTTCCCAGCTGTTCGCCCGAAGCGAAGCGCGCGCTCCGTCAAACACGGCCTCCCCTCGAGCCTGAACCCCACCGACCTCGCCTGTCAGCCCCGCCTGCCAAGGTGCGCGCTCCTCAACCGAAAGGTCCCATGCTCATTCACCGCAGAACCGAACTCTGGCTCGCCGTCTCCCAGCTCGCCGCCGTCCTCGACGCGCGACGGCGCGTCATCGCCCGCGAGCTCGACCTCGACGCCGCCGCCCTCCTCGTCATCGCCTGGCTCGCCCACGAGCGCGGCGCCTCGCCCACCCGCATCGCCCGCGGCCTGGGCCGGGCCCGCCAGCACGTCCACCGAACGCTCAGCTCGCTCCACCGCCGTCAGCTCGTCGAGCCGTGCAGCTCCGTCATCGACGGCTCCACCCAAGGTTGGATCCTCACCGACCGGGGCGAAGCCAAGTTCCGCGAGCTCGACCTCGCGTTCGCGCAAGAAGCCCCGTCCGTCGTCGCCGACCGGGACCTCAACCTCGGCTACGTCGTCAATCGCCTCAGAGCCCTCGTCCACTCACTGCGCGGCGGCCCCGTCAGCCCCGACCCTTCCCGCGCCGGCGTGCCCGCCTTCGTCGAGGTGGCCCCCCGCCGCGAGGCCCCGGCCTGGGACCTCTGACGGCACCTTCGAATCAAGTGACAACGCGGCCCAAGGTGTTACCGATCAGCCGCCATGCGCCCCTCCTTCGCCCTCGCAGCCGCCTCCAGCCTCGCGCTCCTCACCTGCACGCCGCCCAGCATGGGCCCGGTCCTCTCCACCGTCATCGTCGGCCAGTGCGCCTACACCGGCCCGCAGAGCCGCGTGCCCGAGTGCAAGGACTACCTGGGCGCCTGGAAGTCCGCCGACGCCGAGAAGGACTGCCAGACCCTCAAAGGCACGTACCAAGGCGGAATCCTCTGCGCGCCGGAGGTGTCCCTGGGCGCCTGCCTCTTCGGCACCAAGCCCGAGCAGAACCGCACGTACATCGCCAGCGGCGACACCCAGAAGTGCTCCGGCGCGCGGACCGGCTGTGAGGTGTTCGGCGGCGGCTACTGGCAGCCCTCGAGCCTGTGCGGCGGCGTGAGCGACGAGCTGGTCGTGCTGGAGAACGCCTGGACGGCCCCCGAGCGCGTCTGCTTCGTGCCCGACGGCGGCCCCCGCGCAGCCGGGAAGACGGGCGAGCTGTGTGTGCTCGAAGGCATTCACGGCGCCACCGAAGAAGGCCGCTCCTTCCGCCAAGACGCGCGCTGCGACAACTCCCGCAGCGGCCGGCCGTACTACGCCGTCGACCCGAGCCCGCGCGTCACCATGGCGGACCCGCGCCGCCAAGACGCCGGCTACCTCGCGGAGGAAGCCTGGGTGCGCTCGCAAATCGACGCCACGTCCTGCGTGTGCTGCCACTCCGACGCCGCGCCGAACGCCCAGGCCGCCATCTTCAACATCGACCGGGCCGGCAGCCTCGCCAACCAGTTCACCGACCGCGGCATCGCCCACGGGGCCGGCGTGGTGAACTCGATTCCCTTGGGCGGCTTGCCCCCCACGCAGAACAACGGCTTCAGCAAGTCGGACCTCGTCAACCCAGACCACTCCATTTTCCTCACCACCGACCCGGCGCGCATGAAGCGCTTCTGGCAGGGCGAGCTCGACTCCCGCGGGCTGACCGCGCAGAGCTTCGTCGGCGTCCCCGACGGCTTCGGGCCGCTGTCCGAGCAGCTGTACTTCAAGCCCCAGGCCTGCGCTGCGGGTGAAGGCGTGGCCGCGGACGGCACCATCACCTGGGGCAAGGGCAAGGCCCGCTACGTCTACGTGCTGCCCGCCGCCGTGCGCTTCTCGCCGACCATTTTCCCGAACCTCGACACGCCGGCGGAGACGCTCTGGAAGCTCGCCGTGCCGGCCACCGCCGCGCCGCTCGCCTCGCGCAGCGTGAAGTACGGCGTGGTGCCCGACGGCATGGCGCAGCAGGTGCCCGCGAGCGGCGCGCCGCCTGCGCTGAGCGCCGGCACGCAGTACTACCTGTACGTCACCGCGGACCAGATGTTGCCCATCACCCGGTGCCTGTTCACCGCGAAGTGAGCAGTCAAGGCGTGAACGACCAGGTCGCCGTCCCCGTGTAGGGCGGCAGGCAGTTCATGGTGAAGGAGCCCGACATGGTCGGCGCGGCCGTCGCCGGCACGTCCGTCGGCTGGGTGCAGCCCACGCCCTGCGCGATGCGGAAGTTGATGATGACGGGCACCGTCTGCGAGCCGCCGCTCGAGGTGCACGTGTAGTTCCACCGGTCGAGGAACGCCCAGCGCTGCACCGGCCCGCTCGTCAGGTGCCGAACCTTGAAGAAGTAGTTCTCGTCGTACGCGTGCGCCGCGGGCTCGGCGAGGGTGCACGTCACGCCGCCCGCTTCCATGTAGCTCGTCGGTCCAATCGTCACCGCGCCGTGCCCGTCGTAGTTCGTCTCGTCGGCGCCGGTGTCGTGGACCGGCAACCAGAACGACGTGCCTCGGACCGTGAAGGCCTGTCCGCCAGCGCTCCAGGTGAGGTCGAAGGTGCCCGAGAGGCCCGGCCGACCGCCGCTCCCGCCGCTCCCGCCGCTGCCTCCACCGGAGCCGCCGCCCACGCCGCCTCCGATGCCTCCGCCAACCCCTCCTCCAACACCGCCACCAGCCCCGCCCCCACCGCCTCCCCCACTGCCTCCACCCGAGCCGCCCCCGGCCCCGCCGCCGCCGCCCAGCACGCACACGCCCGCGTCCAGCACGCCACCGTCGCAGGACGGCATCGGCACCCCACACCCCGAGAACACGACCGCGAGCGACGACACGACCACCGGAAGTGAAGGCCTCATGGCCTCCACGCTGCGCCTCGCCCCGTTCGCTGCCTTGATCCACCTCCGCCCACGCTCGCGGTCACTTCACGCGCCCATCAGCCCGGCCCACCGCGCAACGTTTGCGCCGAGCCGATTTAAGCGAGCGCTCTTCCCTGCCGTGGCTAGGTGAAGCGCGTGGACACGCCGACGCGCTGGTACTCGCTGACCCTCGAGCAGACGCTGCAGCAGCTCGGCGTGACTGCCGCGGGCCTCACCGCCGCCCAGGCCCAGGAGCGCCTGACACGCGTGGGCCCCAACGAGCTCGAGCAGGGGCAGAAGGTCTCAGCCCTCCACATTCTCGCGGCGCAGTTCAAGAACGTCCTCATCGTCATCCTGCTGGCCGCCACCGGCCTCTCCGTCGCCATGGGGCACGGGCTCGAGTCCCTCGTCATCGCCGTCATCGTCCTCTTCGCGGTGGGCCTGGGCTTCGTGCAGGAATTCCGCGCCGAGCGCGCGCTCGAGTCCCTGCGCGCCATGGCCGCCCCCAGCGCCACCGTGCTGCGCGACGGGCTCGAGGTGAAGCTCCCCGCCCGCGACGTCGTGCCCGGCGACATCGTGCTCCTCCACACCGGCGACCGCGTGCCCGCCGACGCCCGGCTGCTCGAGGCCGTCAACCTCAAAGCCGAAGAGGCGGCGCTCACCGGCGAGTCCGTCGCCGTCGACAAACACGCCCAGCCGCTCGAAGGTGAGCTGAGCGTCGGCGACCGGAAGAACGTGGTGCACGCCGGCACGGTGCTCACCTACGGCCGCGGCAAGGCCGTCGTCGTCGCCACCGGCATGCAGACGGAGTTCGGCCGCATCGCCCAGCTGCTCGCGACGGTGGAGCCGAGCAAGACGCCGCTCCAGAAGAACCTGGACCGCGTCGGCAGCGCGCTGGCCAAGCTGGCGCTGGTGGTGGTGGCCGTCATCGTCGCGCTGGGGCTCTTCCGCGGGCAGCCCTTCGTGGAGATGTTCCTCTTCGGCATCGCGCTCGCCGTGGCGGTGGTGCCCGAAGCCCTGCCCGCCGTCGTCACCATCAGCCTCGCGCTGGGCGTGCAGCGCATGGTCAAGCGCAACGCCCTCATTCGAAAGCTCCACGCCGTCGAGACGCTGGGCTCCACCACCATCATCTGCTCCGACAAGACGGGCACCCTCACCCGCGACGAGATGACGGCCACGAAGCTCTTCGTCGGCGGCCACGTCGTCCACGTCAGCGGCGCGGGCTACCAACCCGTCGGCGCCTTCACGCACGACGGGAGCCCGGTAGAGGGCCCTGCGCTGCACGCCCTGCTCGAAGGTGGAGCGCTCGCGTCGGACGCGCAGCTCGTCGAAGCGCTCGAAGACGGCAAGGCCAAGGGCACCTGGCACATCACCGGAGACCCCACCGAGGGCGCCCTCGTCGTCGCCGCCGCGAAGAAGGGGCTGGTGAAGGAAGCGCTGGACCTCCAGTGGCCGCGCGTGGCCGAAGAGCCGTTCTCGTCGGACACCAAGCGCATGGCGACGCTGCACCACAAGGAAGGCGCCCACCGGCTGTACGTGAAGGGCGCGCCGGAGGTGCTGCTCGACGCCTGCACCCACGTGCTGACGGACGAGGGCGCGGTGCCGCTCGACGCCGCGTGGAAGGAGCGCACGCTGGCCGCGGCGCAGCAGTTCGCCCAGGACGCGCTGCGGGTGCTCGCCATCACCCAGAAGGACGCGACCAGCCTGGCGGACGCGAAGGGCGGGCTCACGCTGGTGGGCCTGGTGGGCATGATGGACCCACCCCGCGCGGAGGTGTTCGACGCCATTCGCACCTGCGAGGCCGCCGGCATTCGCGCGGTGATGATTACCGGCGACCACCCGCAGACGGCGGAGGCGGTGGCCAAAGAGCTGGGGCTCCTGCGCGGCGGCCGCGTCGTCAGCGGCAAGGAGCTCGACGGCTGGGACGACGCGCAGCTCTCGAAGGAAGTCGACACCATCGACGTGTTCGCCCGCGTGTCTCCGGCGCACAAGCTGCGAGTCGTCACCGCGCTGCAGGCCAACGGGCAAGTCGTGGCCATGACCGGCGACGGGGTGAATGACGCGCCGTCGCTGCGCAAGGCCGACATCGGCATCGCCATGGGCATCACCGGCACCGACGTCTCCCGCGACGCCGCGGCCATGACGCTGACCGACGACAGCTTCGCGTCCATCGTCGCGGCGGTGGAAGAAGGCCGCCGCGTCTTCGGGAACATCAAGAAGTACCTCATGTTCTTGTTGTCCTCGAACATCGGCGAGATTGGGCTCATGGCCGGCACCGCGCTGTTCGGCCTGCCGCTGCCGCTCTCGGCCGTTCAGATCCTGTACGTCAACCTGGCCACCGACGGGCTGCCCGCCCTGGCGCTGGCCGTCGACCCGCCCGAAGGCGACTTGATGCAGCGGCGCCCGCGCAACGCCAAGGTCGGCATCTTCACGCGGCCGGTGGTGCTGCTCATGTTGACCGGCGGCGTCTGGTCGACGCTGGTGAACGTGGGCCTCTTCGCGTGGACGACACACTCCGGCCGCCCGCTGGCCGAAGCCATGTCCATGACCTTCGTCTCCCTCGTGCTGATTCAGTTCTTCAAGGCGTACAACTACCGGTCGGACCGCCTGTCGGTGTGGAAACGCCCCTTCGCCAACAAGTGGCTCAACCTCGCCGTGGGCTGGGAGCTGGTCCTGCTGGTCGCGCTGCTCTACGTGCCCTTCCTGCAGCGGCTCTTCGGCACCTTCCCGCTGACGGTGGAGGACTGGCTCATCGTCGCGGGCACGGCCTTCACCATCGTCCCCGTGCTCGAGGCCGCGAAGTGGATGGAGCGCAAGGGCTGGTTCGGAAAGCTGGACTGAAGGGAAAGCGTCAGCGGGTCACGTAGCCACCGGTCGGGCCCAGTGTGTTGGCGGTCGGCTGGGAAAGCACGCCGGTGCCATTCACGCTCGAGTTGAGCGCGTATACGCTCGATCCGACCCCTGCGAAGAAGTGCACGTTGGTCGCGTTGGTCGACGCGGAGGCGTTCGCGTCGATGGTGGACGCGTAGTCCGCCAGGTAGCCATAGCTGCAGCCGGTGGCCGTCGCCGAGCTGGCGATGAGAGACGATGAACCGCTGGCCTGGAAACACACCGACGCGCCGGTCGCTTGGGCCTGGTACGCGTAGAGGTAGGCGTTGCTCAGCGCGGCGAAGGCGAAGCCCGACGCGGCAACCACGGCCCCGTCGGCGTAGGCCGCCGCGCCGTTCTGCACGAGCAACCCGTTCCCACAGCCCGCCGGGACGACGAGGCTGGGCAGCTTCGCGCGGCTGCCCATCGCCACGTTCACGCCGACGGAGCTCGCCCCCACAAGGCAGCTCACCCGAAGCCCCGACGCCGACGCGAAGCCTCCGCTGTCGACGTAGAGGCCGTAGCTGAAGCCTGCAATCTCGACCTTGGTGCCCATGGACAGCCGCCCGCCCTGCACGACGATGCCGGTGGTGGTGCTGCCCGCGGTGTTCAGCACCCGGACGCCATCGAGCCAGCCGAGCGACATACCTTCGGCCAGGACGACGCCGTTCGCGTTGCTGAAGGACAGCGTGACGTTGGCCGGCGTCGTCACGTTGCCGATGATTTGAATCGACTCGCCGTCGGGGTGGCCGACGTTCAGCGTGCCCGCCTGCGGGTAGGTGCCGTCAGCCAGGCGCACGCGCACCAGCGCCGGCGGGGCGATGCGGCGACCGTTGAGTGATGCCAGGGCCGCCGCCACCGTGGGGAACTGGGACGGCACCAGCAGGTCGACGGTGGACGTGATGAGCCGGTCCCCCGCGAGCGCCGTCGTCGCGGTCGTGCCGAGCTGGACGTTGAGCACCCCTGCGGCGACGGACAGGGCCGTGCCCGGGCGCACCAGGCCCGGCACCGTCGCGGTGGCCTGCGGCAGCGCGGTGGGTGTCCACTGGCCGGTCCCGTTCACTCCCAAGAAGGTGCCGACCCCCGGCGTCGCGGCGAGCAGCGTCGCGCCAGACAGCCGCCCCACCGTCGGGTTGGGGTACGTGCCCGCGAGGTCTCCACCCGCGGGCCCCGTCGGGACGCGTGGGTTGGACAGGCGCACGTCGTTGCCTTCGCAGACCAAGCCCGCGTCGGCGCCGAAGCTCACGCTGGGCACCGCGGGGCCGGCCAGGCGCCCCATCGCGTCGATGACGGTCGTCCCGTTGATGAGCACGCTCGAGACGTTCACCGTGCCGCCGGCCACGCTGCGCGCCAGCTCGGCCTTGAGCGCGTACGCCACGGACGCGACGCGCTGCCGGGGCGCGAGCGCGTTGCCGGCGACGGTGAGCTGGAGGTACCGCTCGCTGCCGTTCAGCACGGTCAACGGCAGCGTCGTCACGTCGCCCAGGAACGTCGCGTAGAAGCCGTCGGTGAGCGCGAGCGACTGTGTCTCTTCCCAGAGCTTGGTGCCGCCGGTCGGCGCGTCCCACAGCGCGAAGATGAACGTCTGCACGCCACTCTCCGGCGTCCCGTCGGCGCGGAGCAGTCGGCCCTGGTAGCCGAGCCGCGCTGGCGCCTGAGCCCAGGCCGCGGACGCCGCGAGGAGAAAGAGGCCTGCCAGGAGGCGGTTAAGGCGGGGTGACGACATCGAAGCCTCCGAGGTTTCGGTGGGTGCTGCTGGTCTGCGCCTGGGTGCCGACACCGGGCGGCGTCGACTGGCCCAGCGTGCCCAGGTTCGTGTGTTGTGTATTGGTCTGTACGGCGGCGCCGTGACTCGTCCCTGAGGACAGCGCGTGGAAGGTGAGCCCGGACTCGGGCAGGGGCGGTTGGGTCAGCGTGAGGACGCCGCCGTCAGGGAAGGTACATGCGCGGCCGACACAGCGCGTCTCACAGCCGGGAACGGCGAGGAGGTCGAAGAAGTCCGAGGCGCAGGGCCCTCGCCCGCAGACGCCGCTGCGGCAGGCGGGTGGCGCGTTGAGCGGGGTCGGGCACACCCGGCCGCAGGACTGGCAGTTGTTGGGGTCGCGCTGCAGGTCGACGCCCGCGTCGCAGGCGGTGCCGCCGTCGGAGCCACCGACTCCGGCTGAGCCACCGACTCCGGCTGAGCCACCGACTCCGGCTGAGCCACCGACTCCGGCTGAGCCACCGACTCCCGCTGAGCCACCGACTCCCGCTGAGCCACCGACTCCCGCTGAGCCACCGACTCCCGCTGAGCCACCGACTCCCGCTGAGCCACCGACTCCCGCTGAGCCA
>JALHOS010000272.1 GCA_022842905.1 Myxococcaceae bacterium | reverse complement strand
TCTCCGCCCAGCGGCGCGCCAGCTCCGCCGCGTCGGACGGCGGCGCCTGCCACTGCGCCTGGACCCACGCCATGCCCGCGTCCCGCACGCGCCCGGCGCGGCCGTACAGCTGGGCCAGGCCGAGCCACCGCTCGAGCCGCTCCGGCGACTCGGCCGGCGTGTCCAGCTCGACGAAGGCGGCTTCCGCGCGGGTGATCGCCTCTTCGAGCTCGCTCGGCGCCAGGGGCACTTCGACGACGGGCAGCGGCAGCCGCGCGGGCTCCGCCGGCCCCGGCTTGTGCGCTTGCCGCGCTTCGGCGCGCGGCTTGGTCGGGCGAGGCCCCTCACTCGCAACGGGCTGAAGCGCGCTGACCGGGGCAGCCACCGCCGGCGGCGCGGCGTCTTCGTGCGCCACGAAGGGGCTCAAGGCGAACGTGGCCGAGTCGACCCAGGCGCTCAGCGTGTCTCGCGCTTGATCGACGACGTAGTCGACCCACTCGGTCAGCGGCCGGAACGCGTCGTCGGCCACGGACACGGGGCGAAAGCCGCCGGGCGTGGGCTCGAGCCACGTCAGCACGTCCAGCTCGGGCGCCAGCCAGTCACGCAGCCGGTCGCGGCGCAGCGGCGGCTCCACGGTCTGGCCCACCGGGGCCAGCAGGTTGGGCAGCTCGGCGACGCGCCCGTACGGCTTGCCGGGCAGCGCCGCTGCGGCGGCCTCTCGCCCGGGCCGTGGGCGGAGCAGCACCGTCGTACCCGTGACGGCGAACAGCAGGTCGCCCAGCTGCGCTTCGGGCAGGGTGCGCACCAGCGCCTCGACGGTCGCGATGCCTTCCTCGACGACGAAGAGCGCGGGCGCTTCCTGCCGCGCGCTGCGGCCCAGCTTGAGGGTGACCTTCACCCGAGGCAGGTCTCGCTCCGGCTGCGGCCGCGCGCGGGCGTCGACCCCGGCCACGTCGAGCAGCCCATCCACGTCCGCCCAGCGCCCCGTCGGCACCCGCCACCACGGGCCCTCTCCAGGAATCAGCACGAGCTGGCTGGTGTCAGGCTGCAGCGCGGTCGCCAGCGCGTGGGTGAAGCCCAGCTCGGTGAAGACGAGCTCCTGGCCTGGGGGGCTGGGCAGGAACACGCGCAGCCCGTCGAGGTGATCCAACGCGCGCGACACCACGTACCAAGGCGGGTCCACCACCCGGACCAGCGCGTGAATGGGCGTGCCCGGGGCGTGCACCAGCCGCAGGTGCTGGCGATCGCACCCCAGGCGCAGCAGCTCCCCCGCCAGCTCGAGCAGCGCGCGCTCACCCGTCAGCGCGAACAACGTCGTCGGCAGCGCGCCCGCCGGAGCGTCGGTGCGTGTCGGCTGAACGGCCTCGGCCCAGCAGCTCAGGGGTTGGGCGCCAGCGGGAGCAGGGACGAGCGCAATGCCGGCCGTGGTGAGTGCTTTTTTGAGCTTCGGTGGCAGCGCCTGCGACGGCTCGAGCACCAGCGCGCCGTCAGCCTGTCGAAGCACCTGCGCCGCGCCGCCGCTCAGCTCCGCGGGCACCAGCCCCGCACGCAGCGCCACGCGCAGGGCTTCTTCGTTCGGAAACAGCAGGGCGTCCATGGCGGGGCAGCCAGTCTAGCGAACTCAGCGTGAGTGGTACGCGAAGCTCACCACCGGTACTGGCAGGGCGCCGTTGAGCGTGGGGTTCAGCAGCGGCGAGCCGACGGCGGCGACGACGAGCACGCCCACGTCCAGCGACCACTGCGCCCAGAGGAAGCGGACCGCGAGGCTCGCCGCCAGCGCGGCGAGCGTCGTCTCGGCGAACACGCTGCTGGGCCCCAGCCCGAAGCCGTTGACGCTGCGCGAGAGGTACGCCCAGCCTTCGCCGAGCAGCGCCACGTGCTCCGCGACCCGCAGGCTCGTCGCCGCCGACAGCGTCGGTGTGCCCAGGTTCTGCGTGCCGTTCGCCGAAAGGCCCGCCATGCCCGCGGTGAAGGTCGCGTGCCGCTCCTCGTTGCCCAGTGTCAGGCCGAGGTAGTTCCAGCTGGCGACCGTGGCGTGGAAGGGCATGAGGTAGGCCCAGCTCCCCACCGACAAGCGGACGTCGTCGGCCAGCGGCTGCGCCCAAGACGCTCCGACGAGGAGGTTGATCGTCGGCACCATGTCGATCGCCGTGAAGGACGGCACGAACCAGGCGGGCGCCAGCGTTCCGAACAGCAGCGTGACGCGCTCACTGGCGCCGATGGTGAAGAGCGAGCCGAGCAGCTCGAGCTGCGTCCAGCTGAACTCGCCAGGCCGCAGCCGGTGGCCCGACGGCGAGACGACATAGCGGGTGCGGGCGGGGTCCTTGAACCAGGCTTCGCCCGGGGCGCCCTCGTAGTAACGGTCCTCGACGGTGACGCGGTTGTTCCGGCCCTTCCAAACCGAGCGCAGCCGGCCCTTGCCCACGTCGATCACCACCGTGTCCCGGTCCTCCGACTCGAGGCGTCCTTCGTAGCGCTCGCTCGGCGTGACGACGGTGACGTGGGGCCGCAGGTCGGCGGGGCGCGCCTTGGGCGCCGTCAGCAGCTCGAGGATCAACACCGCGGCGATCGACACGGGCGCTTCAGCCTTTGGTGCCGACGGCTTCCCGAGTGGCGCCCGCCGGAGCGGTTCCCGGTGTCGCGACGGCGCCCTGGCCTTCCCGTTCGATGGTGAGCGTGCCCAGCTCTTCGGGCTTCACGTGCCCTCCGGCGAGCAGCGCTTCCACCAAGCGCTTGTGCTGCTCTTCGTGCTCCGCGGGCAGCGCGTCGCGGTCGCTGTCCAGCTTCACCCAGACGTTCTTCTTCTTGGTGACGGGGTCGATCTCGAGCTTGAGCGTCAGCGTGGCCATGGGGTCCCTTTGGGTTCGTCAGGCTTCGGGCATGACGTCGCGCTTCTCGGTCTTGGGGAGGATCTGCGCGAGCGCCTCGCGGTCGAGCACCTTCTTCTCGAGCAGCAGGTCTCGCAGCGCGACGATGAGCGGCTTGTTCTCGGTGACGAGGCGCCGGGCGCGTTCACGCTGGGCGTCGAGGATCTGCCCCACCGCCAGCTCGATCTTCTCCTTCATGGCGTCGGACACCGAAGGGTCGTCGGGGTCGACGTCGATCTTCCGCACGCCGACGGCCTGCGGCCCCATGCCGAAGTCTTCGACGAGAGCCCGGGCGATGTCGGTGGCGCGTTGGAGATCCGCCCCGCTGCCGATCGACAGGTCTTCGAAGAACACGAGCTCGGCCTCGCGCCCGCCGAACAACGTGCAGATGTGGTCTTCGAGCTGCCCGCGGGTGACGACGTAGCGGTTGGCGGGGTCCGCGTAGCTGACGAAACCCAGCGAGCCGGCCAGATCGCCGCGAATGCTGATGCGCTCGATCGGCGGGCTGTTGGGGCAGAACAGCGCCGCCACCGCGTGCCCGGCCTCGTGCGTGGCGACGACACGCTCTTCTTTGGGCGTGAGCGCGGGGCGCTCGGCGAGCCCGGCCTGGGCCTTCTCCACGTCTTCGACTTCGGTCGCCGTGCTGCGCCGCTCCCGCAGCCGCATGCGGGCCAGCGTGCGGCACAGGGCCTGAATGTGGTCGCCGGAGTGCCGGCTCGTCGTGCCTTCCACCACGTCGCCGGTGCGCTTGACCGTGAAGTCGAAGGCCCGCGGGGACAGCTGCAGGCCCAGCTTCTGATCGTAGATGCGCAGGATCTGCTCGCGGTCCTCCTTGTTGGGGAACGGAATGTGGAGGTGGAATTCGAAGCGGCCGGGCCGGAGCAGGGCAGGGTCCAACGACTCGACGAAGTTGGTGGTGCCCACGACGAACACCAGCTCGTCCTTGCGGAAGCCGTCCATCTCCGTGAGCAGCTGGTTGACCATGGAGTGCTCGACGCCGCTGCCCTGGTACGTGCCGCGCGCGGTGGCGAAGGAGTCGAGCTCGTCGAAGATGATGATCGACGGCGCGGCCTGGCGGGCGCGGTTGAAGACCTGGCGGAGGTTCTCTTCGGACTCGCCCACCCACTTGGACTTGAGCTCCGGGCCCGAGACGACGGTGACGGCGGCGCCCAGCGACGTGGCCATGGCCTTGGCGAAGAGCGTCTTGCCGGTGCCCGGCGGCCCCCAGAAGATGAGCCCGCGCGGAATGAGCCCTTCGATCGCCTTCATCTGCGCTTCGTCGGGCGCGGCGTCTTTGATCGCGAGGACCTCGATGATCTCCTGGCGCAGCCGCTGCTTGACCTTGGCGTAGCCGCCAATGTCCTTGTCGAGGTCGACGTCGGGCAGGGTGAGCTGGCCGACCAGCGTCGCCTGGCGCAGCTGGCGGTACGCCGCGCGGGGATCCGCTGGGTAGTCTTCCCCGGTGAGCGCTCCGAGCAGCCTTCTGAGCCGCGCCGCGTTCACGCCGGACACGAACTTGTAGAGCGCCGCCGGGCTGAACGTGGGTTCCGAGCTCAGCTTGCGGCTCTCGCGCTGGGTGACGAGGTGCGCGAGCCGGTTCCGAGGCACGCCCAGGATCGACTCGCGCCGCGGGAACAGGTTCTCGATCACCTTCGGCAGCGGGAACGACGGGTCCTTGAAGCCCAGAAAGCCCAGGTCCGGGTTCTCGTAGAGCAGCGGAATGACCTCCCGCGCTTCGCTGGTCAGCCCGCCGGAGGACGTCGTGAGCAGGTCCAAGTGCGGCAGCGTGATGATGCGGCCGTCGACCGCGCCGCGCACCGCCTCACGCAGGTACGCGACGATGGTGCCGACCAGCCCGGTGCCCGGGGGGAGCTGCGGGAGATCGTTCACCGGCCGGCCGTCGAGGTACAGGAAGGTGCGGTTCTCCTTCTTGAGCCGATCGCGCACCGCCTTGTAGAGGTACGGCGTCAGCTCCTTGTCGCACTCGACGAGCACGGACAGCCCGGCGCGCAGCGAGTCGGTGATGCGGGTGATCTCCGTCGGGTACGCGGCTTCGACGGCGGCGAAGGCGGTCAGCTCGAGCGGGAGCGAGGCTTCGGGGACCTTGAGCGCCATTACACCCGCACCTTGATCGTCAGCCCGCCGCTGGCGTCTTCGTGCACTTCTTCGACGGTGCCCAGCTCCGCCGCGCGCTGCTTGAGCGCGTTCGCGGTGACGCGGTTGACGGCGCCGTCGAGCTCACCCTTGAGGTCCTTGAGCTTGCCCTCGAGCTTGCCCGTCACCGCGCGGCGCAGCTCGTCCGTCTTGGCCTGGGCTTCGGCTTCGAGCTGCCGCTGGGCCGTGGCCTTGAGCTTGGCCTCGTCGGCGCCGGCGCGATCGAGATCGACGACCGCCGTGCGCTCGGCCTCCAGCGCGAGCTCGGCGTGGCCTTCGGCGACGACGTCCACCGTGCCGGTGTCGAGGTCGACGGTGGTGGTGATGCCGTCACCTTCACTGCGCGAGGCGGTGGCGCCGTCGCGTTTGAAGCCGCGCTGCTCGAGCTCGTGGGCGAGCAGCTCGCGCATTCGCTCCTTCTGGAGGATCGGCAAGAGCTCGAGGTTGGACGAAACGCCGTCGTCCACCTGCACGTGGCGGCTCAAGCTTTCTTTGACGGAGATGCGGTAGGCGCGGCTCATGTGGGTGTGAGGGAGCTTATGCGATGGGGCGTTGAAGCCGCATGAATGCTGGGACACACTCGCGGAACTTTCTTGCCCGAACGGAGCGGACCCCACACATGACGAAACGAATCCTCGCAGCGGCGGTGTTTTCTGTCTTCACGGTGGCCTGCGGGCCGCTCGAGATCACCATCGACGACAAGCAGGGCATTCCGCCGCTCAAGGGGGAGATCGACATTCCGCTCAACAGCTTCACCTGCGGCCAGGACATCTCCGCGGGGAAGTTCACGGTGAAGACGCGCGCACACCCGTCGGACGCGGGCGCGACGGGCTGTGAGTTCTCGTTCGGAGAACAGGTCGAGCTGCTCAAGGCGGAGGACTACGCGAAGATCCAGGCGCTGGCGTCGGGGGCCTCGGCGGGCGGGGCGAGCACGAACCTGGTGAAGCGGATCGAGCTGCGCATCAACGAGTTCAAGCTCGAGAACACCGCAGGCGCCGCGCCGGTGGCCATGCCGATCGACACGTCGGTGACGTCGGCGGACCTCAAGCTCAACGGCGAGCTGCTCGCGGGGAAGTCGAACTTCGCGCAGCTGCCGAGCAAGGTGTCGATCTCCGGGAACCTCCTCAACGGGCTCAAGGCCAGCATCGACAAGCGCGAGCCGGTGAGCGTGGGGGTGCTGGTCGTCATGGTGGTGCCCAACCAGCCGCCGCCGCCCGCGAAGATGAAGATCACCTACAACGCGCAGCCGGCGATCGTCGTGGGGCCGCCGGACCTGTTCCCCAAGCCCTGAGCGGCTCTGCGCAGGGCCAGGAATGGTGGTAAGCGGCGCGGCCCTATGAGCCGAGCCGCCATCACCGACCTGTACGAGATCGACGCGCTGCTGACCGACGAAGAGCGGGCCATTCGCGACACCGTGGCCCGCTTCATCGACACGAAGTACCTGCCGATCGTCGGCAAACACTTTCGCCACAACACGTTTCCGGACGAGCTGATCCCCGAGCTGGCGGAGCTCGGGGTCTTCGGCGCGACGCTCAAGGGCTACGGCTGCGCCGGCCTGTCGAACGTGGCCTACGGGCTCATCTTGCAGGAGCTGGAGCGGGGCGACTCGGGCCTGCGCAGCTTCGCGTCGGTGCAGTCGAGCCTGTGCATGTTCCCCATCTACGCGTACGGGAACGACGAGCAGAAGGAGCGCTTCCTGCCGAAGATGGCGGCGGGGAAGCTCATTGGGTGTTTTGGGCTGACGGAGCCGGACTACGGGTCGGATCCCGGCGGCATGGTGACGCGCGCGCGCAAGGACGGCGACGGGTACGTGCTCAACGGCTCGAAGATGTGGATCACCAACGGCACGATCGCCGACGTGGCGATCGTCTGGGCCAAGGTGGACGACGGCGGCGCGGAGTCGATTCGCGGGTTCTTGGTCGAGAAGGGCATGCCCGGGTTCGTCGCGAAGGAGATCGAGGGCAAGTTCAGCCTGCGCGCGTCGTACACCGCGGAGCTGTCCTTCTCGGACGTGCGGGTGCCGGCGAAGAACATGCTGCCCGGTGTTCAGGGGCTCAAGGGTCCGCTGTCGTGCCTGAACAAGGCGCGCATGGGGATCGCGTTCGCGGTCATGGGCGCGGCCGTGGCGTGCTTCGAAGGCGCGCGGGACTACACGCTCAGCCGCAAGTCGTTCGGCAAGCCGATCGCCGGGTATCAGCTCAGCCAGGAGAAGCTGGCGGACATGCTGCAGGAGATCGTCAAGGGCCAGCTCTTGGCGCTGCGGCTGGCGCGCATGGCGGACGAGAAGGGCAAGGTCAGCCCCGAGCAGGTGTCGCTGTGCAAGCGGAACAACGTGAAGGCCGCGCTGGAGATCGCCCGGAGCGCGCGGAGCATGTACGGCGCGAACGGGGTGATGGATGAGTACCCGCCGATTCGGCACATGCTGAACTTGGAGAGCGTGTTCACGTACGAGGGCACGCACGAGGTGCACACGCTGATCGTCGGCAAGGCGATCACCGGGTTGAACGCGTTCGGCGGGTAGGCGCTCGGGACCGCCTACTGACCCTGCGGCGTCCCGTCTCCCGCCAGCGGCGCGCGCTTGACGGTGATGAACGTCTCCGGCTCCTTCACGGCCGGCTCGCCCTCGGTCGGAGCCGACGCTTCGCCCGCCGCCGCGCCCTCAGCCGCAGTCGATGGCGCGTCGTCCGTCTCCGGCTCGGTCGCCTCGTTGGCCCGGCGGTGGATCTCCTCGTCACTCAGGAACCCGACCGGCGAGTCCGCCGACTTGAAGAACCGCACCGAGCGCTCCGAGAGCGCGAGCAGCTCCTTCGCGCACGCCGGCGGCACCAGCGCGTAGTTGATCCGATCCGGATCCGGCCGCTCGACGATCGCCAGCTCTCCGTTGCGGATCTTCTCTGCCTGCGGCTCCGTCAGCAGCAGCCGCTTGAGCTTGTTCTTGCGCGTCGCGAAGTAGAACGCGCTCGCCCCATCGTCGATCGACACCTCGTGCAGCAGCACCAGCTCCCGCAGCTTCCGGTCCAGCTCGAGCTGCTTGCGCGACTGCTCTCGGCTGTACGCGGCGCTCCCCGGCAGCGGCGCGAACTTCGGCACGCGGTCCAGGCTGACCGGCGTTCGGCTCTCGTCCCGGCGCCCGCCGAAGCCACCGCCGCGTCCTTCATTCGGGCCGCCGCGGCGCTCACCCGACGGTCGACTCGGCCGCGCCGGCTCCTTCGCCTTCTCTTTGGCCTTCTCCGCGTCGATGCGTTGGGCGTCCGCCTGCGACACCAACCCGGCCTTGAGCAGCTTGTCTTTGAGGCTCTGCATGGAGCGGCTGACTTACGTGGAAGGAACCTTCACTGGAAGCCCTGACCTGCTAAGCGTGTGGGTCGTGAACCGTCGCTCTTCCGCCTTCCTCCTGGGCCTTTTGCTGCTCGCACTCGGTGCGTGCAAGGACCCCGTCGACCAGGCCGCGAAGAAGCGCATCTTCAGCCCTGAAGACCCGCCCCAGGCCATCGCGTCGGCGTCGCAGAAGCTGCCGCCGGCCGAGGTCGCCGACAGCCCCGAGCTCACCCGCCGCGTCATGGGCATGGGCGCCGCCGAGGCCACCGAGCGCCTCGGCCCGCACACCTACCGCGCCACCGTCGAGTGGGAGTGGAGCAGCCCCGGCCTCGACAACGTGCGCCTGAAGGAGACGCGCGAGCTGCTCGCCGGCCGCGGCGGCGTCAGCGGCGACTTCCACGCCAAGCTGTCCAACAGCCGCGAGCAGGGCTTCGAGGTGCTCCGCGTGCAGAACCGCGTCTTCGCACGCGCGACCTACGGCAAGGACGGCTCCGGCAAGTTCCGCGAGCGCAAGCGCGACCGAGGCATGGCCGAGCGGCTGCGCGAAGAGGCCTACGGCGCGGTGAAGGACTTCGACGGGCTGTTCCGCGGCCGCCTCAAGCTCACCGCCGACGGCACCGAGACCGTGCAGGATCGCACCGCCTGGAAGTACACCGTCACGCTCGCCGACGAGCTGCCGTCGAACGACGCGCTGCCGCCGCGCCTGGCGCCGAAGAAGGGCGCCGACGAGACCACGCTGCGCCGCCTGGCCTTCTTCGACGCCCGCCAGCCGCGCACGCTGCAAGGCACCGTCTTCGTCGACCAAGACACGTCGGTGGTGCTGCGCACCAAGCTCGACGGGCGCCTCGTCGCCAGCACCGACGGCGGCACCGCGGAGCTCCATCTGGTGCTCGACGCGACGCTGTCCAACATCGGCCAGGCGCCCGCAATCGCCGCCCCGGCCGAATTCCTCCCCGACGAAGACAAGCCCCAGGGCATCGCCGCCGCCATGCGCCGCTTTGGCTTCGAGCGGCTCCCCGACGGAGGCCTCGGAACGGTCGCTCCCACGTTTGGGGGAGCCGACGAGCCCGCCGACGACGCGGACTGACGAGCCCAAGTCCGGGCTTTTCTTCGCGAAAACGGGCCTCCTGGCGGACGCCGGCCAAAAATTTGCGGGGTGCCCTTCGATCGCTACACTGCCCAACGGTTGCGGGTTTGCCGCATCGTACATGGCCGGATGTTCAGGCCCTTGAGCAGCCAAGGAGCAGGCAATGGATCGGAAGGGCGGAAGCACGGCGGTGGTGACGGCGGAGCTGGTGACGACCCAGCTGCGGACGGTGAGCACGACACCGGCCGAGGAGAAGGCGCTGCGCATGCGCTACGGCGCGAAGGTGGGGCTGACTGAGCCTCTGCCGCAAGCGCACGGCGGGAACGAGGAGCTGGCGGACGAGCTGCTGTTGCTCGAGATGCGGCTGCTCAAGGCGGTGAAGATGCACCGCGCCAACCTGACCGCGAAGGCCGGCAAGGCCACGGCGGTCAAGTCCGTCGCCAAGGACAAGATCGTCCGCGGGCTCAAGGCCAAGAAGTCGCGCTGACGACGGCGCGGTCTGCGTTCGTCCAGGTCAGGCTTCGAGGACCGCCAACAGTCGCTTGGCGGCCTTCTCGATGCAGCTGGCGGGCGCAGCCGCAGGTCCCAGCGCCGCCTTCACCAGCTCGTCCGCGGTGCTGCGCAGGCCTCCCTGCGCGAGTGACAGGAAGTCCCGGCCGGCGGCCGGGTTGCGCCAGTAGTCTTCGTTGAAGCGCTCTTCGAAGCGCTCCGTCAGTGCCGCCTCGACGGCGAGCGCGTCCACCAGGGCGCGCTGCTTCGGCAGCACCCCCACCTCTCGCAGCACCCAGGCCGTCGGCACCCGCGCGCCCAGCGCCGCGCTGGCGCGGCTGGCGCCTTCGTCCAGCACCGCGTCGCTCAGCCCTTTCTGCGCGGCCTCGAGCTCCACCGGCAGCAGCGCCGCGGCCACCCG
>JALHOS010000271.1 GCA_022842905.1 Myxococcaceae bacterium | reverse complement strand
GTCCGGCGGCAGGGGCCGGGGCTCGGGCACCGTGGGCACCGGCAGCGGCGCCAGCGTGCCGACCGGAGGCCGGCCAGGCAGGGTGCTGTCGTCCAGCCGCGCCACCGGCTCTCGGAACGGGTCGGTCTTGTCTTCGTTCTTCTGCTGGGAGCCCCGCTCGGCGTCGCCCTGACTGGCGGCCTTGGCGCGCCGCTCGGCCTGCTCTTCGAGCAGCTCGAAGAACTCGTCGAGGTAGGGCAGCAGGTCCTTCCAGAGCTGCTTGAGGCCCTCGTCCTCGCCGATGAGCACCTTGGCGACGTCTTCGGACTGGTAGCACTCGGACAACAGCCCGGCGCGCCTGGCGAACTCGGCGCGAGAGCTGGCCACGCCGAGGCGCGCGAGCTCCAGGTGGTACAGGCAGCGGGCGAACTCGACGCGGCGCTGGCCTTCGGGCTGGAGCTGCTCGATGGCGCTGGCGAGCCCTTCGGCGTCGTCCCGCGCGGCCCAGCAGGCGTTGAGCGCGCGCTCGATCTGCCGCTGCTCGAAGGCCAAGACCAGCCGAGCCGCCTCGCTCCACAGCTTGGTGAGGACGATGTGCGCGGCGGACAGCTCGGTGCCGCTGCCGTCGCGGTGGAACGTGAGCAGCGTGTCGGCGATGAGCGCCATGTCCTGCCGCGCGTCGTCGTCGCCGCGCTTGGCGCGCTCGAGATCGAACAGCGCCGCCGCGAACATGGCGCGGGGATCCGAGCTGAGCCGCAGCTCGTGGGTCGCGTCCTTGAGCTCGCTGCTGCTGCGCAGCACCTTCACGCAGCGGGCGATCGCCTCGCCGACCGGATCGTCGCTGGTGGAGTCTTCAGGGCGCACGGAACGGCTGCGGATATTGGCCGTGGGCTTGGGCTTTCGCCAGAACGAAACGCCCCCGGCCCGAGGCTTTCAGCTCAGCTCGAGCCAGGAAAACCAGACGGGGTGCCGCTCTTTGTACCAGCTGAGCACGTCGCGGATCGTCTGCTGGTGCTGCTTGGGCAGCACCTTCTCGTCGATGCGATCGAAGCGCACGCGCAGCTTCTCACCTTCGTACTCGATCGCCTGCGAGACGAGCGTCTGCAGCTCGTTCCGAATGCGGCCGGAGTCGGAGATCTTCACCGCGCGCGCCTTCCAGTCGTCGCCGTTCATGAAGCGTACGAGCAGCGGGCTGAAGACGAGCCGCGCCTGGTCCAGGCTCTCCATGAGCCGCAAGGTGAAGGTGATCTTGCTGGCCGCGTCTCGGGTGTACAGCCGCGTCGTCACCCGGTAGCGCAGCTCGTCCAGCTTCTCGACGCCGGTGGTGCCGGTGTACGGGTCGTCACAGAGGTAGCCCAGGCTCGCGAGCACCCGCCAGGACTTCTCCGGCAGGAAGTCGTCCGCGCGCACCGTGCGCTGCCGCAGGGGAATGTTGGAGAGCCGGGCTTCGTCCAGGCTCGCGCGGTAGTGCGCCACGAGCGCGTCGGCGTCCTTCTTCCCGTGGAGCAGCTGGCGCACCTCGCTGCCGTCCGCGGCGCTGCGCATGAGCGCGTACTCTTCGTCGTGCGGCAGGTCGAAGGTGGGCGACAGCACGGACATGGTGCTGTCGACGTCGAGCACCTCGGACAGGCTGGCGGCCTGCATGGCCTCGGCGGTGGCGGCGTACCCGTCGACCAGGAACACGTGGGGCTGGCCTTGCGGGTCCTTCCAGGAGCGCACCAGAAACGTCGGGGCGTAGGTGCCCGAGTCGTTGAACACGCCCAGTCCGTGCGGGCCTTGCCAGCCGTCTTCGACCAGGTGCGCGCCCAGCGACTTCCATTCGTTCCACAGCTTCGACAGGCGGTTGACGCGGGACTTGCCGGCGAGCGTCCACACGTGGACGTGCTCGGGGCGAATGCCGGGGTACGCCGACGAGATGACGTCGAGCACCTGCGCGCGCGGCGTCGCCCAATCGAGGACGATGGAGCGGCGCTCGGCTTCCTGGGCCACCTTCCGAGGGACGGTCAAGTTGCCGAAGTACGCTTCGTACGGCCGCGTCACCGTCAGCGGGCTGTCGAACAGGTGGAGCACACACATGGGCCCCGTCGGCTTGCCTTCGGCGAAGCGGCTGGTGTTCTCGAGCGTGTCGACGGCCGCGCCCCACAGCGTCACGCCCTTCTGGTTGAGCGCGTCGTAGAAGTCCTGGAAGCGGGGCTTGGGGTCGTTGAGCAGCCGGCGCACCTGGCGGTCGACGAAGCTGGCGACCTCCGGCCGCGCGTACACCCGGCCGAAGCCGAGGAGGGGGTTGGCGCCCATCTCCGGGGTCTCACCGGCCTTGGGCATCAACCCTTCGCCCAGGCACACCATGATCGCGTGGTTCTCGGGGAGCGTGCGCGTCAGGTTCCACAGCCCCTCGCTCATCATGTACGCGCTGATGGCGTCGGCGGCCTTCTTCACCTGGTTGTAGCCGTGCTTGTCGAGCCCTTTGCCCTCGCCGTACTGGCCGAAGAGCTTCGTCCCCAGCGCCGTCGCCGCGCTCGTCATGGCCAGGCAGCGGGCGATGCCGCGGGGCGTGAACGTGTGCGCCGACACCGGCTCGGCCTGCGCACGCTCGACCTCCACGTCTTCCAGCCAGAGGTGGAAACGCAGCAGCACCGGGCGCGTGTCGAACGCCCACTGCGCGATGAGGTCTTTCTTCTCTCGGTCCGTCATGGCGGCGGCAGTCTCGCACCGGGCCGCGCAGGGTGAAGCAAGAAAGTCCGCTTCACTTCATCCAAGCCGGGGGCGGCTGCGGGCCGGCCACCAGGCCGTCGAGGTCTGGATCCGGGTCACCCGGCTGCCGCTTGGGGCGCGTCGCCTTCTCCTGCTTGCGCTGGGCCCGCTTCGCTTCCTTCTCTTTGCGCGCGTCCAGCCGCGTCTGCTCCTTCTGCCGCTTCGTCCGTCCAGGGAACATGGCTGCCTTTCCGCCCCTCGTGCCGGTTGAAGTCGAGAGGAACGGTGCCTGTACCAGGCCGGCGCACCTGCGACACCATAACTTCGTTCAGTTGAAATTGAGAATTGTTCGCAATATGTCGGTTCCCATGACGTCGTCGGCAGCCACGCTGGACGTGCTGGAGGTCGGGCGCGCGGCGCAGGTGAAGGCGCTGGCGCTGGACGCCGTGGAAGCGGACTGGCTGCGCGCGGTGGGGTTGGTCGAAGGGGTGGCGGTGACGGTGCTGCGCCGAGCGGCGTTTGGCGGGCCGTTGCACCTGCGGCTGTCGACGGGGCTGGAGCTGGCGGTGGACCGGGCGCTGGCGGCGCGGGTCGAGGTGTCGCCGTGAGCGCCGAGGTCGCGCTCACCGTGGCGTTGGTTGGTCGGCCGAATGCGGGCAAGTCGACGCTCTTCAACGCGCTGACGGGCGGGACGGTGAAGGTGGGGAACTTCCCCGGCATCACCGTCGAGGCGGTGACGGGGCAGACGACGCTGGAAGACGGGCGGGCGCTGCGGGTGGTCGATCTGCCCGGGGTGTACTCGCTGGTGGGCGCCGGCGATCCCGACAGCGACGAAGGGCACGCGCTGCGCTCGCTCGACGCGCTGAAGGGCAGTCCGCACGTGTTGGCGCAGGTGGTCGACGCGACGCAGCTGGCGCCGGCGCTGCGGCTGACGAAGGAGCTGCTCGCTCGCGGCCAGCCGCTGCTGCTGATCGTCACGCAGCACGATTTGTTGGTGACGCAGGGTTCGACGCTCGACGTTCCGGGCCTGAGCGAGGCGCTGGGCGTTCAGGTCGTGGCGGTGAGCGCCAAGGAGCCGGGGCTGCGCGTGAAGCTGCTCCACGCGATCGCCGACGTGGCGCGGCTGGGGCCTTCGGCGGCGGTGCGCACGTTCGACGACGCGGCGCTGGCCGCCCGCGTGGTTCGGCACGACGGCGGGCTCAAGGACCGGCTGCGCGCGCGGACGGAGCGGCTGGACGCGGTGCTGCTGCACCCGCTGTTGGGGCCCCTGGTGTTCCTGGGGCTGATGACGGTGCTCTTCGCGTCGGTCTTCTTCGTCGCGGAGCCCGTGTCGGCGGCGATCGACGCGGGGACGCGGTTCCTCGCGCAGCATTTGGAGGCCACGCTCGGGCCCGGGCGGCTGACGAGCTTGCTGGTCGACGGCGTGCTGGGTGGCGCCGGCACGGTGCTCATCTTCCTGCCGCAGATCGTCGTGCTGACGGTGGTCCTCGAGCTCATCGAGGCGTCGGGCTACCTGGCGCGCTGCACGTTCCTGGTCGACCGGCTGCTGCGCTTCGTGGGCCTGGGGGGCCGGTCCTTCGTGCCGCTGCTGACGGCGCACGCCTGCGCGGTGCCGGCGATCCAAGCGACGCGCATCATTCGCGAGCCTGGGCAGCGGCTGCGGACGATTCTGGTCCTGCCGCTGATGACGTGCTCGGCGCGCATTCCGACCTACGGCCTGCTGATCGCCGCGTTCTTCGGAGCGCGCAGCGCGTGGTTCAAGAGCGCGGCCTTCGTGGCGCTGTACGTCGGAGGCATTCTCGCGGCGTTCGGCGCGTCGCTCGTGCTGGGCAGCCGGGTGAAGCGCGCCGGCGCGTCCAAGCCGTTGGTGCTGGAGCTGCCGCACTACCGCCGGCCGCAGGCGCGGGTCATGGCGCGGCTGGCCTGGCGCACGGCGAGTCGCTTCGTCAAAGACGTGGGCAGCGTCATCGTCGTCGCGTCGGTCGTGCTGTGGACCTTGCTCAACGTGCCCAGCCCCGGCGGCGGCGACGTGGTGGTGCCCGAGGGCTCGAGCGAGAAGGTGGTGGCCATGCACCGCAGCCTCGCGGCGTCGGTGGGCCGCGCGCTCGAGCCGCTCACACAGCCCGCGGGCTTCGACTGGCGGATCAACGTCGGGCTCATCGGCTCGTTTGGGGCTCGGGAGCTCATGGTCGGCACGCTGGGCGTCATCTTCGGGATCGAAGGGGAGGACGCCGAGGCGCCGCTGGCCGAGCGGCTGCGCGAGACCAAGACCGCCAGCGGGGCGCCGGCCTACGGGGTGCCGACGGCGCTGTCGCTCATGGTGTTCTTCATCATCGCCTGCCAGTGCATGAGCACGCTGGCGGCCGTGCGGCGGGAGACGCGGTCGTGGCGGTGGACCGGCTTCGTCGTGGCGTACACGTACGGGCTCGCGTACGGGCTCGCGGTGCTGGTGTTTCAGCTCGGCTCGCGGCTCCTGGCCTGACGTTTCTCGTTGGGTGCGCGGGTTGGGCTCGCTACACGTCGCCGGCATGAGGGCTCTGCTCATCGTCGCGTCGGTCGTTTGGCTGGGGTGGCTTGAAGGCTGTGCCGATCCGGTGTGCTCACAGCTGACGTGCGTCGGGTGCTGCGCGGCCGACGGCGGCTGCTTGCCAGGGACTGATCAGGCCGCGTGCGGCAAGAACGGCGCGACCTGCGTCGCGCTCCCAGCCGACATGACGTGCGACGCCACCGCGCGGAGCTGCAATCCGGTGACGTGCCCCACGGGCTGCTGCAGCAGCGGCTCCTGCGTGTCCATGAACTCGGCGTCAATGTGTGCGAAGCCAGGGCGCGCTTGCACCCAGTGCGTCGCCTTCGGTTCGTATGCGTCGTACGCCTGCGTCGACGGGGTCTGCCAGACGTGCTCGAGCGAGACCTGCCCCTCCGGGTGCTGTGACGCCAAAGGGGTGTGCCACTCGGGCACCGAGTCGGCGGCGTGCGGACGTCAGACGACCTGCTCGGTATGCCCTGCCAACACGCGCTGCATGGGCTCGTCGTGCCAGGCCTACTGTGATCAAACCAACTGCTTTGGGTGCTGCTCGGGAACGACTTGCTTGGGTGGCGAGCTCAACACGCAGTGCGGTGCCGGTGGTGTGGCGTGCGCGACCTGCAGCTCGCCCCGGGTGTGCCGCGACGGCGGGTGCAACTGAAGCCGATGGCGCGGCTTAGAACCCCACGCCGACGCCGAGCTGGAAGAGGCCCACGAAGCGCAAGCTCAGGTCGAGCAGGTTGGCGTAGTGGAACGGGTAGTACACGAGCACGCCCGCGAGCGAGACGAACAGCCGGTCGCCGACGTTGAGCGCGACGGTGGCCCGGCCTGCTGGCATGAGAAACGTCCAAAGACCAATGTCCACCGCGACGTGCACGCGGGGCCCCTGCCCGAAGGCCGTCGTGAGTCCGAGGAACACGTCTCCGCCGGGCAGCCACGTAGGCGCACCGCCGGCCGTGAAGATCCCACCGACGCCCGTGCGGTAGACGGAGCTCGCTTTGGCCGCGAGGCTGAAGTGGAAATGCTTGCCCCAGTACGTCAGCTCACCGCCGGCGCCGAGGGACGTGCCGAGCGCCAGCCCGTAGCGCGTCGTCTCGGGCATGTACTCGCCAAGCGCCGCGATCACCCAGCGCGGGGGGCGGCCGCCGAGTTCGAAAGTGTGCTGGTTCTTCCCCGTCCGCGACAGCGTCACCTCGTGCCGTCCCAGCAACACGTCGCCTCGCTTGAGCTCGAGGTGGCGCACGCACACCGGGACCAGGCCGTCGAACGGCACCGCGCCCAGCTCGATGCCGCTGCCGAACAGCGTCGCGTCTTGCCGGTCACCGAACGCGTCCTTCGCTTCGACCGCGAGCGGTACGCCGGTCACGCGGCGCGCGAAGTCCGGACAGAGCGCTTCGGCGGCGGACGCCGGCTGCACCGAGTCGACGAAGGCCGTCAGATCCGACTGGCTCTCGGCCGCGCGTTTGAGCGCCGCCCGCTTGATGTCGACGCCGATGTCGGGGTTCGTCAGCAGCGCGGTGGTCGATTGCGCCAGGCCTTTGGGGCCGGGCGGCAGCGCTTGACCCTGGGCGCGGGGCATCTGCTGGAGCAGCGCTTCGACGACCTCGGTCACGGTGGTGAACAGCGTCGCCGGCGTGCACACCTTGCCCGCGCGCGCGACCGCCGTGGACTTCGTCGTGGAGACGATCTTCAGGTCGACGCGGACCTGGCTCTCCGCCCGGCCGAGCGTGCCGGCCAACATCCACGGCGCGCCGAGCGCGTCGGTCAGCTCCATCATGCAGTTGCTGGAGTCGTCGCTGCAGCCGAGCAGCTGCTTCTGCCGCTCGAGCCCCAGCAGTTGCTGAATGTCCGCCGTCGACAGCACTTCGTAGCGGCCGTCTTGCGACAGCTCGGTGAGCACCTGCTCGAGCACTTGTGAAGCCAGCGCCTTGGCGGAGTCGTCGGCGGGCTTCACCTCGAGGACGATGAGGCGCTCCTTCGTGGGTCGTGACGGCGCAGCGGCCGGATCCGGTTGGGCCGACGGGCTCGGCGTGCCCGCATCGTCGGCAGACAGCAACAGGGCGATCGTGACGGCGGCGGCGAACATGTCGTCGCGGGGGTTAACCACAGGGGGGCCGCCCAGGCGAGCGAGTCCGCGGCGCTGAGTTCGCAGGACTTCGGTACAAACCTGGCCATGGCGAACCCGAAAGCTGGCCGAGCCGAACATTCCGCCGAGTACTTCGGCGAGACCCGCGATCACTGGTGGAACGCGGACTGGCTGGAACTCCTGGGCCAGCGGCTCACCCTGTCGACCATGAGCACGGTGCTCGACGTCGGCTGCGGCGTCGGCCACTGGGGTCGGCAGGTGCTCCCGCTCGTCGCTCCGCACGCGGCGCTGACCGGCGTGGACGCAGAGCCGCGGTGGGTCGCTGCCGCGCAGGCCGAGGCTGCTCGTCGTCGCCTCCGCGCGAGCTACACCGTCGGGGACATCAGGCGGCTACCCTTCGCCGACGCGCAGTTCGACCTCGTCACCTGCCAGACGGTGCTCATTCACCTCGAGGACCCTGACGCTGCGCTCGCGGAGTTCTTCCGCGTGGTCCGACCTGGTGGCCTCGTGCTCGCCGTCGAGCCCAACAACGCCTGTTCGGCCTTCGTGTTCGACTCTGCGTCGAAGGACGCGCCGCTTCAGGCCGTGCTCGACCGCGCGCGGCTGCTCCTGACGTGTGAACGCGGGAAGGTCGCCCTCGGCGAAGGCCACAACTCGGTGGGCGACACGCTGCCGACGCGCTTCGTCGCCGCGGGGTTCGACGGCGTGCAGTGCTGGCTCAACGACAAGTGCCCGTTCGTCCACCCGCCCTACGCGACGGCGGAGCAGCGCGCCGCGGTCGAGGAAGTGCAGGACTTCGCCGCGCGCGACTTCTGGTGGTGGAGCCGTGAGCAGACGCGCCGCTACTTCCTGGCCGGTGGCGGCGCGGCGGGCACGTTCGACGAGCTGTATGCGATCGGCATGGCCTTCGTTCAGGAGGCGGCCGCTCAGGCCGCGCGGCGGGAGTACTCCGCGGCGGTGGGCGCGGTGACGTACGTCGTGGCGGGCCGGCGTCCCGGCAGGCTCGCGGACTGACCGCGCCCTTCGATGTGGCAGCCGAACGCTCTCGAGGAGCGGCAGCGGTGCGAGGCTCCCTCGAGTTCGCGAGGTAGTTGGAGGGCGCTCCCGCGGCCTCCAAGTCGCGGCATGTTCTGCGACCCAACTTCAGCCCTCAGACGCAGCCCTTCGGCTTCAAGAATGCGACCTGCGCGCCGCTGGTTCGATGCGACGTCTGTCGGCGGCCCGTGTCTCACCGCTGGGCTGGCGCTTCACACCGCCAGCCCTCACCCCGCCGGTGCAACCGCGCCATTTTCTGAGGACGCCATGTCACACACCACCGCACCGCTCACCGCCAGTTGCTCACGCTGTGCGCCGCTGGTCTGGGCTGTGGGGCGGACGACGGCCACAGCGCCAGCTCCGAACGCGGCGCGGCAGAGTTGGCGAGGCGCGGGACAGTCTGCGGACGCCGAACGCGGCGCTCGCTTCCTGTTGTCGCTGGCGACGGTCCAGGCTGAGGCGCGGTCATGACGATGGGGCTCATCGTCGCCTTCGCGATCTGGGGTGCTGCGCCGACCGACGCTGATCGCGGTCCGGAGTCCGTCGCCAAATGGGTCGCCCACCTCGAAGGCTTGGCGCGCGACACCGGAATGAACCGGCAGCCGCACCGACCGGCCGACGCCACACCGCGCAAGCCCTCTGGCGAAGACATGGCGCGGCTCCGCGCTTGGAGCGCCGCGTCAAGTGACGCGGGAGTGCGGATCAGCGCGTGCCTCGACGACGGCCGAACGCTCGGACCCGAAAGTCGCGCTTGTGCTGCGCTGGAGGCCGAAGCTTGGCCAGCGGCTGAGCGCGTGCTGCAGTTGACGCGCGCGCCGGTCTGGAGCCTCCCGGAGTCGCTTCGCTACTACTCTCCGTCCGACCAACAGACCGCAGACTTGCTGGCGCTGCAGTACGTCGCCAAGGTGGCGGTGTTACACATTGCCTCGTTGCTGCGGCACGCGCGCGTCGGCGAGGCCGCCGAGGTCTGCCTCGACACGCTCGCGCTGGGGCGCGACCTCCAGTTTGGCACGGGGACTGCGGGCTTTTCGATGGGCTCATCTGTGGGCGGCATCATCCGCAAGAGCTGCTCGTTGACGTTCGACCGGCTCCCCGCGAAGCAACGAGCCACGCGCGTCGCAACGCTGGAGCGCCTGCTCGCCAGCACCCCGGGTCTGGACTACCTGTTGATCCTGCAGTTCGTGGACATGAGCTTCCCTGCTGCGGCGTACCTCGAGCCGTCGCTCCTCGAGAAAATGCCGCCGGAGGTTGCGCGATTTGCTGCGAGCTTCACGCAGCCGGACGGCGGCCGGCCTTTGAGCGATGAGGGCTCGCGCCGCTCCGTCGAACTCATGATGATGGCTGAGGCGGCCGAGCTCTCCGCGATTCGCTCAGTGTCACTCGACGGCGGTGTCGGGAAAATCAACGGCCCCTTCAAGCTCGCTGTCCGTGGCGCTGAGCTGCGTGAGGGCATGGTTGCCTTGTGGCACCAAGTCAAGAACGCCAAGTGAGCGGCGCTGTCATGTGCTGGTGCCGGGCGGGAAGTGCAACGCCGTGACGTTCATCGGCCCTTCGGACGCGGTGCTGACGTTCGAGCCGCAGCGCTTCGTCCACTCGCTGCTTTGCGCCAACGGGGCCTTGAACGCACTCACCTGGGGCCGGACTTCAGGTGGCGGTCGCCGCGTGCCCGGGTTCGGTGGTCGTCCCCGACATCGACTTCGCAGCGCCGGCGAACTTCGGCGGGCTTCCTGCATGAGGCCGAAGCCGTGAGGAGCTGACGGTCCGGGCACATGGCCTCGCCGCCGTGGCACGCGCACGTGACTCAGGTAGAAGGTTGCCGTGCGCATCCGGGTGGTGGCGGTCGTGCTCTTCGCGTCGTGTACGGACCCAGGCAACACGACCAACGTGTGCACGTCGAACTCGCACTGCGCAGCGACGCAAGTTTGCTGCGCCGGTCTGTGCAGCGAGTCGTGTGCCGCCGCCGGAGACGCGGGCAGCGGCGGTGTGGGCGGCAGCGGCGGCGCGGGCGGTAGCGGCGGTGTGGGCGGTAGCGGCGGTGCGGGCGGCA
>JALHOS010000270.1 GCA_022842905.1 Myxococcaceae bacterium | reverse complement strand
AGCGGCATCACCTTGCCGATGTGGGTGGAATAGAAGCCGCCATTCAAGGACAGCGTCTGCGTCTCTTCCCAGAGCGCGGTGCCGCCGGTCTCGGCCGAGTAGAGGCTGAACTTGATGCCCACGGAGCCCGTCTCCGGCGTGCCGTCGGACTTCAGCAGCCGGCCTTGGTACCCCAACAGCGCCGGCGTCTGGCCAAACGCCAGCGTCGACAGCAAGAGGCCAACCACCATCACCTTGCGCTTCATCGTCGGTCCTTTCATCGAACCTGAAACACTCACTGCGTCCTGAAGGCCGGCACGAAGCCGCCTTGGTTCTGCATTCGCCCGTTGCTCTGCACCTGTCCGCCCGTCGGCGGCGTCGGCTCACCCAGCACGCCCCAGTTGGTGTGCGTGCCGTTGCTCATGCCGCTCTCGCCCACGCTGCCGCCGCTGCTGAAGGTCGACGTCGGGACCAGCGTCGACGCGCAGCGCCCCAGCGCGCAGGCTTGATTCGCGCCGCACATGACGCCCACGCAGGAAGGATCGACACAGGCGTTGTCCACGCAGGCCTGGCCGTCGGGGCAGACGAACGTGCGGCAGTCTCGGGGGACGCAGGCGCCGTCGAAGCAGGTCTCGTTGCCCAGGCAGGTGATGCCCACGCAGCTCTTCTGCACGCAGGCGCCGGCCACGCAGACGTGGTTGCCCCCGCAGGCGTGGTTCGGGCAGTTCCGGTCGAGGCACTGGCCTCCGCCGCAGCCCTTGTCTGCCGGGCAGGCGTTGTTGCACGCGCCGCAGTGCCGGTCGTCGGTGCGCGCGACGAAGCAGTCGCCGCTGCACAGCAGCTTCCCGTCCGGACACGAGCCCGCGTCCACCTTGAAGCGGTTGATGGAGTCGATGCAGCCGGTGAGCGCCGCCGCGAGCACCAGCACGGCGCTGAAGTGGAAGACGGAAGACATCAAGGGCTCCGCAGCAGGGGACCGAAGCCCCCGTGGTGGGTCTGGCGACCATTCGTTTGCAGCACGTCATTCGTCGGAGGCGTCGCCTCGCCGAGGATCCCCGAGTTGAAGTGCGTGCCGTTGGACATGTTCGAAGCGCCGAGGGAGCCGCCGCTGCTCAAGGTCCCACCGACCGGCGCGCTGCCTCCACCACACACTCCGCGCGCGCAGGTGATGCCCGGCGGACACACGACGTTGCCGCACGCGACGTCCACGCAGGCGCCGTTCACACAGGTGCTGCCTGGCGCGCAGGGCGTCGTGCCACAGCGCTCGAGCTGGCATTGGCCCGCCACGCAGGTGCTCCCCATGGCGCAGGAGACGCCGACGCAGCGCTGATCCGTGCAGGTCGTCCCGTTCACGCAGACCTGGCCGGGGCCGCAGTCCGAGTCGCGGCAGTCCCTGAGCAGGCACTGCCCGCCGCCGCAGGCCTCGTTGCTTCCGCAGGTACGCCCGCAGAAGCCGCAGTTCGCGTTGTCGACGAGAGGGTTGAAGCAGAACTCACCACACACGATCTCGCCCAGCGGGCAGCCGCCGTCCCCGTGGCCCCCAACGCCGCCCGTGCCGCCGCCGCCCCCACCGCCGGCAGCGCCGCCGCTCCCCGTCATGCCGCCCCGGCCTCCACTGCCCGCGTCCTCCACCACGGGCAGCACCGGCGGACAGCCGAGGAGCAGCGCGCACAACGCGAGTGTCAGCGAGCGGGAAGCAGTCATCGCGTCTCCGAGCAGTCGACGATCACGAACTCAACGCGCCGGTTGTTCTCGCGCCCTTCAGGCGTGGAGTTGTCGTCGAGCGGCAGCGTGTCGGCGTAGCCCACCGGCTTGAGCCGCCGATCTTCGATGCCGTGGGACGTGAGGAAGTCCCGCACTGACTCGGCCCGCCCCTGCGAGAGGACCTGGTTGGCCTGCCGGCTCCCCTTGTTGTCGGTGTGGCCTTCGATCCGCACGCACAGCTGCGGCCGGTCCTTCAGCGCCTGCGCCACCTCTTCGAGCAGCGGGTCGCTCTTGGGGAGGATCTGCGTGAGCGCGAACGCGAAGTAGATCTTCTGTTTGATCTCGATCTTGGTCTCGGTGACGACCAGCTGCTTGTACTTGGGGCAGCCGCGCTCCGAGGCGTTTCCGGGCGCCGTCGGGCAGGCGTCTTGGTGATCGGGAATGCCGTCACTGTCCTTGTCCGGGCAGCCGCGCAGCGCCTTGGGGCCCGCGACCTTCGGGCACTCGTCTTCCTTGTCGAACACACCGTCGTTGTCGGTGTCCTTGTGCGTCTCCTGCTCGGGGCAGCCGTCGTCGTCCTGGTAGCCGTCGGGGTCCTCGGCCTCCGTGGGGCAGGCGTCCTTCGAGTTGACGATCCCGTCGTCGTCGGTGTCCGCGTTGGGGTCCGGGCAGCCTTGGGTCGCGGACGGGCCGCGCTCTTCAGGGCACTTGTCGTCCGAGTCGTCGATGCCGTCGCCGTCGAGATCCGACGAGGCCACGTGCAGGTACTCCACCGCGATGCCGACGGACAGCAAGGTCGCGTCGTGGCTGGTGTAGCCGACCTCCGGCGTGGCGACCGCGAAGACGTGGTTGAGCCGCAGGTATGGACCCACCAAGAGCCCCACCTTGCGCACGGGGCGGAACTGCACGCCGCCGGACAACGTGAGCGGGAAGCGGCTGCCGCCCGAGAAGCCGTAGTTGAGCAGCAGCTCGCCCCACGGAATCACCGCTGCGTCGCTCGTCAACGGCCGGCGAACCCGCGCCCCCGCGCCAATGTTGAGCAGCGTGCCGTCGCCCTCGGTCGGAGAGGCGGCGGTCTTGGGCAGCAGCAGGTACGACAGCTGCAACTCGAGATCGAGGAACGGCAGGATTCCCAGCTCACCCGTCAGCGCGAGGCCCGGGCCAGGGTTGAAGTACGTCACCTGCGGGCTCGAGATGGGGAACGTCACGCCCAGATCCAGGCGCGCGCCCAGGCTCGGTGCTGCGAGGGTCAGCGCGACGAACGTCGAGACGAACATTCGACTCCTTCTCCGTGACGGGCGGCGCCGCACCTTACCGCGCGCGGAGTCGCTTCGGTCCTTTCCTCGGGCTGCGACACCCGCCTACAGCCCGCGGAGTTTGCGAAGCCGCTCGTAGGCGTCCTTCACGGCTCGAAAGCGGTCCGCGGCGGTGGCGGCGGCCTCGGGCCCCAGCGTGGCGACACGGTCGGGGTGGTTGTCTGCGGCGAGCTTGCGGAACGCGCTCTTGAGCTCGTCGTCGGTGGCGGCCGCGCTCAGGCCGAGCAGCTCGTAGTCGGCCTGGCCGTCACCGAAGAATTCGCGGGTGATCTGCGTGAGCTGCTCGTCGCTCAGGTTGAGCTGCTGCACGACGGTCTTGAGCGCCTCGCTTTCGCTGCGCTGCAGGTCCCCGTCGGCGAGCGCCATGTCGTAGAGCGCGTGGACCAACTCCACCCGCTGCGCCGGCTTGACGAGGGCGCGCGCGGTCTGCGTCGTCGCCGCGAGCTCCGCCGGCTTCTTCGCGAGCGCGGCTTTGAGCGCGGTGCGCACGTGCTCCATGTTGTCCGGACTGAAGTGGAGCGTGCGCTCGAAGTACTCGCGCACCACGCGGACCTCGACCTGGGCGACGGCGCCGTCCACGCGGGCCAGGTCCATGAACAGCGGCGCCAGCACCTGCGCCAGGTGCACGTCGGGCATGGTCACTGCTTGAAGCTCAGGGTCGGTGTCGTGGGGCAGCCCGGGGCGCGGAGACAGGCCCTGCCGAGCCAGCCGAATGCGCGGCGCCTCTTCGGCGAAGATCTCGTCGACGGACAGCGGCCGGTCGCTCTTCGTGAACGCGGGATCGCGATCGACGAACCAGTGGCCGAGCGCTGCCCCGAGCGCGGCGGCGAGCGGAATCGTCCAGGGCGCTGCGCCGAAGAGCATGGGCACTGCGCCGGCCAACACGCCGAACATGATCTTCCCGAACATGGTTCAAGCGCCTCGAGCGCGAGCATAAGGTCGTCCGCCATGACGGCACAGCTCATCGACGGCAAGGCGTTGGCGAACAAGGTCAAGGGCGAGCTCAAGCTCGTCACCGCGCAGCTGGTCGAGAAGTACGGGCGGCCGCCGGGGATCGCCGTAGTGCGCGTGGGTGAAGATCCCGCGTCGAAGGTCTACGTGACCTCGAAGAAGAAGACCGCCGAGGAGCTGGGCTTTGGCTCCTGGGAGCACCACCTCGACGCGTCGGTGACGCAGGCGGAGTTGTTGGGGCTCGTGCGCAAGCTCAACGCGGACCCGCTCGTGGACGGGATCTTGGTGCAGCTGCCGTTGCCCAAGCACATCGACTCGGCGCTGGTGCTCGAGGCGATCGACCCCGCAAAGGACGTGGACGGCTTCCACGCCCTCAATGCGGGGCACCTGTTCCAAGGCCGGCCGTCGCTGGTGCCGTGCACGCCGCTGGGGTGCATGCGCATGCTCGAGGACATTCACTACGACGTGGCCGGGAAGAGCTGCGTCGTCGTCGGCCGAAGCACGATCGTCGGCCGGCCCATGGCGCTGCTGCTGCTCAACAAGAGCGCCACGGTGACGATCTGCCACAGCAAGAGCGACGTCGCCGCCGAGGTGCGCCGCGCCGACGTGGTGGTCGCCGCCGTCGGTCAGACAGGGCTGGTGAAGGGTGAGTGGATCAAGCCCGGCGCGGTGGTGATCGACGTGGGCATCAACCGGCAGGCCGACGGGAAGCTCAAGGGCGACGTCGAGTTCGAAGTGGCGAAGGAGCGGGCGGGGTGGATCACGCCGGTGCCGGGCGGCGTCGGGCCGATGACGATCGCCATGCTCATGCAGAACACCGTGACGGCGGCGACGGCGCGACTGGCGAAGTAGCGGCGCGTCACTCTCCGGTCAGGCACGCCGGCCGGTTCTTGTACCGCTGTTCGAACGGCACGTAGACCATGCAGCTGAACGGCCCACCCGTCGCCACGCACACCTCCTGGCACGTCTCGTAGGTGTCGGTGTGTTTGTGGAGCGGCGCCTGGCCGGTGCGCGTGTCGAGCACGCGGTTCGACGACGTCGTGTACTGCGAGCCCTTGTTCTCGGCGAAGGAGTGCAGCGACGTGATGAGCCCCGCCGGCACGCCTTTCTCCCAGATGCCGCGCTTGGCGCGCTGGGCTTGGTGCATGGCGTCGAGCACGAGGAGATCCGGCTGCCCTTCGACCGCGTAGGCCAGCCCTCGGCCTCTGCGCGCCATCTCCAGCGCGAGCTTGGGGCAGTCCACCAGCACCCGCTTGTACGCGTCGGGCTCGCCGGCGGTGGTGCACTCCCAGGCCTTCGAAGCGCAGATCGCCGCGTCACCTTTGGTCAGCGTGTAGAGCTCTTCGCGCGTCCAACTTCCCCACCGATGCACCGGGCCGTAGGACTCGAGCGTGTTGTAGCCGCGCAGCCGCGTGCCCATGCCGGCGTACGGTCCAGACAAGAAGGTGAAGCTGTCGCCGTCGGACCAGCGCACTTCGGTGCGCTCCCCGTTGATGACGAGGACGCCGTCGGCTTCGTGCGCGTCGTCCTTGGCCGAGCGAACGCCGCCGGCGCGGGTGACGATCGACGAGCAGGCGCCGAGCGCGACGAGGCAGGCCCAGGCGAGGAAGAGCTGGCGAGCGCGGTGCGGCACGGCGCAGGTTCTCCGCGGAGCGCTCACGGATCGTACGGATCGTTCGCCACCGGCTCCCACAGCTCGAGCACGAGGCCGTCCGGGCCCTGCACGTGCGCGAACTTGCCGTTGGGCTCGGGCGGGAAGCGCTTGACCACCGTGACGCCCTTCGCCTCGAGCGCGCTGAGCAGGCCGTCGAGGTCGTCCACGCGAAAGTTGATCATGAAGTCGCGCGTGCTCGGCCCGAAGTAGTCGCCGTCCTTCTTGTGCAGGCCCAGCACCGTGTAGCCCTTCGCGTGCGGCGCCTGGCGCTCCTGCCACTGGAACGCGCGGCCCCAGGACTCGGTCGGCAGCCCCAGCACGTCGGTGAACCACGCGGCGGTGCTGGGTTGGTCCGTCTTGAAGAACATGCCGCCGATGCCGGTGACCTTCGCCATGGAAGCGCTCCGAGGAGGGTGGGCGTGCCGGCTTAGCAGGTGTCGCGCTCCACGCCGCGAGCGTTCCGGCGCGCTCGGTGATTGCTTTGCCGCCCGGTCCGCCATATTGCCACCGCGCTTTTGAACGCTGTTCCTCAGCTGTCTTCGAAGCTCCACCACCACGCTTTGCAGTCGCGAGAAAGGGTTGTTCCCGTGAAGCACCTCATTGCCGTTTGTACGTTCGTCGTCGCCGTGTCCGCCTTTGCCGATGCCAAGGAGGCCCCGCCGGCTCCTGGCATGGACATCACCAAGGTCGGGCCCCCGGCCCGGAAGATCACCGACGAGAAGAAGACGAAGAAGGAGCTCGAGGAGTTCTTCAAGAAGGGCGAGGAGGCCGAGAAGAAGGGCGACATGGACGTCATGTTCGCGTCGATCGACTTCCCGATCTTCATGGCGACGGACGACCTGAAGGGCGTCCCGGAGTCCAAGGCGTACTCGAAGGACGAGTACGTGGCGATGATGAAGCCGATGATGGAGTCGATGCCGAAGGACACGAAGACGACGCACAAGCGCACGGTGACGGTGCTGTCCGACTCGCTGGCGAACGTGGTCGACGAGTGGACGATGACGGCCGGCAAGGTGAAGGTGACGGGGAAGAACGCGGCGCTCCTCGTCAAGGTCGGCAGCGACTGGAAGACGAAGACCGTGGTCGAGGCCGGGTGGGGCGGCATGGGTCCTCCGGCGCCCGCCGCCGACGCGAAGACCACCGCGGCAGCTCCGGCGGCCAAGCCGGGCGCCACGCCTGCTCAGCCGGCCCAGCCTGCGCAGCCGGCGAAGAAGTAACGCACGAAGGCCAAAGTTCGAGGTGAGGCGCGGGCTCCCGGAGCGATTCGGGGGCCCGTCGTCTACCCGCGAGCCTTCAGCGCGCTCACGATCATCCGCGACGCCGGGCTGCGGTTGAGCGTGTAGAAGTGAATGCCCGGCACTCCTCGGCTGAGCAGCTCGTGGCACTGCAACGTCGCGTGCGCCACGCCCAGCTGCATCACCGCCATCGGGTCGTCCTTCACGCGCTCCAGCTCGAGCTGCAGCCGCATCGGTACGGTCGCCCCGCACAGCCGGACGAAGCGCTGGATCTGCTCGTAGTTCGTGATCGGCATGAGCCCCGGCACGATCGGCACGTTGATCCCCACCCGCCGCGCCCGCTCCACGAAGTCGAAATAGAACGCGTTGTCGAAGAACAGCTGGGTGATCACGAAGTCCAGCCCCTGATCGACCTTGAGCTTGAGGTTCTTCAAGTCCGCCTCGCGGGACGGGTTCTCGATGTGGCCTTCGGGGTACGCCGCGCTCCCCACGCAGAAGCCCAGGTCCTTCTCGCGAATAAACTCGATGAGCTCGCTGGCGTACTCGAACCCGTCGTCGGCCTTCGTGAACTGCGCCTGGCCTTTGGGCGGGTCTCCTCGCAGCGCGAGCACGTTCTCGATCCTCGCCTTCGCCAGCCGGTCCAGCACGTCGGACAGCTCGGCCTTCGAGTGTCCGACACACGTCAGGTGCGCCATGGCCTCGAGCCCGGTGCGCTCCTTGATGTGCGTGACCAGCTCGATCGTGCGATCTCGCGTGCTCCCGCCGGCGCCGTAGGTCACCGAGACGAACCCGGGATCCAGCGGGCGCAGGTCCTCCAGCGTCTCCCAGAGCAGCTTCTCGCCGTCCGGCGTCCTGGGTGGGAAGAACTCGAACGAGAAGCAGGGCTTCGAGGGGTTCAAACGAGAACGAATCTTCACCCCGTCGCCATAGGGCGCCGCTGCGCGTTCTTCAACCACGCTGCGCGGGGACTCGGGTAGGGTGCCCGCGCTCTTCAGCCATCTTTCTCGAGGACCGCCGCCATGGCCAAGCAGACCCCGCTCAACGCCGCTCACCGCAAGCTCAACGGCCGCATGGTGGACTTCGCCGGGTGGGACATGCCCGTGCAGTACACCGGCGTCGAGAAGGAGCACGAGGCCGTGCGCACGTCCGTCGGTCTCTTCGACGTCAGCCACATGGGCGAGATCGAGTTCAAGGGCCCGGGCGCGCTCGCCGAGGCCAATCGGCTCATCACCAACGATCTCGCCAAGGCGGCGGACGGCCAGGCCGTCTACGCGGGGCTGCTCAACGAGAAGGGCGGCTTCGTCGACGACGTCGTCGCGTACCGCTTTTCGCCCGAGCACATCTTCATCTGCGTGAACGCGTCGAACGCGGCGAAGGACTTCGAGTGGATGAAGGCCCACGCCAAGACCGTCAAGCCGGTGAACCGCTCCGACGACTTCGCGCAGATCGCCGTGCAAGGCCCCAAGGCCTTCGCGCTGGTGCAGCGGCTGGCGAACAAGCCGCTCGACGGCGTCGGCACGTACCGCTTCACCCAAGGCCAGGTCGCCGGCGTGGACTGCATCATCTCTCGCACCGGCTACACGGGCGAGGACGGCTTCGAGCTGTACTGTGCGCCCGGCGGCGCCGAGGCGTTGTGGTTCGCGCTGCTCGAAGGCGGGAAGGGCGACGGCTGCGTCCCGGTGGGCCTCGGCGCCCGCGACTCGCTGCGCACGGAGATGAAGTACTCGCTCTACGGCAACGACATCGACGACCAGCACACGCCGCTCGAGGCGGGCCTGGGGTGGATCGTCAAGTGGGACAAGGGCGACTTCATCGGCAAGGCCGCGCTCGAAGCGCAGAAGGCCCAGGGCGTGCCGCGCAAGCTCGTCGGCTTCGAGCTGACGGAGGCCGGCATTCCGCGCAGCCACTACGCGATCCTGAAGGACGGTCAGAAGGTCGGCGAGGTCACCAGCGGCACCATGGGCCCGTCGATCAAGAAGGCCGTCGGAATCGGTTACGTGCCCACCGCGCTCTCAGCCGAAGGCGCGACGTTCCACGTGGAGATCCGAGGCCGCCCAGTCGGGGCCAAGGTGGTGAAGACGCCGTTCTACAAGAAGTGAGCTGTTCCGATCCGTGAGGGGTAACGACACATGGCCGACTATCCGAGCGAGCTGAAGTACACGAAGGATCACGAGTGGGCGAAGAAGACGGGCTCCTCCGTCGTCGTCGGCGTCACCTGGTACGCCCAGGACGCGTCCGGCGCGCTCGTCTACTGCGAGCTGCCCAAGGTGGGCGCCAGCCTGAAGGCCGGCGAGTCCTTCGGCGTCATCGAGTCCACCAAGGCCGTCAGCGAGCTGTTCGCGCCGCTGTCCGGCAAGGTCACCAAGATCAACGACGAGGTCGTCAGCAGCCCCAGCCTCATCAACGACGATCCGTACGGGAAGGGCTGGCTCATCGAGCTCGAGCTGGCCAACGCCGCCGAGTACGACGGGCTGATGGACTCGAAGACCTACGTGTCCAAGCTCGAGCAGAAGTGATCGTCAGCGCGCGGCGGGCTGCTTGGCGTTCGTCTCGGCGAGCGCCTTGCGGTACGTGGCGCCGAGCTGGCCGATCACCAAGCCCCGCGGCAGGAACCGAAACGCAAACACGCCCAGCCGGTTGAGGAAGCCGGGCACCGCCAGCCGCTCCCGCGACCGGAGCGCGGCGATGCCCTCGCGCGCCACCTCGTCGACCGGGGCGAGCCACTTCTGCAGCGGGCCGAAGTGCTCCTTCGACGTCATCTCCGTCTGAATGCCGCCCGGCGCGAAGACGCTGATCGACAGCGGCTTGCCGTCCAGCTCGTGCGCCAGCGCGGTGCCGTACTGCACCAGGAACGCCTTCGTGCCCGAGTACGCCGACTGGTACGGGACCGGAGTCATGCCGGCGAGCGACGAGACGAGCATGATGCCGCCGCCCAGCGCGTGCTCTTCCATGTGCTTGACCAGCGCGCTGCACATGAACACGTTCGCCGTCACGTTCACCTGGAGCATGTTCTGGAAGTCGCCCCAGTCCAGCTCGTGGTGGTGGCCGAAGTGCGTCACGCCGGCGTTCAGGATCGCCGCGTAGATCTGCCGGCCCTTGGTGACCTCGTGGGTCAGCCGCTCGACGTCGACGTGGTCGCCCATGTCGCCGGTGACGATCGCGACCTGCACGCCGGCCTTCTGCTCGAGCTCGGCCTTGAGCTCTTCGAGCTTCTGCGCGCGACGGGCGGTGATCACCAGGTTCGCCCCGTGTGTGAGCGCGAGTTGCCGTGCGAGCTCCTGGCCCAGCCCGGCCGACGCGCCGGTGACGAGTACCCACTTGCCCTTCAGATCCATGAGCGCCATGGCGGCGCGCATAGCAGCTTTCGCGGTGGCGCGAAGGCGGCTGCCGTGGGTCGCCCCTGCGAGTAGGTTGGACGGCATGGTGCTCAGAGCGTTCCTGTTGGCGGTGGGGTTCAGCGTCGGCTGCGGGTCACCCAGCGAGCCGACGGACGCTGGGGCCGGCGGCAGCGCTGCGGGCGTTGGCGGCTCGGCGGGCGTTGGTGGCACCGCGGGCGTTGGCGGCTCGGCCGGTGTTGG
>JALHOS010000269.1 GCA_022842905.1 Myxococcaceae bacterium | reverse complement strand
GGGCATGTCTCGCTCGGCGTTCTTCCCGCGGTTTCGTGCGCTCGTCGGCGAGCCGCCCGCGGGTTACCTCACGCGCTGGCGCATGCACCTGGCCGCGCGAGCGCTGGCCGAGGAGACGGGGGCGTCTCTGGGGGAGCTGGCGGACCGTGTCGGCTACCAGAGCGAGGCGGCGTTCTCGAAGGCGTTCAAGCGGTGTGTCGGGCAGAGCCCCGGTGAGTACCGGCGCCGGAGCCGCGGAGATGTCGAGGCGGAGCTGAGGTCCGCGGCGCCGCGGCAGTGAAGGCGTGCACCAGCGGAGCGCTGCGCCTGTTCAGCGCGGTGGCACAGGTGCCTGCGCTCTCGAGGTGCACGCTGGTTGTCCCGATCGAGCCGGCGCGGGCCCTGCGCTCACCTCGCGACCCGACTCGACGTGCGCTGGGAGTAAGAGCGTGCCCGTGACGTCCACCTTCACGCCCTTCTCCGCCGCGCGCGCCGCGCAGCAGGCCGCCTTCTACGCCGCGCAGGGCAGCCGGGCCTTCGGGGCGCACGCGGTGCCGTGGCGGCTGTCCACCGGCTGGGCCATGGCGGAGGTCGTCGCGCGCGCGGCGCAGAGCCTGCTCGGCGGCGGCGCGACGTCGGTGAGGGTCGTCGACCTGGGCGCAGGCACCGGTCGCCTCGGCTTCCACGCGGCGGTGTTGCTCGCGTCGCGTCGGCTGCCGGCGCACGTCGTCCTCACCGAAACCGCGCAGTCCACGGTCGACGCCTGGCGCGTTCACCCGCAGCTCGCCCCGCTCTTGGAAGACGGGCTGCTCGCCGCCCGCCGCGTCGACGTGCTCGACAGCCACTCCCTCGAGTCCGTGCTCGAGCCGAAGCCCGATGAGGCCCTCCTGCTCGTCGGCACGTACCTCTTCGACACCTTGCCCCACGAGCTCATCGAACGGCGCGTCGATGGCAGCGTTTGGCGGGGCGGTGAAGACGCGTCGGGGACGCTCTCCTTCGAGCCCGCGCCGGACGAGCTCTTCCCTCCCGGCGTCGTCCTCCCGAGTGGGCCACAGCCCGCCCGCTGCTTCGTCCCCACTGGCGCGCTCGCCGCGGTCGCCGCGATCGAACAGGCCCGCGCGGCGCCGTGCTGGCTGCTCGTCGCCGACAAGGGGCCGCTGACCTGGGTCGACGCGTGGGAGACGGACGCGCTGCGCTGGGTCTCGCACGAGGGCGCCTGGTCCGTGGCCGTCAACTTCCCGCTGCTGTTCGACGCGCTGCGCCCTCGCCCGTTCGTGACCGCGCCCGAGAACGTCGCCGACTTCTCCGTGCACGCGCTGGGGCTGGGCGGAGCGAGCCCCGCCGACGCCGCGCGCCTCGCCGCCGCCCTGGCCGACGCGCCACACCCGCTCACCGCGCACCGACAGCTGCTCGAGGCCATCGCCCCGCCCCTCGACGTCGATCGGCTGTTGTCGCTCCAGCCGACCGGTGACGCGCTCATGAACGCGGCGGAGCTGCTCCGCGCCGAAGGCCCCGGCCTCTCCTCGGACGCGCGCGTCGGGCTCGCGCGCTGGGTGTTGACGGCGGTCGAGTCGAGCTTCGTGGTGCCCAGCGACGACGTCTGCTTTCACGCCGGGGCGGTGCTCCAACGCCTCGGACTGCTCGAGCCCGCAGCGTGGGCGTACCAGCAGTCGGTGGAACGCTACGGCGCGCACGCGTCGGCCCACTTCAACCTCGCGCTGTGCCTGCTCGACTTGGGTCGCCCCGAGGCCGCGCGAGGCGAGCTGCAAACGGCCTTGGCGTTGGACCCCAGGCACCGCCGAGCCGCCGAGCTGCTCCAATCCCTCTGACTGCGCACGGTTGCACGCCGAGCGCGCTGCCGTGATGGCCTCGGGACTGACATTTGTGTCGCTCCATGCGCTGTAACTGCTTGAAACACAAACCAGTTCTCGGCGGGCACCTGTAACGGAGGGTCGCAAACTGGCCAGGCATCTGTGTCGTGCCGCCCGCGACACTTCAATGAGGCCGGCTTATCGCTCCATGAGCGAAACACGAAAGACCAACCACCATGAACAGAGAACTGCTGGGGCTCGTTGCGCTGCTGGGCGTGTCGTCTTCTTGCCAGTGCACGCCGACGGTGAAGGCCGCGAGCGCGGAGCTCGTCTTCGTCATGACGGACGCCGCGGGCGGGCAGCGGGTGGAGCCGCAGGGTGAGTACGACTTCGAAGCGACCGCGCTCGGTGAAGAGCGTGAGCTGACCGTCGTCGTCCGCAACCAGGGGCTCGCGGCGGCGACGGTGACGGGGCTGGAACTGCAGCGGGGTGACGGCGTGGCGGTGGGGGCCCGCAGCGGCGAGCCGTTCTCGGTCGCCTTCGCGCCGTTCGAGCTCGCGCCCGCCTCCGAGAAGCGCATCGTGGCCAAGTTCCACCCCGCGGTGGAAGCCGGGCAGCGCGGCTTCGAAGCGACGCTCGCGCTGGTGAGCCCAGACGACGTGGCGGCGCCGTCGACCTTCACGCTGCGCGCGGTGTCGCTGATGGACCCCTGCTTCGTGCCTCGGGTCGTGGACTTCGGCGCGGTGCTGGTCGGCCGCAGCGAGCGCAAGGACGTGTCCCTGGCCAACGGCAGCGCGCGCCACGTGACGGCGATCTTGGGAACGCTCGCGGGTGATGCCACCTTCACCCTGACGCAGCCGAACGGGCCCTGGGTGCTGGAGCCGGGCTCGAACCAGACGCTGGGCGTGCGCTTCGCGCCGACGGAGGCCATCGAGTACGCGGCCAACGTCACGGTGCGGCGCGCGCCGAGCTGCCCCCAGGTGACGGTGCGGTTTCGCGGCGCCGGCGTCAGCCAGTGTCTGAGCTGGCGGGTCAGCCCGCCGGACGGCACCGACACGACCCGGGCGCAGTTCGGCTACGCGCCGCTCGGGGCCCAGCGCGCCGGTGAGGTGCAGTTCTCGAACCTCTGCTCGACCGCGGTCGAGGTCCGCGCGTTGTCCACGAACAGCCCCGCCTTCTCCGTCGGGCAGGAAGCCCTCTCCGTGCCCGGCGGCGTGCGCGTCGAAGACCGGCTGCAGCCCGGCGAGGCGACGCTGGGGCTCGTCTTCAGCCCACAGGTCATCGGCCCGGTGACGGGTCAGCTGACGGGACTGACGTCGCAGAGCATGCCGGTGCACGTGAACCTGCGCGGTGGCGGCGGTGGCCCCGACATCGACGTGCGGCCTGCTGGCGGGCTCAACTTCGGCCGCGTCGGCTACTTCCCGGGCGTGCGGCCGGCGAGCTTCGCGCAGCGCCGGCTCCTGGTGGCCAACGTCGGCACGCTGCCCACCCCGGCGGACCCTCGCGCCAACTTGAAGCTGGGCGCGCAGGGCCAGGGCACGGCGTGGACCGTGCGCGCGCTCCAGGGCAGCCCCGAAGAGCTGTGCGTGGGCAGCTACGACGACGCGCAGGAGCGCTGCGTCGGCACCATCGACGGCTACGACGCGGCCGAGGGCATCGCCGCGACGGCGGGCGCGGCGCTGAGCCTGCCGGTGCGCCTGGTGCCCAATAGCCTCGGGCGCAAGGAGTTCGAGCTGACGATTCACTCCAACGACGCCGACGAGCCGGACACGGTGGTGCACGTCGTCGGCTCGGCCGAGGCGCTGCCGCCGTGTCTGCTCGAGGTGAGCCCTTCGATGGTGGAGTTCGGTGCGCTCACCCCCGGCACGCCGAAGGATGTCGTCGTGCGCTTCACCAACCTCGCGCAGCGCGCAGATCAGCGCTGCGTGCTGGGCGGCTTCGAGTTCACGCCCGACAGCTCCCCCGTCTTCTCTTTCGTCACCCCGCCGCCCGCGGAGATCGAGCTTGGGGCCGGAGAGTCGTCGACGCTGACGTTGCGCGCGGCCGCGTCGCCGTCGGTGCCGGCCGGCCGGCCGCTGACGGGCCTGGTGACGTTCCAGCAGTCGAGCCCAGGGCAGCCGCAGGGCCGCCTCGCGCTGAGCGCGGTGGTGGTGCCCGGCTGTTTGTCGATCGTCCCCGCCCCGGTCGACTTCGGGAACGTCGAGGCCGGCTGTCTGGGCGCGGAGCGGTCCATCACCGTCGTCAACAGCTGCCCTTCCAGCGTGACGCTCAACCGCGCCGCGATGCTCGACGCCGGCGTCGTCAGTCAAGGCACCGGCGACTGCACGCTCGCTTCGGGCTGCCCGCAATTTGTCGTCACGCAGCAGCCCGCGACCTTGCTCGGCGCGCTGCTGCCCGGCCAGTCGCGGTCCGTCAGCGTGCGCTACCGGCCGTACGAAGTGGGCGCGCACCGCGGCACGTACGGCCTCAACGTGACCGTGGCCGGCGTCGCCGTCGACTTCCCCGTGCAGCTGCGCGGCGTCGGCGTGGCGCCGGAGCAGGTCGGCGTCTGCGGCATCGCCGTGGTCTGCCCGCCGCCGCAGGTGGTGCTGCCCAACACCATGGTGTCGCTGAACCCTTCGGCCATGGGCGGCGCTGGCAGCGCGAGCTGCGCGTGGTCCACCTCGAGCCGACCGCAGACGGCCAACGGCATGTTCTCGGCGCCGACGTCGTGCAGCAGCACCAATTACTTCGCGGACGTCGTCGGGACCCACGTGGTGCGCTTCACCGCCACCGACGCGAGCGGGCGGGCGGCGAGCTGCGAGTCGACCGTGGAGGTGCGCCCCCGCGGCGACTTCTGGGTGGAGCTGACGTGGGACGTGCCCAACGACATGGACCTGCACCTGCTGCACCCGGCCGGCGGCGCGGCGACGACTCCGGCTTCGTGGGCGCAGACGCCGTGGGACTGCTACTTCGCCAACCGCACGCCGACCTGGGACATGGGCGGGCTGATGAACCCGTCGCTCGACCGCGACGACATTCCTGGCGTTGGCCCGGAGAACATGCGCGTCGAGCGGCCGTCGACCACGCACCCGTACACCGTCGGCGTGCGCATGTACTCGTGGGCGGCCAGCCCGCAGCCGGTGACGGCGACCGTGAAGGTGTACTGCGGCGGGCAGCTCATGACGACGGAGCAGCGGACCTTCGCTGGGTTGAAGGACTTCTGGGTCGTCGGCGAGGTCGACTTCAGCGCCGTCGGCGTGCCGTGCCGCTACACGCCGAGCGGGTACTTCATGAACGTGCCTTGAGCGGCTCACCTTCTCAGCGTTCGAGAGGTGCAGCGCTGTAACGCGAGACGACAGCCCGGGGACCGGCCACCAGCGCGGTCCTCGGGTGTGGAAGCTCGGCTTGCTGAACGTGGCCGCGCTGGGCGCCGACGCAGCGCGACAATTTCCGCGAACTCGTCGCTTCGTCACCGACCACGCCAGAACAAGAGAGAGCCCATGCCTGCCACCGTCTCGCTGTCGCAGATCCGCGCCTCGCTGCCGCTGCTGAACCAAGTCACCGCCAAGCTCGACGTGGACAAGACGAAGTCCGTCGGCGCCGAGGAGCTCAAGCGCCTGGTCGTTCGTGACAGCTTCGTGTCGCGCAACGTCATCGACGCGGCGATGAACTCGCTGAGCTACCCGGACAACGCGGGTCCGTACTCGCTGAGCGGCCTCGAAGGGGCGTTCGAGACTGGGCTGCGCAGCCTCGAGCGCGCCGACAAGGACAAGGACGGCGTGCTGTCGACCGCCGAGCTCGCCAAGGCCAGCCGCGTCGGGAAGGGTCTGGCGGCGTTCGCGATGAAGCACGACGGTCGGACTGCGGCGGACTTCCCGGTGCGCGCGTTCGAGAAGCCCGGCACACCTGCGTGGCTGAAGCTGGCGCAGAAGGAATACTTCGGCGGCCCCAGCGAGCCGATGAACCGGCCGTACTTCGGCACCGCGCTGGTGCTGCGGCAGGCTGAGCTGCCCAACGAGAAGCTCAAGGCGGCGTACGCGGCGCTCAAGGCCGAGTTCCCCGGCGCCACCGTGCAGGCCACGTCGAGCAAGGTGAACGGCGCGACCGTCTACTACATGCACGCCATGACCGACGCGCGCTACGACGCCCGCATCTTCGACTCGCAGGGCGCGCTGCTGAGCACGGGCGTGGCCACGCCGGATCCGAAGAACGCGCGCGCCGACTGGAACGTCGCCTGGCGCTGAGCGGGGCGCCGACGCCCGCGCGCGCTTCGGCTCACCCCACGTGAGCGCTTGGAGGTAAGTGCTGGGCGCCCATGCCGTCCCTCTTCGACCCGGTTCGCCTCGGCCCGCTGACGCTGCGCAACCGCACCATTCGCGCGGCCGCGTTCGAGGGCATGGCGCCGGGTCACGAGGTGTCCGATGCGCTGGTGGACTACCACCGCGCGGTCGCGCAGGGCGGCGTGGGCATGACGACGGTGGCGTACGCCGCGGTGGCTCAGTCGGGCCTCGCGTTCGCGCACCAGCTGTGGCTGCGCGCCGAAGCGCTCCCTGGGCTGAGGAGGCTCACCGACGCCATTCACGCGGCCGGGGCGAAGGCGTCCATTCAGCTCGGGCATTGCGGCAACATGGCCAAGCCGGCGACGGCGGGGGGGCGGGCGCTGGCGCCGTCGGCCAAGTTCAACCTCTACGGCCCCGTGTGGCCCCGGGCGATGAGCTTGGAGGACCTGCGCGTGGTTGCCCGGCAGTTCGGCGACGCGGTGCGGGTGGCGAAGGACGCGGGCTTCGACGCCGTCGAGCTGCACGCGGGGCACGGCTACCTGCTCAGCCAGTTCCTCTCGCCGTACACCAACCGGCGCACCGACGCGTACGGAGGCTCGCTGGAGAACCGCGCGCGCTTCCTGCGTGAAGTCATGGCGCAGGTGCGGCGCGCGGCCGACGGGCTGGCGCTGGTGGTGAAGATGAACCTACGCGACGGGTTCGAAGGCGGGCAGCCGCTGGAAGAGGGCGTGGAAGTCGCGAAGCTGCTCGAGCAGGACGGCGCCGACGCGCTCGTGCTCAGCGGCGGCTTCGTCAGCAAGGCGCCCATGTTCATCATGCGCGGCGACACCATCGCCCCGGAGCTGGCGCGGCGCATGTCGCCGTGGTGGATGAAGGCCTTCGTCAGCGCGTTCGGTGAGTGGCTCATTCCGCCGGTGCCCTACGCGGACCACTACTTCTTGGAAGACGCGTGTGTGGTGCGGCGGGAGGTGAAGCTGCCGCTGGTCTACGTGGGCGGCGTGGCGTCGCGCGCGGCGGCGGACCGGGTGCTGGCCGAAGGCTTCGACGCCATCGCCATGGCGCGGGCGCTGCTGCGCGAGCCGGACTTCGTCGAGCGGCTGCGGCGTGAAGGGGAAGCGGGGGAGTCGCGCTGCGACCACTGCAACCACTGCGCGGCGCGCATCTACACGACGAGCGCCGCCTGCCATCACCTCGTGGGCAGGGACGCGCCGTGAGTCGGCCGACCGCGCTGGTGACGGGCGCCTGCTCGGGCATTGGCCTCGCGCTGGCGGAGGAGCTCGGGGCGCGCGGCTACGCGCTGGTGCTCGTCAGTAACCGGGCGGCCGAGCTCGAAGCGGCGGCGTTGAAAGTGGGCGCGCAGCACTTCCTCGTGCAGGACTTGGCGCAGCCGACCGCGGCCGACGTGCTGCAGCGCGCGGTGGCGCAGCTCGGCGTGCAGATCGACGTGCTGGTCAACAACGCGGGGTTCCTGGCCTTCGGCGAGGTCGTCGACGAGGACCCGGCGCGGGTGCAGGCGCTGCTGCAGCTGCACGTCGTCACGCCGTCGCTACTCGCCCGGCACTTCGGCGCGGCCATGCGGGCGCGCGGGAGCGGCCACATCGTCTTCACGTCGAGCATTTCGGCGTGGCGGGCGTTCCCTGGCATCGCCCTGTACGGCGCCAGCAAGCGCTACCTGCTCGACTTCGCATGTGCGCTGCGCAGTGAACTCTCTCCGTGGGGCGTGAACGTGACGGTCGTGGCGCCGGGGCCGACGTTGACGGGGCTGTACGACGCTCGGCGGGTGCCGGTGGCGTTGGCGACACGGCTGGGCGTCATGGTGTCCGCGCAGAAGGTGGCGCGGGCCGCGGTGGACGGCATGGTGGCTCGGCGCGCGGTGGTGATTCCGGGGCTCCTCGCGAAGCTCTTCGCCTGGGGCGCGGCGCTGACGCCGCAGTTCGTGGTGAACCTGGTGCGGCGCCGTGCGCCGTGGCTGCCGATGCCGGGGAGGAACCCGCGCTGACTGATGCTGTCTCTCGCGAGGCACCGGCTCGCGCGGCGCTCGCGCCCCAGTTCGACGACACTTCGGCGGCTGCCTACATTGGCGCGTGATGGATGCGAGCGAGTTCCAGCGGCGGCTGAGCGCCTTGGTGGCTTCGCAGCGCGCGCGCTGCTTGGGCTATCTGCGCGACGATCTCTCTTTGGACGTGCCTGAGCACCAACAGACGGTCCTCGAGGCGATTCAGCGTCACGGCGGACTGGCGGCCTTTCGGGAAGCTGGGGAACTCAAGCAGTGGCTCTTCGGGACCTTCAGCGCGACGTCCTGAGGGTCGTCGCGGACCGTCGGCGCGCGGGCGGTGAGAGTTCCGTCGCGGAGGGCCTCGCGCTCAACGAGATCCTGGCTGCGCCTCGCCGGTCCCGCGACGTCGACCTGTTTCACGACACGCATCTCTGAGCACGGAAATCAGCCAGCCGCCGCGCTCGGCCTTCAGGTCCCGCTCATCGACTAGTCCACCGTGCAGCTCAAGCTACCGCTCGTGCAGAACCACCCGCGCCACGCGCCGCTGCGCAGACACGCGTCCACCGCCGCCGCCTTGGCCGCGGTCGCGCCCAGCCCAGACCCGTAGAAACGAATCGTGGTGGACGACGAGCTCGACCACTTCGAGAACGTGCAGCTCGTCGGCACCGCGCGCTCCTGTACACAGCTGTCCGTGGCCGCTCCGCAGAACGCGCTCGTCCAGTTCGCCGCCGCGCACTGAATCGCCGCGTCGCTCAACGCCACGCCGCGGCTCGAGTCGCTCCCGTACATCTGCGCGGTGACGGAGTTGTCGTTCGACCACTTGGACAGCGTGCAGCCATAGACGTACGGGACCGTCGGCGTGGTCGGCGTCGGCGCGCTCGAGCTGCCGGCCACGCCCAGGTTGTCCTTGCACGCGTTGGCGCAGGTCGCCGCCGTGCCCTGGCAGACGTTGTTGAGGCAGTACCGCGCCGTCGTCCACGCCGTCCCATCGGCGCAGCGGCACGCGAAGCCGGGGCACGAGGACGCCGCCGAGCAGTACAGGCCGCTCGAGCTGCTCCCACCCGAACCGCTCGTCGTCCCGCCGACGCCTGCGAAGCCGCCGGAGCCGCCGCGGCCGCCCACGCCTGACGTCGAGGGGCTCCCGCGCCCACCGCCCGCGCCGTCATCGGCTCGGCCAGTCCCTTCACTCCCGCCGCACGCACACACCACCGCCACCAGCACCGCTGCCGTCAATCCACGCATTGCTCGTCTCCTCGGGTTGGGCGCGCGCGCAGTGAACGTCGGCGCCGTCGTTTCACTTCATTGGGGGCGGGGTGGGAAACCCGTCACGCCCCGCTCACTTTTCGCACCGCACGCCTACGTAAAGGACGGCTCCGCCGGGCTGTTCGGCACGAAGAGCGCCTTGAGCCGCCCGACGCAGCGCAGGCCCTTGGAGCGCGCCAACGCCGATGAAGAGCAGGGCGCTCCACAGGCTCGGTCGCGTCGGCTCCACTTCTTCGACGTGCACGACCGTGGCGCCCAGCACGCGGCGAAGCTCGGGCGGCGTGCTGCCACGGACCCTCGCGGTGAGGGTGCCCAGCGACAGCGGCTGCGCCACGAACGCGAGCTGCTGCGGCGACGGCGCGTCGTCCCGAAGGGCGCCCAGCACCTCTTCCATTCGCCCGAGCACGGCGGCGCGTCGCGTCTCCAGCACCAGGCGCGGCGTCTCGTCGGTGCCCTGCGCGCGCAGGGGCAGCTCGGCGCTCCGGACGCGCTTGACGAGCGACCTCCGCGAGCGGCGCGTCTCGACGACGGCCAGCTGGGGAACACCCTCGCAGTCGCTCAGCGTCACCCACGCGCCGTCTGCGAGCGTGCCAACGTCGCCGCAGGACACCGCCGTCGGCTGCTCCCACGCCCAGTGGTCCGCGGCGGTCCGCAACCCCGCGCCCCCACACCCGACGCACAGAACGAAACTGATGAGAATCGACTTGAGCGCGCTGAACATGGACCCTTCCGACGAGCGGTGTTGTTTCACCGCCGTCGTTGGGGTCAGCGCAGAGAATCCGTCACGGCCTTTCGGCGGCTTCGTCCACCAGCGCGCGCAAGAGGCCCGCCGGGTACTGGAGGCGGTACAGCTGGGCCAGCGCCTGCGCCTGCTCGCGGCGACCCGCCTTCGCCAGCGCGACGACCTGCAGCGCCAGCCGTTCCTCGGCGAGCTTGCCGGCGCCGAACCGACTCTCGTGCGCGGTGAGCGCAGCCAGCGCTTCGTCGGCCGCGCCGCGCGCGAGCGCCGAGCGCGCCTGGTCCACCAGCGAGCGCTCCTCGCGCAGGGTGTCGTCGACGGGGCCTGCCGGCGCAGGGCTCACCTTCTTCCCGTCGCTGGGCGGCGCGGG
>JALHOS010000268.1 GCA_022842905.1 Myxococcaceae bacterium | reverse complement strand
TGAGCCGAACCTGGGCGCTGGCCTCCGCCGGCGCGACCGCCAGCCCTGCGGCGAACGCCTGCGCTGCCTCCTCGAGGTACTCCTGGAGCCCGACGCTCAGCGCGAGCCCCCGACGGTAGGCCTGCGTCCAGTCGAGCCGCCCCTTCCCATCAAGCGAGCTGACGGCCTTGGCGACGACGGTCACCGGCTGCGCCACGCACGCATCGACCACCTGCGCCGTCAGCCGCCGTGTCAGGGCGTCTCGTGCCTGACCGCGCTGAGTCTTGGCGTCCGCGCAGGCGACGGCGTGCAGCGCTCCCAGCCGCGCTTGGTGCTCCACGACGGCCTCGACCTCGAGCGGCAGCTCGCCGGGCTCGAGCGCGGGGAGCTGCACCTGCACCCGAAAGGCCCGCGAGGCCCGCGGGGGGATCGTGTGGTTCCACACCGCGGCCTTGAAGTCATGCGTCTGCCGTTCGTGGAGCGGCCGCCCCTGCGCGTCCACGACCTCACTGCGCAGCGGGTGCACCACCGGCTGGGCGACCAGCGCTCCTCGTGCCGTGCGCACCGTGAGCCGCACCACGGTCCCTTGGTTGTCCAAGGTGCCGCCCGGGAACCGGTGCCCCACGGCGTCGTTCGTCACCACCACGTCCAGCTCGAGGGGCTCGCCCACCTTCACCTGGGCGAGGCTCGCGGGCATCACCCAGCCGCCGCTGCCGACGCGCGCGGCCGCGACCTCGACCCGCACCGAGCCCTCGAGGAACTTCCGCACCCGCGCCAGCGTGTCGGCGTCGGCCCGCATCGCCGCGAGGCTCGTGTGGGCGCCGAGGAACCGGTGCGACTTCACTCCGCCGTCCTTGCTGGCCAGGTCGCCCAGCACCGCGGCCTCCGGCGCCATGTGGCAACCCTGGCACGTCGCCTCGGCGACCTCGTCCGGCCGCTCCGCCTGCTGCCCCGCGTAGGCCGACCCGCGCCAGGCGCCGTAGTCGTCCATGCCGAAAAACGGGGTCGAGTTGCCCGTCGAGGGATCCAAGAACGAACGATGACAGGAACCACACAGCTCGGCGGTCCGCAGCGGCGCGTTCACCACCCGCTCCTGGTGCGCCGCGAGCGTCGCGCGGCGCAGCTCGGTCGGCAGCGCTTCGTCTCCGCGGAGTTCGAGGCTTCCGTTCCCGTCCACCGTGACGTGCGCGGCGCTGTGGCAGGTCGTGCAGCTGATCCCCGCCACCGCCCGCGCGTCGAGCGGCACTTCCTTGCCGTCCATGCCTCCGTCGGCGAGCAGCGCCACGTCGTGGCAGGCGGCGCACATGCGGCTGGGGCCGGGCCCACGCTCGTCACGGAGCCGATCGATCGCGACGCGGTAGAGCGGGTTGTTGAACGACGACAGCGCGTGGGCGCTCGTCCGCCACTGCGAGGCGACGTCGGGGTGGCAGCTGCCGCACTCGACCGGATCGTTCACGCTGGCCGCGGGGAGCGCCGGCCGCTCAGGCAGCCGGAGCTGCGCTGGCGCGAGGCCTGGCCCGTCCTTCGGGAGCAGCGCCGGCTGCGAGACGGCGAGCGCGGTGACGAAGAACGCCAGCATGCGCCCGCGCTACTTCCCCTTCACGCCCAGCGGAACGCCCGCCCGCTCCTTCTTGCCGCCGATCTCGAGCTCGGCGATGGGGCTCTCGGCGTAAGCGCCCAGGTCCTTGCCCCGCGGCGCGAAGGCCACGCCCGTCGCCGGCGTCGGCCCTGGCTGCCCGCCGTTCGGTGGTCCACCCCAGCGGCCGCGCTGAGGGTTCGCGCAGGTGATGGGCCCCTTCCACGGGTAGCGGATCGCGTAACGCGCCTGGAACATGTTCGAGCTGAACGGCACCGCCCCCTGCTCCAGCGCCTGGCCGTTCGTGAGGAACTCGCGGCCACCGGCGATCGGGTTGGCCGCCTTGAACACCAGGTCCTCGGCCAAGGTCGACTTGTCGTAGCGCGCATGCAGCCGCGTCAGCACGAAGTTCCACGGCCCGCCGCCGCGACCCCGCCGGCGCTGCTTCACCTGCAGCTTCGTGTTCTCGATCATCGCCTTGATGAACTGCTGCTCGTCGAGCGGCAGCTTCTCGAGGTTCTTCACTTCGATCTCCGGCTCGACGGCGGCGTCGCCGTCCAGCACGTCCAGCCCGAGGACGTTCAAGTCGAGGTCCGTCAGCGGAGGTGTCGGACACGGATCGCAGTTGCCCGCGCTCCACGCGTACTCGGTGACCACTGCGCCCGGGGTCTTCTTCTGCGTGCGATCGAACAGGCTCACGTAGAACGGCGCGAACTCGGTCTTGGCGCTCGGGCTCAGGTCGAGGTTCGTCGGGACAGTGACGTTCGGGGTGTTGGCCACTTCGTAGCGCTGGTTGCGCGCGAGCACGTGGACGATCAGATCCTGCTTGTCCTTGGCGTTGATGAGCCCCAGCCGCACCGGCAGCGCGAACTGCTCGGTGTCGTAGTGGAAGCGCAGCGGCGAGAGCGTCGCCTGCCCGTTCTCGAACTTCACCTTCGTCGAGTCGACCTTGGCGACGAAGAACTTCATGCCCTGCTGCACGTACGGCCTGAGCAGCGGCGCGGCGTTGTCGGGGATCTTGTACTTGCTCAGCTTGAGCCACGTGTCCAAGCCGAGCGCGTCCTTCGCGGACAGGATCACGATCTCGTACTCGCCCACCTCGAACTTCGCTTCGACAGTCACGCCGAGGTCGCGCGGCGGGCCGGCGCCGAAGGAATCAGCGACCTCCAGCGCGGCAGAGCGCGGGGCCATCTTCGAAGGGTGGGACGACGGCGGCCGCGGCCGGGGACAGGGATCCTGTTCCCAGTATTCGACCAGACGCGGCGCGGCGAGCTTCTCGACCTTCTCGAAGATCGACTTCGAAAGCGTCTTCACGTTCTCCTTCTGCAGGACGATCGGCACGGGCACGACCATGGCGAAGTCCGAAGGCGGGCCCTGGTAGTTGTTCTGCATGGACAGGACGGTGCGCGTCCCGTTGCGCATGAGCACGACTTGGGTCGCGTTGTTGAACAACTCGGCACCGCCACCGGCGACGTAGAAGCCGCAGAAGGCCGACGCGGAACTCGAGCCGAGCAGCGCCGCGACGAAGAGCAGCGCCCTCACTTGGCACCGCCTTGAACACCCAGCGGCAGGCCGGCCTTCGCCTTCTTGCCGGGCACCTGCAGCTCCGGGACCGGGCTCTCGACGAAGCCCGCCAGATCGCGATCGCGCGGAGCGAACGCCGTGTCCTGCGCCGCCGTCGGCCTGCTCGCGCCGCCGTTCGGATTGGCTCCCCAGCGCCCGCGCACCGGGTTGCTGCAGGCCACCGGCCCCGTCCACGGGTAGCGGATCGCGTAGCGCCCCTGGAAGTTGTTCACCGAGTGCGCGACGGCGCCCTGCTCGAGCCCGTCCGGACCGCTCAGGTGCTCACGGCCGCCGGCGATCGGCGGCGCGGCGCGAAAGACGAGATCTTCGGCCAGCGACGACTTGTCGTAGCGCGCGTGAAGTCGCGTCAGCACGAACCGCGAGCCCCCGGCCCCGGCCTGCGCCAGCTGCATGTTCAGCACCGACCGCTTGACGTTCTGCACGCCCTGCTCGGTCACCTGGCGCTCGCGCTCGCCGAGCTTGTCGAGGTTCTTCACCTCGATCTGCGGCTCGACGACGGACGGGTACAGCACGTCGAGCCCGAGGATCATCAGGTCGCTCTCGTTGAGCGGAGGGATGGGACAGGGATCACACGTGGCGCTGTCCCAGGCGTACTCGGTCACGACGGCGCCGTTGCCCGCCTTCTGCGTGCGGTCGAACAGGCTCGCGTAGAACGGGCCGAACTCCGACTTCGTGCTCGGGACGAGATCGATGTTCGTGGGGATCGTCACGTTCGGGGCGTTGGCCACCTCGTAGCGCTGCTTCGGGGCGAGGACATGGACGATCAGATCCTGCTTGTCCTTGGCGTTGATGAGCCCCAGCCGCACCGGCAGTGAGAACTGCTCGCTGTCGTAGTGGAAGCGCAGCGGCGAGAGCGTCGCCTGCCCGTTCTCGAACTTCACCTTCGCCGCGTTCACCTTCGCGACGAAGAACTTCATGCCCTGCTGAATGTACGGCTTGAACAGCGGGCCGGCGCCCGACGGGATCCGGTACTTCTCGGCCTTCAGGTACGCCTCGAGGCCGAGCGCTTCCTTCGCGGAGAGGATCACCACTTCGTACTCGCCGACCTCGAACTTCGCTTCGATCGTCACGCCGTAGTCGGCGGCGGCTTCCTTCTTCGCCAAAGACGGGGCCGCGCTCTTCATGCGCAGCGAGCTCTCGTCGGACTTGCGCTTGACCGGCACGAAGCAGGGATCCTGCTCCCAGTATTCGACCAGCCGCGGCGCGGCGAGCTTGTCGATCTTGTCGAAGATCGACCGGGACAACGTCTTCACGTTCTCCTTCTGGAGCACGACAGGAACCGGGACCACCATGGCGAAGTCCGCCGGTGGGCCCTGGTAGTTGTTCTGCATCGACAGGACCGTGCGCGTGCCCTGCCGCATCAAGACGACCTGGGTGGCGTTGTTGAACAACTCGGCGCCACCGCCGGCGACGTAGAAGCCACAGAACGCCGACGCGCTGGCAGGCACGAGCGCCGCCGTTAGCACCGCGAGTGATCGAATCATGGGCAAGTCCTCCCCAGCCGTGAACGACGGGACACCGAAGGGGCGGCACCTAAACCTATTTCGCGCCTCGCCGCAGCGGCAGCGCACCCGATCGCGGCTTCTTGCCGGCGACCTTCAGCTCGGGAATCGGGCCTTCGGCGAACAGCTCGAGCGGGCGATCTCTGCGTGCGCGGACCGTGTCCGTCGCCGCCAGCGGATCGGGCTCCTGCGCGTTCACGTTCCACGGCCCACCCCAGACGCCACGCTGCGGGTTCTTGCAGGTGATGGGCTTGGTCCACGGGTAGCGGACGGCGTAGCGCCCCTGGAACTGGTTGTTCGCCGAAGGCAGCGCCCCCTGTTCGAGCGCCCCGTCGTCACCCTGCAGCGACTCACGCCCACCGGCGATCGGCGGCGCCGCGCGGAAGACCAGATCCTCTCCGAGCGACGACTTGTCGTAGCGCGCGTGGAGCCGCGTGATCACCCAGCCCGCCGCCCGCCCGCGTCCTCGCTGCGCTTCGAGCACCCGCTTGAGCTGATCGAGGTGCCGCTGCACGAGCTGCTGCTCGGCGGCCGGAAGCTTCGCCAGGTTCTTCACCTCGATCTCCGGCAGGGGCGCCGTCGCGGTCCCCATGACGTCGAGCCCGAGCGCCACGTAGTCGTCCGCCGTCGGCGCGGGCCCGGGACACGGATCGCAGCTGGTCGCGTCCCACGCGTACTCGGTCACCACCGCGCCGGGCGTTTGCTTGAGCGTGCGGTCGAAGAGGCTCACGTAGAACGGCCCGAACTCGTTCTTCGCGCTCGGGACGAGATCGATGTTGGTGGGGATCGTCACGTTGGGCGCGTTGGCGACCTCGTAGCGCTGCTGCCGCGCGAGCACGTGGACGATCAGGTCCTGCTTGTCCTGGGCGTTGATCAGCCCCAAGCGCACCGGCAACGAGAACTGCTCGCTGTCGTAGTGAAAGCGCAGCGGTGAGAGCACGGCGCGACCGGACTCGAACGTGAGCCGCTTCGGGTTCACCTTGGCGACGAAGAACTTGAGCCCCTGCTGCACGTACGGGCGGAAGAAGGGCTCCGCGCCCTCGGGGATCTTGTACTTGTTCTCCTTGAGCCACTGATCGAGCCCGAGCGCGTCCTCGGCGGAGAGGATCACGATGTCGTATTCGGCGACCTCGAAGCGCGCCTCGACGCGCACCGACCCGCGACCGCCGCCGTACCCGACGCCGTACCCCGCGCCGTACGCCATGCCCACCGTGCCGGAGCCGTAGCCGTAGACCGCGCCGGTCTCCTTCGGACACGGATCCTGCTCCCAGTACTCGACGAGGCGCGGCGCGGTGAACTTGTCGAGCTTGACGAACAGCTTCTTGTCCAGCGTGCGCACGTTCTCCTTCTGCAGCACGACAGGGACGGGCACGACGAGCGCGAAGTCTTCCGGCGGCCCGGCGTAGGCGTTCTGCATGGACAGCACCGTCCGTGTGCCTTCGCGCATCAGGACGACCTGGGTCGCGTCGTTGAACAGCTTGGCGTCACCGCCGGCCACGTAGAAGCCGCAGAACGCGTGGGCGCTGCCGCCGAGGAACGCGGAGAGCGCCACGAGGCGAGACGGAAGGGACATGAGTGGCTCCGGGTCGGCTTCGACGAGGGGTGGGACTGCTGACAGCGCGCCAGCCCCTCCAGTTCCGTCGACAGAGCTCAGCGTGCGTCAGAGGCCCCGCGGGGCTCACCCACCGTTGGCGACCGGCGCCTTCTCGAGCTGATCCTTCTTGGCCTTGAGCGAAGCGAGCAGCCCGTCGAAGCCCTTCTTCGCCATCTGCGTGCGGAACTGATCGGCGTACGTGGACACGAGCGACACGTCGTCGGTCACCACGTCGTACACGCGCCAGGCGGCCTTCGCGGTCGGGCGGAAGAGCTTGTAGAGCACGGTGAAGCGGTCTTCCTTGACGACGAGCGTGGTCGCGACGGTCGCTTCGTCGCCGGTGACCTTCTCTTCGCCGTATTCGATCTTCGCCTCGCCGCGGCCTTCTTTGATCGCCTTCTGGGCGTAGTTCGCGCGGAGCAACGCCTTCATCGTGTCGCTGAAGTCCTGCCGCTGCTTGGGCGAAAGCGGCTCCCAGTTCTTGCCCATGGCCCGCTTCGCCAGCTCGGCGAAGTCCACGAAGCTCTCGGCCTTGGCGGCGAGCTTCTCGACGGTCGGCTCCGGGGCCTTGAGGACGGCGTTCACCTCGGCGTCGGCCGACTTCACCAGCGCCAGCGGGGCGGGGTTCGCGGCGAGCGCCACCGCGGCCAAGATTCCCAGGACCATGCAACCTCCGAAGGTGAGTGCTGCCTCTTAGTGGCTTCCGACGGGTGACGCGAGCCGTCATTCAACCGCGTCGCACAGACGTCACTTGGGCGCTTCGACGGGGAGGATCTTCGCCGGCGGCGCGGGCTTCGTGTTGACCGGCAGCTCGAGTTGCACGACCTGCCCCACCGACTTCGTGAGCTGGCGCAAGCCGACGTAGGCGTCGTGGTAGGCCTGAAGCTTGGAGCCCGCGGACACGGCCAGCGCGGTGAACGCGTCGACCAGCTCCCGCGTATCGCCGGTGCCCAGATCGAACGCGTTGAAGGCCGACTGCGCCCACTTGCGCGCGCTCTTCTCGGCGGTGGTTTGCGCGGCGCTGCGCACGAGCGCGGCCTGCGTCTCGTTCCAGGACTTCTCGACTTCGAGCTGCACGGCCCCGACGAGCAGATCGCGCTGGTGGGTCAGCTTCTGCAGCTCCGCGCGGGACTGCTCGAGGAGGATCGCCTTCTGCGGAAAGTCGAAGCTGTAGCGCATGGCCAGCGCCACGCCGCCCGAGAAGTCGTTGTACGGATCGTACGCGAACGGAGACAGCTGCCGGGTCGCGTTGGTCGTGTACGCGAAGCGAATGAAGCCGGCGATGCCGAAGTCCGGGTAATAGAAGCGCTCGCGAATGAAGACCTCGCGCTCTCGCGCGCCGATGCCCGCCTCGACGGCGCGGATCTCCGGCCGGGCGTCCTTCGCGCGGGCGACGTAGACCTCCACCGGGGCCAGCGTTCCTTTGGGCTCCCGGAGCGGATCGGCCTCCACTTCGACGAAGTCACCCTTCTGGGCTCCGGCGACGAGCTGCACGGCGGCCAGCGCCAAGCTGCGACCAGACTCCGTCGCAGCGACCTGCGCTTCGAGCTGTTTGACGTAGTACTCGAGCTTGTAGACATCCATGGCCGTCACCTGCTCGCTGTCCTGCGCGAGCAGGCGCTCCAAGACGACCTTCGCGTCATTGAGCCGCTTGACGGTGTCGCTCAGCACGACCTTTCCCTGCACCGCCAAGCTGTAGCCAAAGAAGGCCTGGCACATTTGCAGCTCGGCCTCGTCCTTGGCGCGCTGCTGCAGCGCTTCGCCGATGACGACGCCCTTGGCTCCCGCTTCCTCGAGCGCGTCGAGCTTGCCGAAGGTCCAGATCGGCAGGAACGCCTCGGCGCCCGCACGCACCGTCAGGCCCACCTGGCCGAAGTCCAGGTCGTACATGAGCGACGCCTTCGTCGTCGGCGCGCCGCCCAGGCCGTCATTGCGCGCTTCCGGCGTCGGTCCGGCGACGGCCACGTAGGTGTCGAAGCGTGGGAACCAAGCCCAGCGCGCCTCTTGGTACTTGGCCTTGAGGTAGCGGAGCTGCGCCGCGGACTCCTTGACCCGGTGGTCGTTCTCACGTGCGCGCGCGATGAGCTCAGGCAATGACAACGGCGCCGCCGCAGCGCTCGCCGCGAGCAACGCCACCAACGTGCCGAAAACACGGTCCACCGAAGGGCGGGCCGTAGCTGAAGCGGTCGGGGAATTGAAGGCTTTTGGCGTAAGGTCGTCTGCATGCGCATGCGCGGCGGAATTCTGGGCGTGGCAGTGCTGGTGGTGGGCGTGGCTGCGTTCGCGGCGGATCCCAAGTCGAAGGCGGGGCCGAAGAAGGGCGACAAGCTGGACCTGGGGATCCCCACCTTCGGCACGCTCCCCACGCACCACGAGCTGTCCAAGCCCAAGGAGCAGGAGCTGCAACACAAGGCCACCGGCGGAGACACCGCCGAGCACTGCTATTCGGTCGTCAGCGTGCTGCACGGCCAGAAGTTCAAGCGCGGGCCGGGCGGAACCCAGCCGGAGAAGCCGTACCCAGCGGTGATGATCAGCGGGAACCCGCCCTACTCCGATCGCTTCAGCTCCATCGTCCGCGTGAAGTGCGCGCAGCGCCGGGGCGGGCTCATCGAAGTGGAGATCCACGATCCGTCCGGCAACACCGTCATGGACGGCCGCGGGCAGATCGCGTTCAAGAACACCGACGAGACCGAATGGCAGATCGACTGGTCCGACACGCCCATGCGGACGGACGGCGGCGAGTTCAAGTTCGTGCTGCGCATTGGCGGGCACCTGCTGGGCAGCTTCCCGGTGCTCTTCAAGAAGGCCGAAGAGCCTCCGGCGAAGAACTGAACGCCGTTCGCGGTTTCGGGTGACGAGTCGGGAAGTTGTGCGCTAGGCAGGCGCCGGCTTTTCCACCCCTTTTCGAAGAGACGAGTCGCCCATGGCCTACACCGACCGCGTGAAGCAGATCCTCTCTTGGTACCCCTCGGAGTCGCCCGGCGTGCTGACGAACCTCGCCCGGCTGATGAACACGGGCACGCTGGCGGGCACGGGCAAGTTCGTGATCCTCCCCGTGGACCAGGGCTTCGAGCACGGCCCCGTGCGCAGCTTCCAGCCGAACCCGGCCGGGTACGATCCCGACTACCACGCGCAGCTGGCGATCGACTCAGGCTGCAACGCGTACGCGGCGCCGCTGGGCTTCCTCGAGGCGATCGCAGGCAAGTACGCCGGGGAGATCCCGCTGATCTTGAAGCTGAACAACAGCGACACGCTGGCGAAGATCGATCAGCCCTGCTCCGCGGTGACGGGCAGCGTGAAGGACGCGGTGCGGCTGGGCTGCGTGGCGATCGGCTACACGATCTACCCGGGCTCCGGCGCCCGCAACACGCAGTACGAAGATCTGCGCGAGCTCATTCTCGAAGCGAAGTCGCACGGCCTGCCCACGGTGCTCTGGGCGTACCCGCGCGGCGCCGGCATCTCGAAGGACGGCGAGACGGCCGTCGACGTCTGCGCGTACGCGGCCCAGATCGCCGCGCAGCTCGGCGCCCACGTCATCAAGGTCAAGCCGCCCAAGGACTTCCTCGAGCAGGCCGAAGCCAAGAAGGTGTTCGAGAAGTTCAGCGTGCCGACGAAGACGTTGGCCGAGCGCGTGCGTCACGTCGTGCAGAGCGCCTTCAACGGCAAGCGCATCGTCATCTTCTCGGGCGGCGAGGCGAAGGACACGCCGGCGGTGCTCGAGGAGGTCCGCGGCATCAAGGACGGCGGCGGGTTCGGCAGCATCATGGGCCGCAACGCGTTCCAGCGCCCCCGGCCCGAAGCGCTGGCTCTGCTGAAGGACGTGATGAACGTCTTCAAGTCCTGATCGTCGAACCTCGCGCAGTCCACTGGAAGTCCCACTCACCCGCTTTTCGTTAGGAACCGAAATGACCCGCATTCTCGCTGCACTGGCTGTCCTCGCTTCGACCGTCGCCTTCGCTACGCCGCCGCCGACGCCGGCTGGCCCTCCGCCGGGCGCGCCGGCCGCCAAGCCGCCCCCGACGGGCGCGGAGCTGAACAAGGCGCTCTACGCCTTCGGCGTGATGATCGCCCAGCGCACCCCGCTGTCCGCCGGCTTCACCGAGGCTGAGGTGAAGGAGATCATGAAGGGCATCAACGACGCGGTGCTGAAGAAGACGCTCGTCGTCAAGCCCGAGGACATGCAGTCCC
>JALHOS010000267.1 GCA_022842905.1 Myxococcaceae bacterium | reverse complement strand
CCTGGGCCACATCTTCAAGCAGCTCGATCAGTTCGGCCCGGAGAAGCCGTCGCCCTTGTGGAAGAAGCCCAGCAAGACGCAGAGAAACGACACCCATGGCAAGGACTGGTAGCGCGCGCGCGGCGGCGCTCAGCATCGCGCTCATGTCGACCGCGGCCCTCGCCGAGGTCGAGTTCCACATGTCGACCGATCGCACCAAGGTCGGCACCGAGGACACGTTCCGCGTGCAGATCGTGGTCGGCAACGCGCCGAATGACGCGCTGGTGCAGTTCCCCAAGACGGACGACTTCGAGGTCCTCGGGCGCAGCGAGAGCACCGAAATGGGCTTCAGCGTGGGCCCCGGCGGCGCCGGCGTCATCAAGCAGGTGAAGAAGTACACGCTGACCCTGCGCGCCAACCGCGTCGGCAAGCTGACGCTCCCGCCTGCGACGCTCAAGTCGCCGACCACCACGCTGTCCACCGAAGCGCTCAGCATCGAAGTGGCGAAGGGGCGCCTCGCGCCGGACCGCCCTCCGCAGCCGCAACACAACCCCTTCGCGCCCTTCGGCATCCCCGGGTTTCCTGGCGCGGACGACGAGGAGCTGACTCCGCTCGATCCGTTCAGTCAGCAGGACATTCCTCCGAACGAGGCGGACCTGTTTCTGCGCGCGTCGGTGGACAAGCCCGAGCCCGTGGTGGGCGAGCAGGTGACGTACACGCTCTACATTTACTCGCGCGTCGACGTGTCCAGCGTGAACAGCCCGACCATGCCGAAGTTCGACGGCTTCTGGAGCCAGGACCTCAAGACGTCGGCCACGCTGGCGCCAGAGCAGCGGCTCGTCGGCGGCGTGCCCTACCGCGCGTTCTTGTTACGGCAGAAGGCCGTCTTCCCGATGCGGCCCGGGGAGTACACGCTCAGCGCTCCCGAAGCCGAGATCACCACCGGCTTCCTGTTCGCGGGCCGCGCGGTGAAGAAGAAGGGCAACGAGCTGACCATCAAGGTCAAGCCGCTGCCGGCCGGGGTGAACACGAGCAACGTGGGCCAGTGGCGCCTGTCGACCGACGTGACGCAGACGGAGGTCAACTTGGGCGAGCCCGTGCAGCTGCGCGTCATCGCCGAAGGGCGCGGCAACCTGCAGGCGCTCGAGCTGCCCAAGCCTGAAGTGCCGACGGGCCTGCGCGCGTTCGACCCGCAGACGACCGAGAAGGCGAGCTCGGCGCAGGGCCGCTTGGGCGGCAGCCGCGTCGTCGAGTACGTGCTCATGCCTCAGCAGACGGGCACCTTCACCATTCCCGGGCTGACGCTCGACTTCTACGACCCCGATGCGAAGCGCTTCGAACACGCGCGGACCGATCCCATCACCCTGACCGTCAAGGGGGCGACCGGGGCGGTGCCCATTGCGCCCCAGGCCGCGCCGCTGACGACAGACGGGCCGAAGAACGAGCTGACCGCGGGCGGGCTCAAGCCGCTGCGCCACACGGCCCGCTTCTCAACGCCCCGCGCCCCGCTCTGGCAGCGGCCGTTCTTCGCGCCGCTCGCCCTCGCCCCGCTGGTGTTGGCGTTGGGCTTGGCGATCGTCGGGGGCGTGCGTCGTCGGTTGGCGCAGGAAGACGAGCCCAGCCGGCAGCGGCGCCAGGCGAAGGCGGCGCGCAAGCGCCTCGCGCAGGCCGAGCACGTCCTGGCCGAAGGGAGCACCGAGGCTTTCTACGGCGAGGTCGACAAGGCCCTCCGCGGGTTCTTGGAGGCCAAGCTGGGGCAAGCCGTCGCCGGGCTGACGCGACCGCAGCTCGACGAGCTCATGAAGGGCCGGCGCGTCAAGGAGCAGGTCCGCACTCGAGCGCTGGCCGTCTTCGAAACGTGTGACATGGGCCGCTTCGCGCCGGGCATGGGCGACGCCGCCGCGCGGCAGCGAGCGCTCGACGACGCCGCCAAGGCCATGGAGGGCTGGTCATGAGCTGGCTGCTGCTGGCCGCCACCCTGGCGCAGTACACGCCTGCGGAGGCGCAGGCCGTCTTCGCGGAGGCGAACGCGGCGTACTACGAGCGCGACGCCGGCGTGGCCGAGCAGAAGTACGAGAAGCTGCTCGCGCAGGGCCAGGGCGGCCCCGACGTGCTCTTCAACTTGGGCACGGCCTGCCTGGCGCAGGGGAAGCTGGGCAAGGCCGTCGCCGCGCTGGAGCGCGCCCGGCGCCTCTCGACTGACGACGACATCGAAGCGCAGCTCGCGCTCGCGCGGCAGGCGCAGCTCGACCGCGTGCTCGGGGACACCGGCGAAGCGCCGTTCGTGCAGCGGCTGGCCGCGACGTTGGACGGCGATCTGGTGGCGCTGGCGGTGCTCGCGCTGAGCTGGCTGCTGTTCGTCGCGTGGCTGTGGTGGCGGCGCAGCGAGGGCACCGCGCCGATACGGGTGCTGGTGCTGGCCGGCGTCGCGGCGCTGACGGTGCTCGCCACGGCGGGCTTGGCCGCCGAGGTCTACGTGAGCCAGACGGTGAGGGAAGCAGTGGTGATGGCGCAGACGGCGCAGGCCAAGGAGTTCCCCGGAGACCAAGCGCGCACGGCCTTCGAGGTGCACGCCGGCCTGACGCTGCGGGTCATGGAGACGCAGGGCAGCTACACGCGCATTCGGCTGCCGAACGCGCTCGAGGGCTGGGTCGAGTCGAGCGCCCTGGAGCCGCTGTGATCGTCATCACCGACGTCGCGAAGGTGTACGGCCAGGGCGCTCGCCAGGTGCAGGCGCTGGCGCACGTGTCCCTCACCGTCCCCAAAGGCCAGTTCGTGTCGATCATGGGCAGCTCGGGGTCCGGCAAGTCCACGCTGCTCAACCTGCTCGGCGCGCTCGACGTGCCGACGAGCGGGACGGTGGCGATCGACGGGCAGCAGCTGGGGCGCATGAGCGACGACGAGCTGTCGCGCTTCCGCCGGGAGCGGCTGGGCTTCGTCTTTCAGTTCTTCAACCTACTGCCGACCATGTCTGCGCTCGAGAACGCCATGCTGCCCTCGCTGCTGGCGGGCAAGCCGCGGACCGGCGTCGAGCGGGCGGCCCAGGCGCTGCTCGAGCAGTTCGGGCTCGGCGCGCGGCTCCACCACCGCCCAGACGAGCTGTCCGGCGGAGAGATGCAGCGCGTCGCGGTGGCGCGCGCGTTGGTCGGCGAGCCCGCGCTCCTGCTGGCCGACGAGCCCACGGGGAACCTCGACTCCAAGACGGGCGCCGAGGTCCTCACGCTCATTCGTGAGGCGACGAAGGCGCGGGGGCTGACCGTCGTCATGGTCACGCACGATCCAAAGGCCGCGTCGGTGGGGGATCGCCTGGTGCGGCTGGGTGACGGCCGGGTGCTCGGCGACGAGCTGTACCCCAGCGCGGCCTGACTCATTTGGGTGAGAGAGCTTGCAGTCGCGCTGAAGCGAGTGTGAAGTCGGCGCGCCGTCGAAACCAGGGGGGCCTTGAAGCGAAGGAGCCTTGGAGAACCGTGGTCACCATTCAGCCCGACATCGCGAAGAACGTGCTCGTGATCGAGCTGAGCGGTCGCCCCACCGCCGACGAGCTGCCGGCCGCCGAGCGCGCCATGACCGCGGCGATCGCTCGGCTCCGGCCGCCTTTCGGCGTGCTGTCCGACGTGCGGGAGCTCGAGTCGTTGGCGGCGGTGCCGCTCGAAGAGTTCACGCGGCTGGCGCTCATGCTCCGTGAGGCCAAGGTGTCCCGCGTGGTGCGCGTCGTCGGCAAGTCCCAAGCCGCCGCGGTGCAGCTCGAGCGGTTCAGCCGCGCCATGAAACACTCGGCGCACCTGGCGTTCTCGCGGGAAGAGGCCTGGGCGCTCTTCGGGAACCCCCGCACGCCATGAAGTGGCTGCTGCGCTTCATCTCGGCGCGGCACCTGCTCGACGCGCCGCTGCGCACCGGCTTGACGGTGGTGGGCGTGGCGTTGGGGGTGGCGACGCTGGTGGGCATCACGTCCATCAACCGCGCCGTCTTCGACGCGTTCCGGTCCACCGTCGACACGGTCGCGGGCAAGGCGGACCTGAGCGTGGGCGGCGCCGTGTCCGGGTTCGACGAAGCGCTGCTCGAGCAGATCCGCGCGGTCGAAGGGGTGGAGCACGCGGCCGGTACGTTGACCGTCATCGCCCCCGTGAAGGCGCGGCCGGGCGAGAGCGTGTACGTCATCGGCATCGACTTCCTGGACGACGGGTACTTCCGCTCGTACCAGAGCCGGGACACCGACGTCGCCGCGCTGAACAACGATCTCGAGTTCCTCAACTCGACGGACCGGCTGCTCCTGTCCAGCCGCTACGCCGCGCAGCACGCGCTTCGGGTCGGCGACTCGCTCGAGCTGATGACGAGCGAAGGGGCCAAGCCGTTCGTCGTGCACGGGCTGCTCGACGACAGCGGCCCGGCGGCGGCCTTCGGCGGCGCGGTGGCGGTCATGTTCTTCGCCAGCGCGCAGCAGGCCTTCGGTCGTGGGGCGGTGTTCGACCGGGTGGACGTGAAGACCGCGCCGGGCGTCGGCTTCGAGGTGGTGCGCGATCGGCTGCGCGCGCTGTTGGGGCCCGGCTTCGACATCGACCGGCCGGACCGACGTGGGCAGAGCGTGGAGACCATGCTGCGCAGCTTCCAGCTGGGGCTGAACTTGGGCTCCGGCGTGGCGCTCTTGGTGGGCGTGTTCCTCGTCTACAACACGGTGTCCATCGGCGTGGTGCAGCGCCGGCGGGAGATCGGCACCCTGCGGGCGCTCGGCGCGACGCGGCGGGCGATTCGCTGGCTGTTCTCGCTCGAGGCGATGCTGTTGGGCCTGTTGGGCAGCGCGCTGGGCATTCCGTTTGGGCTCTTGCTCGCGCGCTCGGCGATCGGCGCGGTGTCCGAGTCCGTCAGCTCGCTCTACGTGCGGGTCAACGCGACGCAGGTGACGCTGCGCCCCAGTGAGGTCGTCACCGGCGTCCTCATGGGCGTCATCGGCAGCATGCTGGCGGCGCTGTGGCCGGCGGCGATCGCGTCGGGCGTGGCTCCGGTCGAAGCGCTGCGGAAGGACGCGGCGGGCGGCGCGGGGCTGCTGCCGCTGCGGTCCTGGCCCACGGCGGTGGGCGTGTTGCTGTGGCTGCTCGTCTGGCCACTCCAGTGGATCCCGCCGCCGGTGGAGAACCTCGCGCTGGGTGGGTACCTGGCGATCTTCGCGGCGGTCATGGGGCTCGCGCTCTTGTCCCCCCAGCTGCTGAGGGTGTTCTCTGGGCCCTACGCCGCGCCGGCCCAGGCGCTGCTCGGCATCACCGGGCGGCTGGCGGCGGACAACTTCGGCCGCGCGCCGCTGCGGACGGCGGTGCCGATCTCGGCGCTGGCGATCGGCACGTCCATGGCCGTGGCGATCACCGGCTTCATCAGCTCGTTTCAGGTGAGCGCGGTGAAGTGGATCGAAGAGTCGATCCCCGCGGACCTGTTCTGCACGTCGTCCTCGAAGCTGGCGGGCACGGCGAACCAACCCATGGCGCCGGAGCTGGGGGAGCAGCTCAAGGCCCTGCCCGGCGTCGAAGCGGTGGACCCGGTGCGGCTCTACCAACACGATCTGCTCGGCCTGCGCGTGTACCTGACGGCGATCGACTTCGACGTGTACCAGTCGCGCGCGAAGCTCACGGTGCTCGCGGGGACCAACCCCACGCTCGAGCAGCGCAAGGCCGGCTGGGTGACGATCAGCGAGAACCTGGCGCTGCGCCGCAACCTGAAGCCGGGCGACGAGCTGACGATCTCCACGCCGACGGGTGAGAAGCGCTACCCGATTGGCGCGGTGATCGTCGACTACACGTCGGACCAGGGCGTGGTGGTGCTCGAGCGCAGCATCTTCGTGCGCGACTTTCAGGACGACCGCGTCGACAGCTTCCACGTCTACGTGCAGGACAAGGCCCAGCTCGAAGCGGTGCGCCAGCGGATCAACGAGCGCTTCGGCGCGCAGTACAACCTGTACGTGCTGTCCAACGCGGAGCTGCGGCAGGAAGCGCTCGGCCTCATCGACCGCGCGTTCTCGGTGACGACGGCCATGGAGATCGTGGCGATCCTCCTGGCGCTCTTGGGCGTGGTGAACACGCTGCTGGCGGCGGTCATCGACCGCACGCGGGAGATCGGCCTGCTGCGAGCGCTGGGCGCGGCCCGGGCGCACGTGACGAAGCTGTTCGCGGCGGAGGCGGCGCTGATCGGCTTCACCGGCGGGCTGTTCGGCGTGGCGCTCGGCGGGGTCACCGGCGCGCTCATCACCATCGCGGTGAACCGGCACGCCACGGGGTGGGCTTTTCCGTACCACTACCCCTGGGCGGCCGCGCTGCAGGTGATCGCCATTGCGTCCGTGTGCTCCGTCCTGGCCGGCCTGTACCCCGCGCGGCGCGCGGCCACGCTGGACGTCGTCGAAGCGCTGGCGTGGGAATGACACGGCGCGTGGTAGGGTCCGCAGCTTCGTGTCCACTCCGTTTCGAATCCTCCTGGTCGAGGACGAGCCGATCATCCGCGAGCTGGTGAAGAGCCTGCTCGCCGACGGCGCGGCGGACGTGGACTGCGCCGCGACGGGCGCCGACGGGCTGCGGCTGGCCAAAGCGCAGAAGTACGACCTGATCCTCTTGGACGTGGTCATGCCCGGCATGGACGGCATCACGTTGTGCCGGCTGCTCAAGGCCGACCCGTCGACGGCGGCCGTGCCGCTCTACATGCTCACCGGCAAGACGAAGAAGTCGGACGTCGAGGTGGCCATGAAGGCCGGCGCCAGCGGCTACATTCACAAGCCGTTTCGCGGCGCGGAGCTGATCGATCTCGTCGCGAAGCTGCGCCAGGCGAAAACCTCCTGAAATCGTCCGGGTTTTTGCTCGTAACGCGGGGGCCTTTTCACTAAGGGACGCGGCCCTTGACCGTGCGTGTTCGTCGTACAGCGCTCGTGGTGTGGCTGGGCCTGTGCCTGGGCACGATCGCGTCCGCGCAGGAGTCGGACGCGCCGCTGAGCGACGAGTCGAAGGCCGCCCTCATCAAGGAGATCCGCGTCGAAGGGAGCCGGCGCGTCGAGCCGGCCGCCATCGCCCGGACCCTACGTCAAAAGGTCGGCCAGCCGTTCGACCCAGACCGCACGTCGGACGATCTGAGGGCGCTCTGGGCGCTCAAGTACTTCGAGGACATTCAGCTGCTCGTGCAGCGCAGCCCGGACGGCATCGCGTACGTGGTGCGCGTCTCGGAGAAGCCGGCGATCCGCGCGGTGACGACGACGGGCAACGACGAGCTTTCGAAGGACGACTTCAAGGACGTCATCGATCTGAAGCCGTTCTCGATCCTCGACGTGGCCGCGGTGAAGCGGAACGTGAAGAAGATCGCCGACAAGTACGTGGAGAAGGGCTTCTTCCTGGCGGACGTGACGTATCGGCTCGAGCCCGTGTCCGAAGGCCACGAGGTCGACGTGGTCTTCGTGATCAACGAGCGCGCGAAGGTGATGGTCAAGGAGATCTCCTTCCTCGGCAACTCGAAGGTCAGCTCCGAAGATCTCAAGGCCGTCATGGCCACGCGCGAGGGCGGCTGGCTGAGCTTCCTCACCAGCGAAGGCACGTTCCGCGAAGAGCACTTCCAGCGCGATCTGCAGGTGATCCAGGCCGCCTACTACGACCGTGGGTTCATCAGCGTGCGGGTGGACAAGCCGACGGTCAGCCTGTCGCCGGACAAGCGATTCATCTACGTGTCGCTGCGCATCGAAGAAGGTGAGCAGTACTCGATCGGCAAGCTCGACTTCTCTGGTGACCTCATCGTCGGCAAGGACGAGCTGGGCAAGGTGATGACCTCCAAGGAGAAGGAGATCTTCAACCGCTCGCTGCTCGCCAAGGACATTCAAGGCATCACCGACATCTATTACGACCAGGGCTACGCGTACGCGAACATCAACCCCGTCACGGCGGTGAACGCCGAAGCGCGCACGATCGACCTGACGTTCGACGTGCAGAAGGGGCAGCAGGTCACCGTCGAGCGCATCGAGATCGTCGGCAACACGAAGACGCGGGACCGGGTCATTCGCCGGCAGCTGCGGGTGTTCGAAGGTGATCTCTTCAACGGCACGGGCATGAAGCGGTCGAAGGAGAAGGTGACCGCGCTGGGGTTCTTCGAGACCGTCGAGGTGACGCACAAGCCGGGCAAGGACGATCGGCACGTGACGGTGCAGGTCGAGGTGAAAGAGAAGTCCACCGGCACCTTCCAGGTCGGCATGGGCTTCTCGAACGTGGAGTCCTTCATCTTCACCGCGCAGGTCCAGCAGCAGAACTTCCTGGGCTGGGGCGTGTCGGTGAGCGCGAGCGCGCAGATCTCCGGCCTGCGCCAGTTCTTCCAGCTGTCGTACTTCGATCCGTACTTCCTCGACAAAGACCTGATCTTCAGCGTCGACGCGTACCGCACGCAGCTGGACTACTTCGGCTTCATCCGCGACGCGTTCGGCGGGACGGCGTCGCTGGGCTTCTACATTCCCAGCCTGCGCGACGAGATGAGCCTGTCCGTGGGCTACACGCGGGAGTTCGTCCGCGTCGATCCCGGCCGCGACTTCACGACGCAGATCCCCCTCGCCGGGCAGTTCCGTTCGGGCAACACCAGCTCGCTCAAGGCGACCTGGCAGTGGGACCGCCGCAACAACCGCCTGTTCCCGACCGCCGGCTTCTTGAGCTTCTTCTCCGCGGAGACGGCGCCGGAGTTCTTGGGTGGCACGTACAACTTCGACCGGCTCACCGGGTATCAGCGCTTCTACGTTCCCCTGCCCTTCGGCGCGGTCTTCAAGACGAACCTCCAGGCGGGGTGGATCCGCGAGCACTTCGGCGGCAACGTGGACCGGCAGCTGCCCATCAGCGAGCTGTTCTTCCTGGGCGGCATCAACACCATTCGCGGCTACCCGCTGCGCACGGTGGCGCCGACGGAGGTCGTCCCCAACGCGAACCGACCGGACGCGGTGACGCGAGACTTCTCGGTGGGCGGCGACAAGCAGCTGACGCTGAACGTGGAGCTCGAGTTCCCCGTCGTCGAGAAGGTCGGCATCCGCGGGGTGCTCTTCTACGACGCGGGCAACGTGTTCGCGCGCGGCGCGTCGCTGTTCGAACACCGCGGCAGCAACAAGCTGTTCTTGGGGCTGTACCACTCGGTCGGCTTCGGCGTGCGCTGGTTCTCGCCGATCGGCCCGCTGCGCTTCGAGTGGGGCATTCCGCTCAACAGGCGGCCGACAGACCAGCCGATTCAGTTCGAGTTCACCATCGGCAACTCGTTCTGAGGCGTCGGGTCGAGCGAGCCGCTCACACCCGGGTCAAGAGCAGCCACGCGACGGCCGCGCTCAGCGCCGCGAGTGTTCCCGGCACGAGGATCCACCACCCGCGCCGGCTCGGCCGTTCAATGGGCAACGCCGAGGGGAGTCGCTCGGTGGACGTCACCTCGACCGGCTCCGCAGACTCGCTGAGGGCAGGCTGCACCGGAACGGCTGGCGCTTCGACCGGCTGCGGGGCTTGCTCGGCTGGCTGCGGCGCGGCGACCGTGTACTCTTCCTGCGCCTTCGCTTCAGGCTCGAAGCGCAGCAACGTTCGGCCCAGCTCGACGATGTCGCCGGCGGCGAGCGGGTGACTCCCCCGCAGACGCTGCCCGTTGACGTACACGCCGTTCGTCGAGGGCATCGGGGTCAGGTGCCACTGCTTGCCGTCTCGGGCCAAGCGCGCGTGGTGCCGGGACACCGCCGGATCTCGTAGCCGGAGCTGCGCGTCAGTGCCTCGCCCGAGCACGCAGTCGACGTACGCGACGGCGAGCTGCGCCCCCAGGTCCACGCCGGCCACGCAGTCGAAGTACGCCGCGCGCGTCTGCTGCGGCTGTCGCGGTGGCTTGCCGGCGAGCAGCTCGCTCATCACCACCGCCGTGCCGATCGTCTCGCGGCCGTCGTCAGGCACCTTGGGCACGACCACCCGCACGCCTTCGTCCAGCTCGACCACCTCACCCGGCAAGACGAGTCGCTCCACGTGCCTGGGGCTCAGCACGCCGCCGACGCGCAGGGCGCAGGCCGGCGTCAGCGTCAGCCGGCCTCCGCGGATTCTCGCGACCGCCAGCGCCGGAGGCAGGCCCGGAAACTGAAGCCCGTCCTCCGGCGCCCCCCCCCACGACAGCTCCCCCTCCTCGAGCTCGAGCTCACTCCGCTCGTCGTTCCAGGTGACCTCGAGGCGCATGGCGCATGCCGTGAGCAAGGTTTGGACCGCGACCAAGTGCCCAAGACCACGGCTGCCGACGCCCTCGAGGGCTCGCGGCGGTGGATGAACTTGCACGGCAAAGCGCCGCGACACCGCGCCGTTGCGGCGATACGGTGGCCGCCCGCATGCGTCCTCTCCTGATCGTCCTCTGTTGCACCGCGCTCGCCTGCCGCGACGAACAAGCCGGGCCCAAGAAGCAGCGCGCCGCCGCGGCGCCTCCACCGACTCAGGCCGCCGCGCCCGCGCCCCAAGGCCAAGCCCGAGCGCTCGACGCCGCGCCCC
>JALHOS010000266.1 GCA_022842905.1 Myxococcaceae bacterium | reverse complement strand
GCGGCGAAGCGCGCCTTGGGCATGGCGAGCGCGGTCAGCCGATCGCGCACCTCGCGCTCGAGCACGGCGGCGCCCCGACCTCGCGCCACGGTGAGCGCACGAGCGGTCTGCGTCGCCTTGGCGAGCGCCGCGGCGCGGGCGTCGGTCAGCGCCTGGCCCGCCTCCTGGCGACCGTCGATCGAGGCCAGCTCGGCCTTGAGCGCCTCGCGCTTGGCGATGACCTGCTCCAGCGGACAGGCGTGCTTGCGGACGAGCCGCCGCAGCGTGTCCAGCCGATCTTCCACTTCGGACAGCCGCCGAGGGTCCGCCTCGAGGTGGCTCAAGTACCGCGACAGGGTCCGCGCCGCGTCGTCGAGCTCGGCGTGGGCGTTGGCCAGCGCCTGCCGCGCCGCGCCGAGCCCCGGATCGAGCTGCTCGAGCTCGGACAGCTGCTGCACCATTCTCCCCACCACGTCGAGCGCCGCGCCGTCGCCGGTCGCCAAGGTGTGCTCCGCCGCCGCCGCGCCGCGCCGAAGCCGCTCAGCCCCGGCCAGCCGACGCCGCTCCACGTCCAGCCGCTCGTCTTCGCCGGGTTGTGGATCGACCTTCTCGAGTTCTTCGAGCAGAAACGCCACGAAGTCCCGGCGGCCAGCGAGCTCTCCAGCCGGGCTGGCCAGCGCAGCCAGCCGCTCGTCGATCACGCGCAGCTCGGCCCAGGCGGCGTCGTGGGCGGCGCGTGCCTGCCCCAGCGCTTCGTCCCCAAAGCGATCGAGCATGGTCAGGTGCTCGGCGGGGTCGAGCAGCGCCACGTGTTCATGCTGCCCGGCGACGGCGAACAGCCCGGCCATGAGGCGCTCGAGCACGCCGACGGTGACGAGGGAGCCGTTGACGTAGACGCGGGACTTCCCCTTGCCGCCCACCGTCCGCCGCACGCACAGCTCATGGCCCAGCGCCGGCAGCCCCAGCGCGTCGAGCCGCGCCGCCAGCTCCGGGCGCAGCTCCAAGATCCCCTCGACCACCGCTTCATCGGCGCCGGCGCGCACCAGTTCCGGCTCCGCCCGGCCTCCGGTCAGCAGCGCCAGCGCGTCGATCAGCACCGACTTGCCGGCCCCCGTCTCGCCGGTGAGCACCGTCAGCCCGCCGGCAAACGACACCTCGAGCTCTTCGATGACGGCGAAGTTCTTGAGCCTCAATGACTGCAGCATGCGCCCTCCTGATGGGTGACACTGAACACCCTATCAGGTCGGGCTGACATTGCCCACGGCGGGGCTACGGCTCACTCGGCGCGGAACAGATCTTCGACGTCGGACTCGGAGAGCGCCTTGCCAATGTCGGCGTCGGTGCCGAGCACGCCCTGGGCGAGCTCCCGCTTGCGCTGCTGCAGGCTCAGGATCTTCTCTTCCACCGTGCCGCGGGTGATGAGCTTGTAGCTGAAGACGGCGCGGGTCTGGCCGATGCGGTGGGTGCGGTCGGTGGCCTGGTCTTCGACGGCGGGGTTCCACCAGGGATCGTAGTGAATGACGTAGTCGGCGGCCGTCAGGTTGAGGCCGGTGCCGCCCGCCTTGAGGCTGATGAAGAAGAGCGGCGGCCCTTCGGGCGCGTTGAACTCGTCGACCTTGGCCATGCGGTCCTTGGTCCGCCCGTCGAGGTACAGGTACGGCCGGTTCTTCTCGGTGGCCTGCGTGGTGAGGATCTCCAGCATCTCGGTGAACTGGCTGAAGATCAGCGCGCGGTGCCCTTCCCGAATGAGCTCTTCGACCAGCTCGTCGAGCCGCTCGAGCTTCGCGGACGGAGGCAGCACCGTGCCCGGCGGGAGCTTGAGCAGCCGCGGGTCGCAGCAGACCTGCCGCAGCTTCATGAGCGCGGAGAGGATCGAGATGCGCGACTTGGCGAAGCCGATCTTGTCGATGCTGTCGTAGACCTTGCGGCGGCTGTCCTCGAGCACCTCGCGGTAGAGCGCGGCCTGGCCGGCGTCCATGTCCACCCAGGTGACGACCTCGGTCTTCGGAGGCAGGTCCTTGGCCACCTCGGTCTTCAAGCGCCGGAGGATGAACGGGTGGATCTTCTGCTTGAGCCGCGTGCGCACCTCGAGGTCCGCCTGCACCATGATCGGGTGTTCGTAGCGGTCGTGGAACGAGTCGGCGCTGCCCAAGAACCCGGGCATCAAGAAGTCGAACAGGCTCCACAGCTCCGTCAGCCGGTTCTCGAGCGGCGTGCCGGTGAGGGCGACCCGGCTCTCGGCGTCCATGGATTTGCACGCCTGCGCGGTGGCGCTGTCGGCGTTCTTGATGTTCTGCGCTTCGTCCAGGATCAACGTGCGGAACTTCACCTTCTTGAGCTCTTCGAGGTCGCGACGAATCAGCGCGTAGCTCGTCAGCACGATGTCCGCCGTGGACAGCATGGCGGCGTTCTCCTTGCGCTCGGCGCCGTGCCACACGAAGACCTTGAGCGAAGGGGCGAAGCGCTCGGCCTCGCGTTCCCAGTTGGGCAGCACGCTCGTCGGCGCGACGACCAGCACCGGCTGCGGACCCTGCTCGTTCTTCACCTTGAGCAACAGCGACAGCGCCTGCACCGTCTTGCCCAAGCCCATGTCGTCGGCGAGCACGCCGGACAGCCCGTGGCGGTAGAGGAACCAGAGCCAGGACAGGCCGGACTCCTGGTAGTGGCGCAGCGTGGCGGTCAGCCCTTCGGGGGTCTTCACCGCGGGGATGCCGTCGATCTCCTTGAGCTCGGCCATGGCCTTCTTGGCCTTCGCGTCGATCTCCACGTCGCCCAGGCTCGCGAGCAGATCGAGCGCGGTCGCGTGGAACAGCGGCAGCTTCGTCTTCGTCTTGCCGGGCAGCGCGCCGGCCTCTTCGAGCAGCGTGGCGACGCGGGACAGCTCGGCGGTGTCCACTTCCGAGAAGCTGCCGTCTTTGAGCTCGATGTAGCGGCGCCCGGAGTCCAGGAACATGCGCACCGCGCCCAGGTCCACCGTCTGGTCTTCGGCCGCGAACTCCGCGTCGAGTTCGAACCAGTTGACGCTCGACATGTTGACGGCGATGCGCGGCTTGAGCTTCGAGCGCACGCGGACCTTCGGGGGCGCGGCGGCGAAGACGTCCCAGTCCTTGGGCAGCTGCGAGCGGCCCTTGGCCCAGAAGTCGATCGCCGCGTCGCCGGTCGCTTCGTACACCGAGGTGGTGTCGTCGAAGCGGAAGCCGACTTCCGTCAGCCGCTTGCCCGCGGCGCGCTCGAGCGCTTCCTGCCGCAGGTAGAGCTTCTTCTCCGAGCCCGCGCCGGCGGCGAGGTAGCCCAGGTGCTGCGCCGAAGGAGACACCGGCACCGTCGCGGCGCCGGGCGCTGGCTTGCCGTCAGGGCCCGGCTTGGCGCCGTAGCGGGCGGCGAGCTGGCCGCGGACCACGTCGGCGCGGCCCTCGAGCGTGAGCACGAACTTGGGCTCCGACGTGTCGTCGACCTCGAGCCCTTCGGCCTGGAGCGCGAGGCGGAACCGCGGCAGGTGCGCCGCGAAGAAGGACAGCACGCGATCGAGCTGCCCCGCGGGGAACGTCATGGACGGCTCGAGCAGCCACTTGCGCAGGAGCCGCGGCGGGAAGTCAGGCTCGAGCACCATGGCTTGCTGACCCGCGAGCGCCCAGGTGCGCTTGCCGGCGATGACGACGACGTCCTTGAGCTGCAGCGCCGCGCCCGCCGGCAGCGCGAGCTCCACGCGCGCCGTCGCGCCGTCAGGCCGGTTGTCGAGGCGAATGATCGGCCGCGCGGGCTCGAGCTCGAACACGAGCGGCGTGCCCCGGTAGATCACCTTGCGCGCGCGGACCAGGTCGAGCACGTCGGCCATGGCCTCGTCGGGGACGACGAGCTTCGCGTCGTAGCGCGCTTCGAACTTCGCCAGCTCGATGAGCGCCTTCTCGTCCTGCGGTGAGATCCGCAGCCCCAGCGCCAGCGACCGCTTGACCTGCACGGGGCCCTTGGCCGCCTGATCCATGCGCCGCACGTCGACGATCCACGTGCGCGTGCCGGTGCTGCCAGGCGTGGGCGTGATGCGGTACTGGAACTCGAGGTCGGGCAGCGCCGACAGGCCCAGCCAGTTCTCGAGCTTGGCAAGCGCGGGCAGCGTGACGGGGTCGGCGTCTTCGACCGGAGGTGTACCGGGGGCGGCGCCCGTCGTCGGGGCTGCGTCGACCCGGGACTTGATGCGCGCGAGGTACACCAGGGCGGTGGCGACGACGTGCTTGCAGTGGGGGCCGTACTTGCCCCACGACTCGCAGTCACAGGTGCTGTCGATGACCCCTTCACCCTCGCCGGGGCCGACGCGGACGTTGTAGCGCTTGTCCTCGCTCCCCATGACGCGGGCTTGAATGCCGAGATCGGTTCGAGCCAGGCCGGAGACGCGGCGCGCTTCGGCGTACGAGCGGCCTTTCTTGAAGGTCTCAGGCTGAACGTCGGACTTGAGGCTCCTGAGCCACAGGCCGTCGTCCGGGGGGAGCTGCATCGAGGGCGGCGAGGCGTTTTCGGTCACGGCTTTGACTTCACGGCGAAGAGGAAGCGAAAGGGGCCTGTACCACCGGGCGGCTGGGCTCGCCAGCGCAGGTTTCGCGCCCGGGCGCGGCGGACCTACGCTGAGCATCGTCATGGAGCCCAGACGCCCTCGAGCTGCCACGTACGACGAGCTGCGCGCGCTGCCCGAACACCTGGTCGGGGAGCTGATCGACGGAGCCCTGCACGCGCACCCGCGGCCGCCGATCCAGCACGCCGCCTCGCGCTCGAACCTGGGCGCCGACGTCAACGGACGCTTCGGCCGCAGCCGCCCACCGGGGGGTTGGTGGATTCTGGACGAGCCGGAGCTGCACCTGGGCCGCAACGTGCTCGTCCCCGACGTCGCTGGCTGGCGCCGCGAACGGCTGCCGGCGCTTCCCAACGAAGCGCACTTCACGCTGCCGCCAGACTGGGTGCTCGAGGTGCTGTCACCGAGGGCGGCGTCGCACGACCGCATCACCAAGGCGAACCTCTACGCGCGGGCGGGCGTCGGCTTCCTGTGGCTGCTCAGCCCACTCGAGGCGACGCTCGAGACGTACCGGTTGGTCGACGGGCTGTGGGTCCGTACTGGAGCCTTCACGCGTGGGCAGCCGGTGTGCGCCATGCCCTTCGAGGCCGAGGTGTTCGACGGCGACGACTGGTTCTCGCAACCGTCGCCGACGGAGTAGCGAACCGCCGCATTCGCGCGCGCGCGTGGGACCGAGTATGCGAGCGCCCATGCAGACGCCGACCGCCGACGCCCGGCTCAACGAGCTCGAAGCGCGCTACGCCGAGCTCGAACACCTGGTGCAGGAGCTGTCCCACGTCGTCTACGCCCAGCAGCGGGAGCTCGACGGGCTGCGCCGCACCGCCCAGGAGCTGACGACGAAGCTCAAGGCGCAGGACCCGGGGCTGGTGGACGCCGCGCAGCAGGACAAGCCGCCGCACTACTGAAGGCGCTGGCTGGCTCAGGGTTCCTGGAGCGGCTCGACGGCCTTGCACGAGCTGCCCGCGTCGCGCGCGCCACCGTCGGCGGCGACCACCGTGACGGCGTACTCCAGCGCCACGTAGTCGGGGCCGCGGTCGGCGATCACCCTGGCGGAGCCGACGGAGCCGGCGATCAGCAGGTGGTCGACGCCCGCGTCGGTCCGCAGCTCGGCGACGGTGAAGATCCGGGGGTCCGAGCTGAGGACTTCCACCATCGGCGTCCGCTCGAGCTGCCCGCGCCCATCACACGTCGGCGTGGTGAAGCGCAGGACGGTGGGGACACCTTCGACGACCACGCCACCGCAGGTCCCCTCGAGCACGGGCTCGAGGAAACAGAGGCGGCCGCAGCCCAGCAGTCCCAGCAGCGCCGCCGCCAGGGCCAGCCTCACCGCTCGCCCCAGTGGAGCTTCTGTCGGAGGATGCCGAAGTAATCGAGCGTCGCGTTGCGCACGAGCTGGAGCCGGTGCGGCGACTTGAGGACCTCGAGACGATCGCCCCGCTGCAGCGCGTGGCCGGCCTTGCCGTCGATCGTCAGGTACACGTCGGCGACGTCGCTGGTGAGGATCACGCGGAGCAGCTGGTCGCCGGGCACCACGATCGGCCGCTGCGTCAGCGCGTGCGGGCAGATCGGCGTGACGATCACGCAGTCGACCGACGGGTGGACGATGGGGCCTCCGGCGGACAGCGAGTACGCGGTGGAGCCGGTCGGCGTGGAGAAGATGACGCCGTCGGCCTTGAACGTCGCCACGAAGGCGCCGTCGAGCCAGGTCTCGTGATCGGCGATGCGGGCCAGCGCGCCCTTGTTGATGACGACGTCGTTGAGCACCTCGTCTTCGAGGATCAGCTGCTCGGCGCGGAACAGCCGGCAGGCGAGCTTCATGCGCGAGTCGACCCGCGCGCGGCCGTCGAGCAGCAGGCGCACCGTGTCCACCGCCTCCGCGGCGGGGATCTCCGTCATGAAGCCCAGCGAGCCCAAGTTCACGCCCAGCAGCGGCACGTTGCGCCCGCGGAAGAGCCGCGCCGCGTAGATCAGCGTGCCGTCGCCGCCCAAGACGATCGCCGCTTCGGCCTGCTCGCGAATCGTCGCGTCGTCGTCAGCGGCGCGGCCCAAGGGAATCGCCAAGTGCGGCTCGATGAGGAAGCGAACCGACGGGAACTCGGCGAAGAGCGACTTGGCCAGGGCGACGGCTTCAGGCTTGTCCGGCCGGGTGATCAAGGCGACGTGCTTCATGCGTGGGGTGGAACCCTAGCTGGACCGCGCTCCGCTGGCGTGCATCGTCCGAACGGCCCCTTCGCTCGACGCCGCGCTTGAATGCGCCGACGGCCTGAGGCGTCATGCCGGCCATGCTCACCGTCACCCTCGGCGCGCTCTTGGCGCAGGCCGCCGCCGACCCGACCGCCACGTTGCTCTTCGCGGGCGACGTCACGCTCGGCTACCACTACGAGGAGTACGTCGACGAGCAGATCAAGAAGGGTATGCCGAAGGACGAAGCGCTGGCCTGGGGCTTCGCCCGCGTGCGCGACGTGACGACGAAGGCCGATCTCTTCGTGGTCAACCTGGAGTGCCCGTTCACCAGCAAGGGCGAGAAGATCGCCAAGAACTTCAACTTCCGCGCGCGGCCCGAGCTGGTCGCCGCGTTGGCGTCGGGGGGCGTGGACGTCGTCAGCCTCGCGAACAACCACCTCATGGACTACGGGCCGGAGGGGCTCTTCGACACGCTCGCCACGCTCGATCAGCACCGAATCGTGCACTTCGGCGCGGCGCGAAACCTGGCCGCGGCGCGCACGCCGGCGATCGTCGACGTCAAGGGCATCAAGGTCGCGTTCCTGGGCTACTTCTTCCTGGGGGACCGCAACATCGAACCGAAGGAGGTCATCGCCTCGCCGGACGCGCCGGGGGTCGCCGGTGAGTTCTCGGACCTCGCGGCGCTCTCGGCCATGGTGAAGGCCGACGTTCGGGCCGCGAAGAAGAAGGCGGATCTGGTGATCCCCTTCTTCCACTGGGGCCGCGAAGGCCGCGCCGAGCCCGAGCCGTACCAGACGGCGCTGGCGAAGGTGGCGATCGACTCCGGCGCGGCGGCGGTGATCGGCAGCCACCCGCACGTGCTGCAGCCGATCGACCGCTCCAAGGGCGCGCCGATCGTCTACTCGCTGGGCAACTTCGTCTTCGGCGGCAACTGGGATCCGAAGGACAAGCGCACGGCGTTGGTGGAGCTGACGGTGTCGAAGGCGGGCGTCCTGGCGACGCGGGTGCTGCCGGCGACGAGCGACGCTTACCCCGAGCGGCCCGTGCAGCCCGCGCTGGTCGACGACGTGGACGCGGGCTCGGCGATCTTCGAACGGCTGCGGTGGGACGCCGGCACGCGGTAGCCGGCGCGTCCCCTACTCCGCTGCCAGCCGCCAGGTCGCCTCGGCGCTCACGCCGGCGCAGTCGAGACGGTCGGCGCCGCTGAGGCCCTGCGCCTGGTGCTTGAGCAGCGCCGCCTCCGAGCGCGGGCAGCCGGTCGCGCAGCTGCTCATGCCCAGCTCACCGCAGGTGTCCTCGAACGCACGGAACGTCACCACGCCGGCGTCCGGGCAGCGCAAAGACGCGGAGACGGACAGGTCGAGCAGCAGCCGAACGCCGCCGTCGGCCGACAGGTAGACGTAGCTCGAGCCCAGATCCACCGCGCCGGCATCGGCGAGCACGCAGCCGAGGTGCGCTCCGCTGCTGACGGCGTCGATGGTCGCGCGGCCCTGGAACGGCTGCGGGTCCGCGTCGGGTCCGAGCTTGTCGAGCGCCAGCGCGCCGGACAGCTGGGTGCGCAGCCCGGCCGTGGTGCGGCTCAGTGAGAAGCTGCCCGTGATTCGGGTGCGTGGCGACTCGACCTGCACGTCGGCGGTGAGGGCCACGTCTCGCGTGAGCGACCGAGAGAACAGGCTGGCGGACACGCGGCCGGCCGAGCGCGCGCTGCCCGTGCGGAGCAGCGCGGAGGGGCCGTTCACCGTGAGTTCCCCCAGGCCGGCCTCGGCGCTCCAGCGGGTGACGAGGCCGTCGAGCCCGGCGGCGCCGCAGTCGGTCGCGAAGGACCGCTCGCCGTCTGGGCGCAGGCCACACTCGAGGACCGCGAGGCGATGGAGGGCGCCGGCGCGGACGGTGGCCCGCGCGGGATCGAGCAGCGCGGTTCGAACCAAGGCCCAGTCGCCGCTGGACGGGAACGCGCGGCGCCGCACCGAGAGCTGGGCCTGGCTGACGACGACGTCGTCGAAGCGTTCCCAGCGGCCGTCGGCGGCCTGCCGCGCGAGCGTGAGCCCAGCCAGCTCGATGTGCGCGAGGTCCGTGGGCTCGGCGGCGAACTGGACGTCGAACGCGGAAGACTGGACGAGGGAGGCAGGTCCGAGCCGATACGCCGGGCCGACGGCGCCGGGAGCGGTAGAGCCGATCCGCTCGATCGTCAGCTCGACTGGCTGGCTCAGCGCGCCTCCGGGGACGGTGACGACGAACCGCCCGTCGGCCGAGCGCAGCTGCCCGCCGGAGGCGGAGAACGAGGCGCGGGCGAGGGGTTCGCCGAGGGACACGCCCGCGTCGGTGACGGCGAACGTTGTCCCGCAGGCTGCGAGCGCGAGGAGCAGGAGGCCGGCGTGGGCGGTGGCGCGCACGAGGGGTGGCTTAGCAGCTCGCGGCGACGGAGCGGTCGCGGTGGCGGTGTCTGGCGGAGGTCGCGACGCGCGGAGTGTGGAGCAACGGTGCGAAGGCGCTTTCTCGGCCCGCTCAGAGTGCCCCTGCGCACGCCACCAGCCCACGACATCGTCCAAGTCGCGCAAGGCGCGCTTCGCGAGGACGACTTGCATTTTCAGAGGCCCAGCGAAGCGCGCAGCTGACGCAACGACTCCTCGGCGGAAACGTACTCGCCGCGGTCGATTTCGGCGTCCGCCTCCGCAAGCTCCGCCTCCATCTGTGGCGTCAGCACGAAGCCTTGGCCGACGGATTCTTCGCTGCCCTCAACGACGCGCAGGACGAGCTCCACCTTCGCGCCCTCGGGCAGCTTCGCGTCCTCGTCCAGAGCCAGCGTGTTGCCCACCACCGTCGCCGTCAGTCGCATGGTTCCCATTCTGCGTCCTCCACCGCAGTGTCGACTCCGACACAAGCAGCCCTGTTGAAGTCGATGCGTCCACCACGTGATGTCGATCACCGACTCCACGGGAAAGCCGATCGGGCGGAGGGACCGTTCACGGAGGAGGAGTTTGCGAAAGATCGAGTGCAGCGGGGCGACGCAATGCGGATGGCCGCATTCTCCACCACTCAACCGCGACCCTCAGGTTCCCGGGCGGCGGTGGCGCTCCATACGAACTTCATGCGCTGCGCCTGCGCGGCGGTAGCTGGCCGAAGACCTCCTCCGTCGTCCGGCCCTTCTCCGTGTCCGCCTCCCCCATGGCCGCGGCCAACTCCGCCTCGCTGGCCTCGTCGACGTAGACGCCCTCGCCGGTCGCGCAGAGGACGACTTCCACCCGCGCCCCTTCGGGCAGATTCACGTCCTCATCCGGCACCAGCGTGTTGCCCACCACCTTCACGCGCACCTTCATGGCCGGCATTCTGCGCCCGCCTCCGCCTGGCCGTCGACAGCCTGATTGCGCGCCGCCGCGGCCGAGTTCGACGCTTCGCCGATGGGCACCCTCAACTCCGCCCTGCTGCACGCGGCCGGCCTCGCCAGAATGGTGCTGCTGAGCGTCTGGCACGGCTTCGACGACGGGCCGCGGTTGGCCAGGCTGGCGGCCGAGGCCTCGCGCCTCCGTGTCGAGGTGGCGCTGCTGCGCGAGGAAGCCCGCCTGCTGCGTGGGCGCCTCCAGTCCATTCCTCCTGCGCGCCGGCCGCACTTCTCGGCCCTGGCCAGGCTCGACGTCTTGGCCCTGCGCGCCACAGCCGGTTGGACACTGGCCGAGACAGCGCGCCGCTTCCTCCTGTCCGCCGACACCGTGGCCTCGTGGATGAAACGCCTCGACGAGAGAGGCAGGGACGCGCTCG
>JALHOS010000265.1 GCA_022842905.1 Myxococcaceae bacterium | reverse complement strand
CGCCTCGGCGCGCACGTCGTACTGCGCCGTCACCGTGACGCTGCGCACCGACTCTTCGCCGGTCCAAGCGACCTCGAGCAGCCGCTCGAGCGGGGCCAGGTGCAGCTCGTGGCGAATGACCTCGTGGGCGAACGCGTCGACGTCGCGCTCGTCGTGGAGGACATGTTCGACGCCCAGGCGCGGCACCAGCAGCTTGAGTCCCTGCCGCGGCCCCTTCACCTTCGCGCGCTTGGGCACTTCTCGCGCGCCGAGCAGCACGGTGAAGCGCATGGGCACTGTCAACAGGCGGCCGCGCTGCATGGCGCGCACGTCCAGCTCCACGCGCCGCTGCGTCCAGCTCAGCGCCGCGCTCGTGTCTCGCAGCTCGCCGCGCAGTAGCAGCCGCTCGAGCACGGTGGACAGGTCCGAGTACACGTCACTCATCGACTCGCCGAAGGAGGCGAGGTGCTCGTGCCCCAGCACCCACGCCTGGTAGCCGACGCCCGTGAAGCGGCGCACGAAGAGCGGGAAGGTGTGCGTCACCACGCCGCACCTCCTGACCGCCGCGCCGCGAGGCAGGCCGCGGTGTGCGCCGCGACGTCGTCCGTCAGAAGGCCCGTCGCCACGAAGCGCGCTGGACTCGAGGTGTCTTCTCGCTCGAGGACGACGCGCAGGTGCGCCTCGGCTGGAAGGGGGCCGCCGCGGCGCCGGGCCTCTCGCTCCGCGCGCGCCCGTCGGTCGTGCTCCTGCAGCGCGGCCACGGCGGCGGCGGCGCTCCCGTCTCCCCCGTCGATGGCGGCGCAGCGGACCAGCGCCCTCACCGGCGCGCCGTCGGCGCCGAGCACCGTCACCCGGCCGTAGCCCAGCCACGGCTCGAGGAGCGCTCGAAGCCCCGGTCCACGCAGCACGCGGGCCTGCCGCTTCGCCGTGGCCCCGCCACCGACCGCCCACCCAGCGCCGTCGTCGTGGAAGCTCGAGGCCCCGAGGGACGGGAGGGCGGCCGCGAAGAGCGCCACCGCCTCGGCCGACGCGACGCCGATGGGTTCGAAGAGCAGTGTCACCACGTCGTCGGCGCGCTGGCTCTCGTCGAGCTGATGGGCCAGCACGCCGAGCGTGTCGAGCAGCCGGCTCAAGCGCGGCGCGGCGGTGGCGAGCGTGGCCTCGGCGTTGGGCGCGTAGACGACGCCGCGAAAGCTCGAGCGCGGCCGCAGCCCGAAGCGCGCGCCCTTCTCGAGGTGGCGCTCCTGCTTGGCGGGGAGCTCTTCCGCTTCGTCGTACGGCGACAGCTCCAGGCCCTCGTCGAGCAGCGCCTCGAGCTGACGCCCACACAGCTCGAGCTCGTCGAGGACGGCCTGCGCTTCGGTGAGGCTTGGGGCACTTCGGAGGGTCGCGGCGCGCGCGCTCGCCAGCGCCCGCGCGGCCTTCGTCTCGAGCAGCCGGGCGACGTGCTCCTTCGCCTTGCGCGCCTCGGCGGTGAGCTTGGGCAGCGTCCAGCCGTCAGCGGGGCGCAGCGGCACCGTGGCCGCCCGCGCGAGGAGGCGCACCGACAGTTGCACGTCGTCCGCGCGGCGCAGCAGCTCCACCACCGCCAGCTCGTCCGGCGTGCGCCCCAGCAGGTGGTGCGCCAGCGGCACCGCGAGCTTCTTCTCCAACAAGCGCTTGAGCGGCCGCGCCCCGTAGCGCGGGTCGAACGCTTGCTCGACGAGCAGCTCGAGCAGCTCCGGCTCCACGTCCACCAGCACGTTGCCGTGGCGAAGGCCGCGGCGAGACAGGAGGCCTTGGAGCGCGCGCTCGACGACGCGGCGGAGCGCGGGTTGGTCCAGCGAGCGGAACGGCACCACGCGGTCGAGCCGGTTGAAGAGCTCCGGGCGGAAGAACGCCTTGGCCGCGGCCACGTAGTGCTGCGCGGCGCTGTGCGGGTCCTTCTCGCCGAAGCCGGTGGTGGACGCTGCCTCGCGCACGCCCAGGTTGCTCGTCATCACCACCACGGCGTTGCGGCCGTCCAGCGTGTGGCCCTTGGCGTCGGTGAGGCGGCCTTCGCCGAGGAACTGCAACAGCGCATCGAAGACGCGAGGGTGTGCCTTCTCCACCTCGTCGAAGAGCACCACGCAGAAGGGCTGCGTGCGCAGCGCCGTCACCAGCTCTCCGTCCGGCGCGCCAGGCGTGCCCAGCAGCCGGGTGATGCCGTCGGGCGTGGCGAGCTCCGACATGTCGAAGCGCACGAGCCGCTCCGGTGAGCCGAAGAGGAGGCTCGCCAGCGCCTTCGCCGTCTCCGTCTTGCCGACGCCGGTGGGGCCGACGAAGAGGTAGTTGGCCAGCGGCTTGTCCGGATCCTGCACCGACAGCTGGAGCGTCAGCACCGCGTCCACCGCGGCTTCGACGGCCTCGGGCTGCCCAGCGACGAGGGAGGAGAGCTCGCGCACCAGCTGCGCGCGTGTCTTCGGCGGCGCCCCGCCCAGCACGAAGTCTGGCAGGCCCGTCTCGCGGCGCACGGCTTCGAAGGCGTCGGTGGCGCGGAAGCGCCGTGTCTGGCCTTCCACCACGCCCTCGCCCGACAGCACCTGCTCCAGCACCCGCACCGCGCGGCCCGGCAACGCCCGGTGGCTGAAGAAGCGCCCCGACAGCGAGAGCACCAGCTCCAGCACGTCGGGCGTCAGGCGAGGTGTGAGCGCCGCAGGCTCGCTCGCCTCGAGCTCACGGAGCACCCCCAACAGCACCGACAGGCTCTGGGCTTCGCTCAGGGCGGGCACCTGCACCACGTCGAAGAGCGCGGCGAAGGACGGCGCTTCTTCCTTCACCCGTTCGAAGCGCTCGGGGCTGCACTCGGCGACGACGGTCAGCTCGCCACGGGCGAGGTGCGGCTCGAGGTACTGCGCGACGTGGGTGTCTCCTTTGCTGTGTCGGCCGGCGTAGACGAGGGAGGCCAAGTCGTCGACGTAGAGGACATCGCCGGTGTCCTTGAGCTCCTGCACGAGCTGCCGCGCCCGCGCTTCCCACTGCCCCACGTACGACATGCCGGCGATGAACTGGTTGCCGTCCACGCGCCACACGTCGCGCCGGGTGCCCCGGGAGGTGAGGCGGTCCACGAAGCGCCGCGTCACCTCGTGCACGAGCGCCGTCTTGCCGACGCCGCCTTCGCCGACCAGCACCAGGCCCACCCCTTCGCGAGCCAACAGCGTCTCGACCAGGCCGTTCACCAGCGCCTCGCGGCCGTACGCCCGACCGAGTTCACCGTCGCGGGCCTGGTGCGCCAGGTTCTTCCCAATCTGCCGCAGCGTCGACACCGCCAGCCGCGCTCGGGCGCGCCGCTGCTCCTTCTGCTCGGGCGTCTCTTCGTCGGTGGTGCCGGCCTTCGCGGCGTCTTTCCCGCGGGTCTTCGGCGTGGCGCGCTTGACCCGCAGCGCGACGGAGGCCTTGGGCAGCGCCGTCGGCGCGTCGGCGTCCACGTCGAGCAGCTCGAGCCGCTCGTCCGGCTCTTCGACGAGGCCAGCCAGCGTCTCGGCGCGCGTCTTGAGGCAGTGGGCGCGAAGCACCATGGCCAGCACCTCGTCGAGCTCCGAGGGCTGCTGCAGTGGAAAGGCGAGCGCCGGCGCCTGCGTCGGCGTGGCGAGCCAGAAGTCGTCGTCCGGCCACTTCTCGAGCAGCACGCTGACCTTGCCTTGAAGCGCGTAGCTGCGCCCGTCCTCTGGGTCCTTGGCGACGGTGTCCACGGTGACGCGCTTGAGCTTGAGGTGCGGGGCGACCTGAAAACGCCAGGCCTCCGCGGGCGACGTCTGAAGGAAGCGCTCCATCACCTCGAGTGCCAGGTCGTCCTTCAGCTCGGACAGGCTCGTGCCCTCCACCGACAGCTCCGGCCAGTGCGGCAGCCAGCAGTGGAGGAGCCGGGGGCCCTTCCGCGAGACGAGCATGGGCAGGCTCAGCTCCATGTGCCGTCCTCCCCGTGGAACACGCGATGGCGGACCCACGCGGCGAGCACCTCGCTCAGCGGAAAGGTCGCGGCGTTGGCGCGGTGCTCCGTGCCGGTGCGCAGGTCCTTGAGCAGCCCGTGTTCGAAGCCCTGCCGGCGAGGCCAGATGCGGCGCACTTCTTTCGGAGCGGCCGCGCCTTCCAGCACCTCGAGCGTGGGCAGCTCGGACACCTTGGGCTTGGACGCCACGAAGCCGACGCGGACGGTGAAGGTGTCGCCGTCGACGTGGAAGCGGTGCGTCCCGGCTTCACCCGTGAGCAGCAGCGGCAGCGCGTCACCCGTCACCGTCAGCGCGAGCGCGGCCCACGGGGAGCCCGTCGGCGCGTCACCTTCTCGCCAGGCGTGGCTCGAGAGGAGCGCGCTCTGCTGGCTGTCTCTCCAGGCGCGCACGACGTCCGCGGCCTCCTTCAGCGAGCTGCCGGTCCGCTCGCGGTACACCTTCACCGCCGCGACGATGCCGTGCTGCGCGAGGACCCGTTCCACGTCCTTGCCGATGGTGCGTCGCACGGCCTCCAGCCGCTTGAGCTCGACGGCTTCGCGCTTCTTCTGCTCGGCGTCTTTGGGCAGCAGGTGGGCGACGTGCGTCTTCAGCCCTCGCCCCATCGCCCAGTCGCTCCACGCTTCGAAGAGCCACCGTCCCCAGTGCTGGGCCCCGCGGCTGGGCAGCACCGTCAGCGTCACGGCGTCGGTGCGGGGAAACAGGCTCGCGTAGAGCCGCTCGGTGAGTGGCCAGAAGGCCTCCCGCGCGCCCTCGACGGCTTCGGTGAGCTCCACGAGGGAATGGTTGGCGCGCAGCGCGTACGCTTCGAAGGCCAGGTCCTCCGCGGCCTCGGCCTGCTGCCGCGCTGCTTCGAGCCCGTCCCACACGTCCTTTGCGAAGGCGGCGCTGCGGGCCTGCTCCTGCGCCAGCGCGTCGTCCGTCCAGAAGCTGGGCGAGCGAGACAGCCGTTCGAACAGTCGCAGCCCGTCGCGGAGGCGGCGCAGCACGGGGCTCTTGAGCCAGGCGCGGACCTCGGCGCGCAGGGTTCCGGCGCGCTCACAGGCTTCCAGCAGGCCCACGCGCGCGACGCCGTCTGCCGCGCGTGGCGTGGGCGTCGACGAGGGCGCGAGGCTTTCACCTTCGACGCTGAAGTCGAGCCGGGTAGCGCCCGCGGGCGGGTGCGCGGCCAAGTGCGCCGCGGCGGGCACCACCAACCGTCGCTCCAGCGCGCGCTTGAGCGGCCGTGCGCCGTACGCGGGCTCGTGGCCCCAGCGGGCGAGCGCTTCCAGCGCCTCGGCGGAGGGCGCCACGCTGAGGTCTCGGCGGCTGAAGCCGGCGCGCTGGGCGATGCGGTCCACTTCCCGCGTGACGATGGCGGCCAGCTCCGCGGGTCCCAGCGGGGCGAAGGCCACGACGTCGTCCAGGCGGTTGAACAGCTCCGGTCGGAAGAAGCGGCGCACCTCGGCCAGGTAGTGCGCGCGCAGCTCTCCGGGCGCGCTCGACGAGAAGCCCGCGTGTCGCCGCTGGGTGGTGGCGCCGAGGTTGCTCGTGAGGATGATGACGCAGCTTCGGAAGTCGGCGAGGCGGCCCAGCCCGTCGGTGAGGCGGCCTTCGCCCAGCACCGCCAGCAGCGCGTCGAAGACGGCGGGGTGGGCCTTCTCGACTTCGTCGAGCAGCACGACGCTGAAGGGCTTTTGCCGGACGGCGGTGACGAGGAAGCCCGACTCGCCGTGCGCGCCGAGGAGGCGCTGGAGCGCGTCGGGGCCCGCGTACTCGCCCATGTCGAGGCGGACGAGCTTGTCCTTCGAACCGAAGAGCCGTTCGGCCAGCGCCTTGCTCAGCTCCGTCTTGCCGACGCCGGTGGGGCCGCAGAAGAGCAGGGTGGCTACGGGGCGCTTGGGGTCCGACAGGTTCGCCTTGATGACGGAGACGACGTGCGCGCCGCGCTCGACGGCGTCGGGTTGGCCTTTGACGCGCGCGGACAGGAAGCTGCGGACCTCGGCCACGTCGAGCGGGAGTTCGTCGCGCAGCAGCTCTTCGGGTACGCCGGACTCGACGGAGAAGCGCCGCAGCACCGCGAGCCGCGAGACGGTGCGCTCCGTGAGCGGCGCCTGCGCCTGGGCTTCGACGAGGCGGGCGAAGAAGGTGACGGCGTTGCCCAAGGGTGAGCCGTACGGGCGGAAGCGGCGCACCAGCGAGCGCACTTCGGCCAGCGCGTCGTCGGGCACGGTGACGCCGCGGTCCTTGGCGGCGTGGGCGGCGAGGCGCTCGAGAATGAGCTTCGTCTCGTCGGCGCTCGGCTCGCTGACGTGGAGCGGGGCGAAGACGCGGCCGAAGGACTGGTGCCGCTCGTTGACGCGGGCCCACTCTTCGGGCGTGGCCTCGGCGAGCACGGCGACTTCCCTCGCGGCGAGCGTCGGCAGGAGCAGCTGCGCCACGTTGTCGTCGCTGTGCGCGGAGCGGCCGGCGTCGAGGAGGTCGACGAGGCGGCCGAGGTGCAGCACGGCGCGCGCCTGGTGCGCTTCGGCGAAGGCGTCGAGCGTCTGCCGCTGCCAGTCACCGAAGAAGCCTTGGCCTGCGATGAGTCGGCTCGCGTCGAGCGCGAAGACCCGGCGCGGTGGCTTTCCGGGGGGCGTCTGGGCCACGAGGCGCCTGGTGACTTCGTGCAGCGTCGCCGACTTACCGACGCCGGCCGGGCCGATGAGCACCAGGGGCTCCGCGTCGGCAAGGCTCAGGTGCGCGAGGACGCGGGCCACCAGGGAGTCGCGGCCGAAGGTCGGCGGAAAGTCGTCGTCTTTGGCAAGCGTGTGCCAGGCGACGCCGAGGCGCTCGAGCGTGGGCGTCGGCGGCGGCTTGTCGGGGGAGGGCTTCTTGCGCCGGGTCTTGGGCTCGTCCCAGTCGTCGGCTGGCGTCGCGTCGTCGTCGTCGCGCGGGCGTGACGACTCGGCGAAGGGGTCCTTCGGCGGCGGCCGCTCGTCGAGGTGGAGCTCGCTGGGCTTGAGCGAGGCGAGCGTGAGCGGCGTGGCGTCGAGGTCGACGGTGAGCAGCTCGAGCGTGCCTTCGGCGCGCAAGGACAGCTTGTGCGCGGGGGAGGTGTTCTCGAGGTGCTCGGCGAGCAGGGCCTGTGCCTGGGCGGACAGCTCCTTGCCCTTGCCGTCGAGCCAGTAGCGCAGGTTCGTGCCGAGGACCTGCGCTTCGGTGCGCTTGCCCTGGGCGGGCCGCTGCAGGGCGCGCAGGCGCAGGGAGAGCGGCGGGCTGTCGGGCGTGGCGCCGAGCTCGAGGGCGAGGTCGAGCCGCTCTCCCTCGCCGGGGGTGCAGAAGCGCCCGAGGTGTCGTGGGTGGGTGCGGCTGAGCTTGTCGTCGAGCAGCAGCTTGAGCTCGAGCAGCGCGTCGTCCCGCGTCGCGGCGTGCACCGCGAGGTCCGGGAGAGACACCGGGCTGAGCGTGACGCGGCCGGAGGTGTGGGTGACGGCGGTGCAGAGGAAGGAGAACTTCACGCGGGCTGCGCAGTGTAGTCGCAGGGGCCGGGGAGGTTGGACGCGTTCTCGGAGCGCGGCGCGTGCCTTCGCACGTGGCGGACAGCTGGCGTGCCGTTCTTCTGTGCGACCGGTGACGCGACTTCGACCCGCGCCGCGCCCGCAACGACGAAGCGGGGCCGCGTGTCGTCACGCGCGCCCCGCTCCTTGGGCACCACGCGCGAGCGTCAGTCGCCGAAGCCGTCCAGGTGGACGGGCCGACCCGCCGGCTTGCCTTCGTTCGACAGCGCCTTGCCGATCTGCTTGCGCGCCGTGCGCAGGTGGCCGCCGGCCTCGCCGAACTGCTCGTCCGCGGCCTTCATGTCCTGGCGAGCCTGCTGGCGCACCGCCTGCGAGTTGTTCCGGTTCATCGACGTGAGCTTTGCGACGCCGTACTTCAGGGTCGACTTGGCGCCGAGGTACGAGCCACGGAGGATGTTCTGAGCGGCGTTGCGGTTCACGGAGGACATGAGGGCATTCCTTTGGGGCTTCGGGTGACTTGCGTGCGGGGCGGGTTTGCCTCGCTGCATATGTTTACTTATCGGCCGAGAGGCGCTGTCCACCCACAGTGCAGGTGTATGTGTTTTTAACGTTGTTGGTTGTTTTGCCAGTTATTTTAATGACATAGATAGCGTTCGGCCGATGGGGCGTTCGGCGGGCGCACCTTCGAGCTCGCGCCGACCTCCGGCGGATGGAGCGGACGAGCGGCCGGTGACGCACCCGTTCGCCGGAACAGTGCCGCGCACAACCGACGAGGGGTGAGCGACGTGGAGCGCTGTGCGCCGCGGGCGGTTTCCGCGCCGACGCGCCGGACTTCAACGCCACCGCGGGCTTCGCGCCGGCCGCCACCCTCGAGCTGGACCAGGTGCAAGCGTTTCAAGACGCGGTCGACGCGCGCGCGCTGCAGCGGCTGGGTGCCCGCCCGTTCTGGACCGCGCGGTCCGACGACACCACGTCCGCGCAGCTGCGCGCGCAGGTGCAAGCGCCGCAGTGCCTGCTCAGCGTCACCGGGCCGCTCTTCGCCGCGGCGGACTACGCCGGGGTCATCGCGGATCCAGGCGGCGTCAACCACGCGCTCGCGCTCGACGCCGGGCAGATCCTCCCGTGCGCCATGCAGAACTTCGACGAGCGCCCACGCATGGGCGTCATCCACCAGACGCCGCCCGGCTTCCTGCTCCAAGGTCGCCTGGCGAACTACTCGGACGGCGCGCTGCGCGTGGGCCTCACGCGCCTGAAGGACTGGATCGACGCGCGCAGCCTCACGGACGCGACCGCGCGGACGCTGACGCTCTACGCGTTCAACGAGTGGCATGAGGGCGGCCTCCTCGAGCCGAGCGCACGCGACGGCGCGGCGCGCCTGGGCATCGTCAACGACGTCTTGCAGCTGCCGCAGGGCACTCACCCTTGCAGGACGACGGGCCGCTGTCCCGGGCCCGCGGACGCTGGCCCCTGACGCCGTTCCGGGCGCAACCGCTCGAGCCGTTCGAGGTCGTCAGCGCGGCGCTGCCGCGGTCGGCTCCGCTCGCCGCTCCGTCTCTGGCTCAGCGCCGGTCTTCGCCGTGGCGTCAGGGGTGTCGCAGCTTCCACACCACGTGGACGACGACGGCTCCACGTCGGGGGCATTGGGCGGGAAGACGGGCTCCGTGCCGGGGCGCGCGCAGCGCCTGGCGCTGGTCGGTGGCGACTGACGGCTGCCGTCAGTGGCACTCTTGGGTGCGCGGCTCGACGTCGCTTACGAGGCACACGGGGCGACACACGGGGTTGCAGATGAACTCCTCGCTCTCGCACAGCAACACCCAGGTCGCGCTGACGCCGCAGCCCGGCGGACCCTGGAGCTGGGACACCAGCCAACCACCAGAGCCACACTGGCCGTTGTCGCACGGGCGCACCGCGGTCCAGCGCTGCTGTTCCCCGGAGGTGCAGTCGTAGTCGAAGCCGCCGCAGCCGACCCGTGGCGTCGAGAAGTAGCTGCTCTGGAAAGGGCGCGCGTTCCCATCGGAGTCGCAGCAGTCCGCTGAGGACGTGGCCCCCGAGTGGTGATTCGGCGGCGGGCCGCCACCCTGGGCGCTGCAGCGCCGCACGCTGGCCGAATCGGTGTACCCGTCGCCGTCGAGGTCGGGATACCAGTCGGCGCACTGGCCGCTCGCGCATTGGCAGCCGACCTGGCAGGGCTGGCCCGGCGCGAGCGGGGCCCCGCAGGTGCCGTCGTTCGCGCAGGTGGCGCCGATGCGACACTGGCTCGTGGAGCAGGCCGTCGGCGAGCACGACGTCGCGCAGGTGCCGCCCGTGTCGCACGTGTACTGCCCGCAGTTGCCCGCGCAGCAGCGGTTGTCGATGCAGGCGCCGCTGACGCACGCTTCGTTCTGCTGGCACATTCCGCCGTTCGCGACCTTGGGGGCGCAATGCGCGCCGTTGCAGTAGGCGCCTTGCGCGCAGTCGGTCTGCGACTGGCAAGTCGTTCGGCACGACTGTGTCGAGGTGTCACAGGAGTAGGGAGCGCAGCTCTGCTGCTGCCCGTCGACGCACGTCCCCGCTCCATTGCAGCGCGCCGCCGTCGTGAGGGTGGCGTTGGTGCAGGTGCGCGGCGCGCCGCACTGGGTGGTCGTTGGCGCGTACGGGTTGTTCGGGCAGTTGGGGCTCATCCCCGTGCAGTACGAGGCCAGGTAGCAAGGCGACGGAGGCTGCGCGCAGACCAGCGAGGACGACGCAACGCCATCGGCGGGGCAGTCCGGCGACAGGCCGTTGCAGTACTCGGTCACGTCGCACGCGCCAGCCACCGTTCGGCACGCGTGACTCGGACCACGGAGCACACAGGTGCCGCCCATGCAGACTTCACACGCGCGGCTGCAGGTGCCGCAACCGGTCGCGCCGCCGGTGCCTGCTGCGCCACCAGTGCCTGCTGCGCCACCAGTGCCTGCTGTGCCGCCGGTGCCTGCTGCGCCACCAGTGCCTGCTGCGCCACCAGTGCCTGCTGTGCCGCCGGTGCCGGCTGCGCCGCCAGTGCCTGCTGCGCCGCCGGTCCCTGCTGCGCCGCCGGTGCCTGCTGCGCCGCCGGTGCCTGCT
>JALHOS010000264.1 GCA_022842905.1 Myxococcaceae bacterium | reverse complement strand
CCGAGCCCGCCGTTCCGCCCGAGCCCGCTGTTCCGCCCGAGCCCGCTGTTCCGCCAGTGCCACCCGCTGCCCCACCGGAGCCTGCAGCACCTCCGTCTCCGCCGGTGCCGCCGCTCCCCGCTGCGCCGCCACCGCCCCCTCCCGCGCCACCGGCACCCGCCGCCCCGCCCGTGCCTCCCTGTCCGTTCGCGCGGCAGGTCCCGAGCGCGCAGAACTGCCCGCTCGCGCAGGCGACGCACTCCAGCCCATTCGCGCCGCACGCCGACACCTCGAGGCCGCTGACGCACTGTCCGGCGACGTCGCAACAGCCAGTTCGGCAGCTTGAAGGCTCACACCGGACGGCCACCGGACCACAGCTGAAGCCCAGGACGACGGCGACCACGACACTGCCAAGAAGGGGGACGCGCACGGAGCGTGGAGCCTACCCTTGCGCGCAGCCGATCGCGCCTTACCCTGGCGGCTTCGCCGCTGCATTTCCTCCTTCCCAACCGCCGGTTCATCACCGAGAAGGCGCCCCATGTTCGAGTGGGTCATCAAGAAGGTCATTGGCACGAAGAATGACCGCGAGCTCAAGAAGGCCTGGCCGAAGGTGGCCGCCATCAACGCGCTCGAGACCAAGATGCGCGCGCTGAAGGACGAAGAGTTCGCGCAGGCCACCGCGCGGCTCAAAGGTGAAGTCGAGAAGGGCCGGAGCCTCGACGACGTCCTGTTCGAAGCCTTCGCGCTGACCCGCGAAGCGGCGCGTCGCGTGCTCGGCCAGCGGCACTACGACGTCCAGCTCATCGGCGGCATGTTCCTGCACGACGGCTGCATCGCCGAGATGCGCACCGGCGAAGGCAAGACGCTGACCGCCACGCTGCCGACGTACCTCAACGCGCTGTCCGGCCGCGGCGTGCACGTGGTGACGGTGAACGACTACCTCGCCCGCCGCGACGCGGAGTGGATGGGCCGGGTCTACAAGTTCCTGGGCATGGCGACGGGCTGCATCCTCAACGAGCTCAACGACGCCCAGCGCCAGGCGTCCTACCGCTGCGACATCACCTACGGGCAGAACAACGAGTTCGGCTTCGACTACCTGCGCGACAACATGAAGTTCAGCTTGAACTCGTACGTTCAGCGCGAGCTCAACTTCGCGATCGTCGACGAGGTCGACTCCATCCTCATCGACGAAGCGCGCACGCCGCTCATCATCTCCGGGCCCACCGAGGACAACACCGACCTCTACGGGAAGGTCGACAAGACGATCTACGGGCTGGTCCCCGAGCAGGACTTCCAGCTCGACGAGAAGAACCGCTCGGTGACGTTGACCGACGGCGGCATCGAGAAGCTGCAGGGCCGCCTGCAGATCCGAAACCTCTACGCGCCGGAGGAGCTCGAGACGCTGCACCACGTCGAGCAGGCGCTGCGCGCGCACACGCTCTACAAGCGTGACCGCGACTACGTCGTCGAAGGCGGCGAGGTGATCATCGTCGACGAGCACACCGGCCGAAAGATGCCGGGGCGCCGCTGGAGCGACGGCCTGCACCAGGCGATCGAGGCGAAGGAAGGCGTCACCGTCGAGAACGAGAACCAGACGCTGGCCACCGTCTCGTTCCAGAACTTCTTCCGCATGTACACGAAGCTCGCCGGCATGACGGGCACCGCGGACACCGAGGCCGAAGAGTTCGCGAAGATCTACAACCTCGACGTCCGCGTCGTCCCCACGAACAAGAAGATGGTCCGCAAGGACCTCGAGGACGTCGTCTACAAGACCGAGAAGGCGAAGTTCGAAGCCGCCACCGAGGCGCTCAAGAAGATCCACGCGGCGGGGCAGCCGGTGCTCGTCGGCACGGTGTCCATCGCCAAGTCCGAGGTGTTCAGCACGTTCCTCAAGCGCGCCGGCGTGCCGCACAACGTGCTCAACGCGAAGAACCACGGGCGCGAGGCCGAGATCATCGCCCAGGCGGGGCGCAAGGGCTCCGTCACCATCTCCACCAACATGGCCGGCCGCGGCACCGACATTTTGCTCGGCGGCAACCCCGAGGCGTTGGCGAAGGCCGAGGTGGGCCCGGAGCCGGTGCCGCCGCCGGGAATCGAGCTGCCTGACGCGCCGCCGGAGCTCAAGGCGGGCCACGCCCAGGCCGTCGCCGAGTGGTCGGCGCGCATGGAGGCGGCGCTCGCGCGGGCGAAGCAGCAGTGTGAGGCCGAGCGCGAAGAAGTGCGGCACTTGGGCGGCCTGTTCATCTTGGGCACCGAGCGGCACGAGTCCCGCCGCATCGACAACCAGCTGCGAGGTCGCGCCGGTCGCCAGGGCGACCCTGGGCAGAGCCACTTCTACCTGTCGCTCGAAGACGATCTCATGCGCATCTTCGGCGGTGAGCGCATCACCTCCATGATGGAGACGATGGGCATGAAGGAAGACGAGGTGATCGAACACCGCTTCCTCACCCGCGCCATCGAGAACGCGCAGAAGCGCGTCGAAGGGCACAACTTCGACATTCGCAAGAACCTGCTCGACTACGACGACGTGATGAACCAGCAGCGCCGCACGATCTACAAGCTGCGGCGGCTGGTGCTCGCGGCCGGCGCCGGCGTGCCGTTGGTCGAGTTCGACGAAGATCCGAAGACCAAGCAGAAGATCCGCAGCGAGAAGACCGTCAGCTGGCCGGACTTCAAGGAGATGGTGCTCGACGCGCTCGAAGACAGCATCGTCGGGCTCACCGACACGTACTGCCCGTCGAAGAGCCCGTCGACCTGGAACCTGACCGCGCTCACGAACGAAGTGAAGGCCCTGTTCAACCAGGACATGAGCTTCGCCGGCGCCACCGACGTCGCGCAGGTGCAGGAGGACATCTTCAAGCGGGTCGAGCGCGTGTACCTCGACCGCGAGAAGGAGTTCGGCGAGGACTGGCACAAGGTCTGTCAGCGCTTCTACCTGGAGACGATCGACCAGCTCTGGAAGGACCACCTGCTGGCCATGGATCACCTGCGCCAGGGCATTGGCCTGCGCGGGTACGGCCAGCGGGATCCGAAGATCGAATACAAGAAGGAAGGCTACGCCGGCTTCATTCGCATGCTGGCCGGCATCAAGTCGCAGTTCGCCAGCCAGATCATTCGCGCGCAGCTGCGCAACGCGCAGGAAGAGGCCGAGCGGATCCGCCGGGTGATGGAGCAGCGGGCCAAGCAGGCCGTCGAAGGCCGCGCGAACCAGGAAGGCAAGCTCGAGTCCGCGGCGCCACAGGGCAAGACGCCGGTGGTGCGCGAGGGGCCGAAGGTCGGGCGGAACGACCCGTGCCACTGCGGCAGTGGGAAGAAATACAAGAAGTGTCACGGGGCTGAAGAGGCGGCCTGAAGCGGTCGACGAGTAGTGGTTCTCCAGGGCGAGGTGTGAGTACGTCCGAGAGGCGGGAGGGCTCGTGGAACGACGACGCGGTTGGCGCTGTGCGACTGAGCTTGCAGCGGGTCGGCGGAGCGTAGGCTCGCTCCGGTTCTCTTCCGTTGGGACGACTGACGCATGAACGCCCGAACGCTCGGCGCTGTGGTGCTGTTGGCGGGCCTGGTTCTGGAGCGCTTCGCTGCCTACGGCTTTCGGGCGCAGTTCTCCGCGGTCCTCGTCGAGCGAGGCGTCAGCCGCGTCGACGCGCTACGGCAGTATGGCGAGTTTGCGGAAGCGCAGAGTGTCCTGCCCATCCTGTTCGCCGGTCTCGCCATCGCGTTGCCGCGGGTATGGCTGGCGCTGCTGGGGACGTTGGTTGCGCTGTTTGGCTACGTGCTGGCGACCTTTGGATCATTCGAGGAGTTCGCCACCGGCGTCACCGGGCTCGCCGTCGGTGTGTCGCTATTGAGGGCCACGCTCGTCTGCGCGGCCGCAGACTTCGTCGACGTGCCTCGAGATCGGCTCGTCGTTGGGGTGCTCGGGTACGGTTGCATGAATCTCGGCGCGAGCATGGCTCCGATCACGATCGTCGCTGCCACTCCGGGTCACTTCTCCGAACTCCCTGCGCACGCCGCTATGCTCGCGGCTCTTTGCTGCGCGTTCGCGTTCGGCCTGCAGCGGGCACTGCCTCGGAAGTCCGTTGGCACCGAGCCTCTCCCGAAGGGCTTGGTTGGAATTGGCCTGCTGATTGCGCCACTGGCCTTCCTCTGGCTCATGTTCGAGTCGCAGCCCATGGACCTCGATCTCCCGTGGTGGGCGCACTGGTTGAACACGCTGGTGATCGTCCCGGTCAGCTTCGTGGTGGCGCTCGTCTTCCGCTGCGCGCCAGCGCACATGCTTTCTCGGGCGATCATCGGGTTGCTGGTCGTGGGCCTCGGCCTGTGCGGCGCCGGCGCTGTCGGCCTGAATCAACGGGACTCGGCCGTATGGGTTGGACTGCAGGCAGTGTTGACGTTCGCCGAGATCGGCCTGGCGCTTGTCGTCTTCGCGCTCGCCGTGGCGAGTCTCCCCCAGCGCTTTGCCCCGGTCGCGGTCGCCATTGTGGGTGCCAGCCCGCGCATCGCCAGTGCTCTCGCCGGGCGGCCCGAGTGGCAGACGACGGCGTTGGGGGTCCTGGGCTTCGTGAGTTTCGTCACCGTTGCGATGTTTGCGGTGCTGTCCCCACTCACCCTCGGGATGCTGGGGCAGTCCGAATCGCCGCAGATCTCCGATGATGTCTCCAAGGCTCGAACGACCGGTTGAGAACTGTGCCGCGCCACACCGTGCTGGCGTGCGCGCGAACTCGTCGCCATTCTGAGCGCCAATGGCTCCGCTGTCCTATTCCGTGCTGTGCGTCCGCTCTGACGGCCAAGTGCCGCTGCGCGCGGGACACGTGACTCGGCTCATCGCCGACGCAAGCGAGGACGAGGCCCCCCTGCGCGCCCGCGCGTTCGAGGCGTTTGCTGCGCAGGCGCGACCAGGCGTGTATCGCATCTCTTGGGCCGAGGGATGTCTGCTCGTCGACCCAAGGCCCGCGTCCGCGCTCCAACCCAACCAACGGGTGCGCGTCCTCCGGTCGCCGTTGAGCGCGCGCGTTGGTGTGGTTCCCAAGCAGCCGTCGCCGAGCCCCTACGACGCCGTGCGTGAGGCCGGCACGCTGACGCTGCTGACCGACGCCGCCGGGCTCGTGCTGCAAGAGGCCTGTGTGGCGGCGCTCGTCGCGTGGGACGGCGAGTCGATCGTCCTCGCGCCGGCGGACACGGCGCGCAGCCAGTCGCTGGCGGAAGAGGCGATCGCCGCCGAGCTCGCGCACCGTCGGAGCCCGCTGGCCGTCGACGCCGGCTGGGCGATCGCCGCGGCCAACGCCGTCGCAGGGCCGTTCGACCTCGCGCTGCCGGGACGGCGCCGCTTCCCTCCGGCCGTGCTCCGCGCGATCGCCCGTACGCTCGCGCGCTGAGTCGTTCAGCGCGGTGTGACCGGGTCTGAAGGCGCGGCCGACGCAGCGTCGTCCGCGCGGACGACCCCGTTCGGGGTGATGACCCACCCTGGCTCGACCTGGAACACGCCGTGCGAGTACAGGTGCTCGTCGAGATCGTTCGTCGCTTGGGCTTGCAGCAGCCAGGCGTCCCACCAGCCGAGCAGCTCTTCCCAGCTCAAGTTGGCCAGGTCGAGGTCCTCTTCGCTCAGGAACTGCTCGCTCACGTGCTCGCCTCCGGGAGGGTGCCGCGCGCCCTCGCGACCAGCGTTTGGTGCGCTTCGATGAGCGGTCGTCCAGAAAGCTCCCGCTCCACGGACGGCCAGAGCCCCGCCCACGCAGCGGACGCGTCGCGATAGCGGCCGAGCCGGTGCTCGTCGGCCTCGATGAGGTCGAGCATCTCCAGCTGGAGCGCTTCGGCGAGCGCGCGTCGCCCAGCCCCGACCCGCGTCAGGAGTGGCCGCTCGGCCGCCAGCTCCGACGCGAGCGCCGGCTCCGCACCCGCAAGCTCGATCAGCTCGTCCGCGCTGCGCGAGAACCGAAGGCGGTCCCGCGGATCGCTCATGCGGCGGGCGAGCTCGCCGATGAAGGGGTAGTCCTTCTGCCGCGCGGTCTTCTTCATCTCGGCCAAGATGCGCGCGTCGGTGAAGGGTGGGTTGCGTCCTTCTTGTTCTCGCCACAGGCGCGCGAGCTCGCTGTCGGAGACCCTCGGAGGCCGAGTGAAGAAGTCGGTACGCACCCGCAGACCGCCGTGTGAGAACTCGAGGTGCGCGCTCCAACCCCCACGCAGCCAGCCGAGGTCGAGGGGCGCACCGAAGCGGTAACGTGCGTTTCGCCGTGCGAGCACCGCCAGCACGTGACCGAGCGCCTCCGGGTCCTCGCGCAGGATCCAGTCTCCGTCTTTGCTGGCCATGGCGAGCCGGTGCAAGACGACAGCCTGGCCACTGCAGATGATGGCGCGCAGCCGGCCTGCGTTGAACTCGGAAGTCAGCTCCAAATAGACGGTCACGGCTCGGCCAGACGCTACCGTGCCTCTCAGGTGGTGCCCAGTCGGCGACAGTCGGCGACTGGCCGCTGGGCGGGCTCGAGCGGCTGGCGAACGAGACGGCACGCCGCCCGCGGCTACCGCTGCGCGCCGAGCGCCCCGAGCTTCACCCGCATCTCCTCGAGCTCGGCCTGCGCGTCACTGTCCCACGTCATGCCGCCGCCGACGCCGTAGACCCAGCGGTCGCCGCCCACTCGGCTCGCCGTGCGGATCGTCAGCGCGAACGTGGCCTGGCCGCCGTCGACGAGCCCGAGCGCGCCGCAGTACAGCCCCCGCGGCGAGCCTTCGAGCGCTCGAATGCACGCGAGCGCAGCGGTGCGCGGGGCGCCGGTGACCGAACCTCCCGGGTGCACTTGCCCGAGCACGTCCGTCAGCGTCACGCCCGCGCGCAACGTGCCCTCGACGTCCGCCACCGTCTGCACGGCGTAGCTCAGCGACACCAGCCGGCGCGCATCGCGCACGCGCACGCTGCCTCGTTCGCACAGCCGGTGGAGATCGTCGCGGAGGAGATCGGTGATCATCGCCAGCTCGGCGGCGTCCTTCGTGCTTTCGAGGAGGCGCTGCGTGGCGTCCGCCGGCGCCGTTCCCTTCATGGGCTCGACCTCGACGTGGCGGCCGTCGACGCGGACCAGCAGCTCCGGGCTCGCCGACACGTGCTCCTCGCCTCCGTGCTTCACCCACGCCGCGAAGCGCGGCCGCGCGGTGGCGCACAGGTTGCCCAGCAGCTGACTGCCGTGCGCCGCCGTGACCTGGGCGCGGAGCGTGTAGTTCACCTGGTACACGTCTCCCGCGGCGATCGTCTGGCGGATCTGCTCGATCGCCGAGACCGCACCGCCCGTGTCCAGCCGCACGTCCAGCCGTGCCGCAGCGGGAAGCGCCACCTGGACCCACCGCGCGCTCGCTGCTCGGAGGCGTGTCACCTCGGCCGCGCGCCGTTCGAAGGGCAACAGCCACAGCTGCAACAAGCCCGTGTCCGCGCCGACACCCTCGAGCAGCAGCCACGGCGTGTTCGCCTCACCCTGCGGCGCGCCGAAGACGTAGCCGGGGGCGAGCAACGCGAAGTCATCCAGCACGTCGAGGCTCGCCGCGTCGAGCGTCGGGCAGTCCCCCGGCGGAGGCCACAGGTCGCTCACGCGCGGACGCCTCGCAAGAACGCGTCGACGAAGCGCTGGCCGTTCGGCGTCCCGTGGGAATCCGGGTGGAACTGGAGCCCCACCATGGGCAGCTCGTCGTGCTCCACCGCCATGACCGTCCCGTCGACGAGCAGCGCCGTCACCACCAGCGGCGGCGCGACTTCGCTCAGCGCGAGCGAGTGGTAGCGCATGACGCGCACAGGCCCTTCGATGCCGGGCAGCAGCCGCGAGCGCTCGAACGCCGCCGTCGCCACTTTGCCGTGACAGGGCGTCTGCCGCACGACCCGCGCGCCGAAGGCCAGGCCCAGCGCCTGGTGCCCCAGGCAAATGCCGAGCAAGGGCCGCCGCAGCGCCGCGGCCCGGTGGATCACCGGGACCAGCCCCGTGCGCTCGGGATCTTTCGGCCCCGGCCCGACGATCACCACGTCGTGCCCGTCCAGCTCGGTCAGCGCCTGGCGCGCGGTCACGATCGTCGGCGCCGTGGGCAACAGCGCGACGACGTTGAAGCTGAACGAGTCGTCGTTCTCGACGAAGAGCAGGCGCACGCAAGGCCCCCTTACTCCAGTGCCCTTCGTTTCTCAGGAGCTGAGAGCGGGCCGATTTGCAGGGCTTGGGCGGGGTGGACTAGGGCGACCGCCAATGCGCGGGGTCTTGATTCTCAGTGTGGCGTGGCTCGTCGGGTGTGGGCCAACGCAGATCGTACGGACGGGCGGCGGCAGTACGGATGCGGGGCAGGGCTCGTCGGGGGCCTGCCTGGACTCCGACGGCGACAGCTTCAAGGGCACGGGGGACTGCGCCGGCGAGCGCCTGGTCGACTGCGACGACGCCAACCCGGCGAAGTACCCGGGGGCGCGTGAAGTCTGCAACGGCCAGGACGACAGCTGTGACGGCGTTGCGGACGAAGGGCTGATGCAGCTGACGTATTACGTCGACGCTGACGGCGATGGGGTGGGCGCTCGGCCGGCGGGCCGCGGCTGCGCCATGCCGACACCGGACGCGGGAATCGCCACCGTCGCGGGGGACTGTGACGACGCCAACGCGCAGGTGAAGCCGGGGGCGCGGGAAATCTGTAACGGCCTCGACGACGACTGCGCCGGCGGCGTCGACAACGGGCTGATGCAGCGCGACTTCTTTCCCGACGCGGACGGCGACGGCTTCGGGGCCGCCAGCGCGACGTCGACGTCGTCCTGCCAGGCGACGCTCGCGGGCAAGGTCGCCAACCGCCAGGACTGCGACGACACCAACGCGCAGGTGAAGCCCGGCGCCACCGAGACCTGCAACCGCATCGACGACAACTGCAACGGCACCGTCGACGACGGGCTCATGACGCAGCCGTACTACCCGGACTCGGACGGCGACGGCTTCGGCCAGTGGAACGCGCCGGTGCAGAACAGCTGCATGCCCGTCATGGGCAAGGTGACCAACCACACCGACTGCGACGACATGCTGGCGGCGGTGAAGCCCGGCGCGACGGAGGTGTGCAACCTGCGCGACGACAACTGCGACGGGCAGACGGACGAAGGCCTGCCGCGGCAGAGCTACTATCAGGACGCCGACGGCGACGGCTTCGGCGCGGCGACGGGCTCGCCGACGCTGGCCTGCACGGCGCCCATGGGCCAGGTCGCCAACCGCGACGACTGCAACGACGTCGACCCGCTCATCAAGCCGGGGGCCATGGAGCGCTGCAACCAGCTCGACGACAACTGCACCGGCGGCGCCGACGAAGGCCTGGCCACGCAGTCGTACTACGTCGACATCGACCAAGACGGCTTCGGCGCGGGCATGCCCACGCTCGCCTGCGCGCCGATCGCCGGGCGGGTGACGCAAGGTGGAGACTGCGACGATCGCAGCGCGGCCGTGAAGCCGGGTGCAACCGAGGTCTGCAACGGCGTTGACGACAACTGCGCCGGTGGCGTCGACGAAGGGCTGGCGACGCGGAACTTCTACGTCGATCGCGACGGCGACGGGTTCGGCGCCGGCACCGACGTGCAGGCCAGCTGCGCCGCGTCGGTGATGGGGCGGGCTCCGAACAACACGGACTGTGACGATCTGCGGGCCACCGTCTTCCCGGGCGCCACGGAGACGTGCAACCAGCGCGACGACAACTGCGCCGGCGGCGTCGACGAAGGCTTGCCGCTCCAGCCGCACTACCCGGACGGCGACAATGACGGCCACGGTCGCGTCGGCTCGACGCCGGTGCAGGCCTGCGGCGCGACGCCAGGCTACTCGCCGCTCAATGACGACTGTGACGACACCCAGGCCTCGCGGCACCCGGGGGCCCCAGAGCAGTGCAACCAGATCGACGACAACTGCAACACCCAGGTCGACGACGGCGTGGTGACGCAGCTGTATTACCGCGACGCCGACGGCGACACGTACGGGGCGTCGGGCTCGACGTCGCAGTCGTCCTGCGTGGCGATCAGCGGCTGGGTGACGAACGCGCTGGACTGCAACGACGGGAGCGCGGCGATCAAGCCGGGCGCGACGGAGACCTGCAACGGCGTGGACGACAACTGCGCGGGCGGCATCGACGAAGGGCTCAACTCGCTCGACTACTGGGCCGACGGCGACGCCGACGGCTACGGCGCTGGGACGCCGACCCGCGCCTGCGCGCCGATCAGCGGCCGCGTCACCAACGCGCTCGACTGCAACGACATGAACCCGGCGATCAAGCCGGGCGCGACCGAGACCTGCAACGGCATCGACGACAACTGCGCCGGCGGCATCGACGAAGGGGTGCCCACCACCGCCTACTACCGAGACGTCGACAACGACGGCTTCGGAGCGGGCTCGGCCCAACAGTCGTGCAGCCCGGTGAGCGGGCGCGTCGCGAACAACACCGACTGCAACGACAACAACCCGGCCATCAAGCCGGGCGCGACCGAGGTCTGTAACGGCGTCGACGACAACTGCGCCGGTGGCATCGACGAAGGGCTGCCCACGACGAACTACTACGTCGACGGCGACGGCGACGGGTTCGGCG
>JALHOS010000263.1 GCA_022842905.1 Myxococcaceae bacterium | reverse complement strand
ACTCAAAAAGCGTCACTTCTTCGTGCACTGCCCGCCGTTGGCGAATATGTGGGCGCCCACGTCGTCGGACGAGCAGCTCCGACGCCGCGTTTCGGAGCGTGAACACCGAAGCTCAACGCATTTGAAGTCAACGCAGTCTTCACCCTGGAGAACCAACACCCATGAAGAAGCTGATCCTGCTGGCCGCCTTCGCCCTGTCCGCGACGTCCTTCGCGTCGACCTGGGAGATCGACACCGCGCACGCGAGCGCGGGCTTCACCGTCAAGCACCTGGGCATCACCAACGTCAACGGCGTGCTGGGCCCGGTGACGGGCACGGTGGAGCTGGACGACAAGGACGTCACCAAGTCGAAGCTGAACGTCAGCATCGACGTCAAGGGCATCGACACGCGCAACGGCAAGCGCGACGACCACCTCAAGAGCCCCGACTTCTTCGACGTGGAGAAGAACCCCACCGCCACGTTCAAGTCGACCAAGATCGAGAAGGCCGGCGAGAACAAGCTGAAGATCACGGGCGACCTGACCATGCACGGCGTGACCAAGGCCGTCACCCTGGACGCGGATCTGTCGGCCGAGGCCGAGAACCCGTTCACCAAGGGCATGACCCGCGCCGCCACGGCGACGGCCACGCTGAACCGTGAGGACTTCGGGCTCAAGTGGAACATGCCCATGGCGAACAACGGCTTCGTCGTCGGCAAGGACGTCAAGCTGTCGATCGAGGTCGAGCTGATGAAGAAGGAAGCCAAGGCGGCGGACAAGACGCCGGCCAAGAAGTAAGGGCGCTGGCTTGCTCCTTCGGCCTCGTGTGTCCCTTCGTGGGCGCGCGAGGCCGAAGTCGTTTCGAACCGGGTGTCGTTTGGGGCCGTCAGCGGGTGCTGCGTCAGCGGGTCGCTCTCTTCGCAGCGCCGCGCGCCCGCGGAACGGGAGCGAGCTGAGCGACGAGCTTGGCCGGCGCGCGCTCGAGCCACGCCTGTCGCAACAGCTGCCGCAGCTCACCGACGGAGATCGCCGGCAGGCGGATCAAGATTGCCGGCCAGCCGTCGAAGTGTGGGGTCGTGAAGTAGAGCGCGGGCCGCGATCCCAGGAGCAGGTCCTTCAGGTCCAGCGACACCCGCACCGCGAGAATGGGCCCGGTGGGCGCGCTGGGGCCCAGGGCGGCGAGGTCGGCCTTGCGCAGCGGGCGCTCCCAGCCCAGCAGCTGCTTGCGGAAGCGCCATTCGCGCCGCTCCGCCTGCACGGTCGTCAGCGGCAGCGCCTTCATCAACCGGGCGACGTCGGTCCAGGTGGCCATGCGTTCGCCCGCCCTTCCCTGCGCGTCCGTGCGCGTCCTCAGAAGCCGACGCGGCGCATGACGAAGCGGGGCATGGCGCGAATGGCCGTCATCACCGCGCGCCACACGCCCGGCGCGTAGACCACCGGCGTGCCGTCGTCGATCGCCTGCACCACCACCCGCGCGACGTCGTCGGGATCCCCCGCGAAGGGCGGCGGCTTGAGCCCTTCGGTCATGCCCGTCTTCACGAAGCCGGGCTTCACGCAGACCGTCACCAAGCCCTGCGCGCGGAACTTGTGGTCGAGGCCCTCGAGGTACGCCGACAGGCCCGCCTTGGCGGCGCCGTAGAGGACGACGGGCTTGCGGCCGCGATCGCCGGCGACGGAGCTGAACACGCACAGCGTGCCGCCGCCGCGCCCCAGCAGCAGCTTCCGGGCTTCTTCACAGAAGAGCACCGTGTTCGAAAAGTCGACGGTGAGCACCTTGGCGGCGAGCGCGGGGTCTTCTTCGAGCTGATCCTGCGTCGCGAAGATGCCGGCCGTCACCACCACGGTGTCGAGCGTGCCCAGCGCCTGCGCGGCTTCGTCGAGCGCTCGGCGAAAGCCCTCGGGCTTCTCGAGATCACACTCCACGGCCACGACCTTGGACCCAGGCACTCCGCGGGCGAGCAGGTCCTGCACGCTGCGCTCGGCCTCGTCCAGGGAACGGCCCATGACCACCACTGCGTCGCCCCGCTCCACCAAGGCGCGCGCGACCGACCGGCCCATGCCCTTCGTCGCTCCCAGCACCGCCACGTGTCTCATGGTGTCATCTCCTCCGAGTTGAGCTGTCTGTGCGCTGCCGACCAGACGCAATGCCGGCGCCGCGCCGTAGGCACCCGCTCACGAGCGGCGACCCGTGCGCGCCGAGCCGACGGACCGGCGTGCCGCCTCAACGAGCCCAGCGCCACGCTCGATGCCGCTGCACCGCTCGACGGCGAATGGAACCGGAACGAGTCCCGCCCCGGCTGCGGGCTTACCGACGGCCGGCCCCAGCCGGCGATGTGCGCGTTCCGCCTCACGGTCGACGCGTCGGCTCATACACCGTTGCGCCGCCAGGCGGGGGTCGACGAAACGCTCCGGCGGCCAGTGGCTTTCATTGCGTTCGGATCTCAGGTGAGTACCCTGCGCCCGATTGGCCGTACCCAAAGCCGTCCCGCCCTCACCGTTGGAGTCGCTCGCGTGCGTTGGTTGACCGCGTTGCTGGTGTTCTGTGCGCTGCCCGCCGTCGGCCAGGAGCCGGCAAGCCCAGACGCAGGCGCCGGGGCCGACGGCAAAGTGGACGCCGGCAGCGTCGCCACCCCGCAAAGCCAGCCCGAGACAGCGCGCGCCGAGCCGTCGCAAGTCGACGCCGGGCCTGCCGCGGCCTCCGTCCCCGCTGGCACCGTCCCCGCCGGCACCGCCGCTGCCGCGACTCCCTCCGACGAGTCCGCCGAAGAGGCCATGTTCGAGCTCGAAGAGGTCTGGACGAGCAAGGTGGTCACCGCGTCCGGCGGCGTCGAAGAAGACGCCATCTCCGCGCCGGCCAACGTGTACTCGGTGACGCGCCAGGACATCGCCCTGCACGGGTGGCGGTCGCTGGGCGAGGTGCTTGGCCACGTGCCCGGGCTCTACGTCGCTGATGATCTCGTGCTGCCCAGCATCTCCGTGCGCGGCGTCAGCGGCGGGCTCCGGGCGGGCTCCCGCATCGTCAAGGTGATGATCGACGGGAACGAGGTCACGTACCGGCCGGACCTGTCGGCGCTGGTCGGCCCCGAGTTCATTCCAATGGAGCTGGTCGAGCGCGTGGAGATCGCCAAGGGCCCACTGTCCGCCCTCTACGGCGCGAACGCCTTCCTCGCGACGGTCAACGTCATCACCAAGAAGCCCAAGACCACGACGGGCACGGTGCTGCTGCGGCACCTGCGCTCGAACGCCGCCAACTTCTGGGGCCGCCCGGGCAATGGCGCCCAGGTGTCCGCGGGCTGGGGGTCGGAGAAGGGCCACGTGCTGGCCGGCGTGTCGGTCGAGCAAGTGGATCGCAGCGGCATCAGCATTGCGCAGACCTTCCCCGAGCAGCGGCCGGACTCGCCGATCTTCCGCAGCTTCTTCGGCGACAAGAGCACGGGCGATCTGGCCACGCCGGTGTCCGCGTTCCTGACCGCGTCCCTCACGCCTTCGACCGCCACCACCGTGTCGCTGCAGGCCGGGCTGCAGAGCCTCGACAGCATGGGCGAGTTCCGGCCGTCGTCGGTGCTGACCCACGCGACCCGCATCGCGTACCGAAACGTGTGGGGCCAGCTCAAGTGGCAGCAGTCGGTGGGCGACCGCTTCAACTTCTCGGTGCAGACCGGGCTCGCGCAGGGCGCGCCGACCCGCGAGCACCGCCTGCAGCTGACCGACAACCTCAACTACTCGTACCGCCAGAAGGACGGCTACCTGGCGATCGACGTGGGGGCCCAGGCGTCGTACCGCGTGCTCGACAAGTTCACCCTGGCGCTCGGGGCGGACTTCACCAACGAGTTCCACGACGTGCTGTTCTACACGCAGACGTTCAACGTCGCCGAAGGCGCGCGGCTGCCGGGCGAGTCCATCGACATCATCGGGCCGACGGAGAGCCGCACCGAGCGGCTGGCCAACTTCGGGGTGCGGCTCGAAGCGTCGGGCGCGCCGTTCAACGCGCTGCCCAACCTCAACCTGTCCGCCGGGGCGCGGCTGGACGTGCCCAACCTCTTCACCGCCCAGCCCAGCTTCCGGCTCGCGGCGGCCTACCGGTGGACGCCGAGCTTCTCGACCAAGCTCATCGGCGGGCGTGCGTTCCAGGCGCCGTCGGCGGTCATGCTCTTTGGCCACTCCGGCTTCGGGAACACGAACAACCTGATCGGCAACCGGACGACGCAGCTGTCCGAAGCGCCGGTGCAGCCGCAGGTCGTCCACAGCGTCGAAGCGGTGGCCGCCGGGAAGATCGGCGAGCTGCTGTACGTGGACGGCGCGCTCTTCTTCCAGCGCGTGGACAACCTGATCTTCTTCAAGAAGACGGGCAACAACTTCATCGCCACCAACCGCGGCGGCATGTCGGTGACCGGCGCCGAGGTCAACGCGAAGCTCGCCTTCGACTACGTGTCGCCCTACGCGAGCGTCGCCACCCAGCTCACCCTTCCCGAGGCTGGCGCGAGCGCCCAGGACCCGGTGATGGCGTCCGAAGGGTTCCCGTCGATCCTGGCGCTGGTGGGCGCGAACGTGCGAGTGCCCAAGGCGTACGTCCAGGGCAACGTGCACGCCAAGATCGTCGGCGCCCGCGGCGCGACGCAGAGCAACGTGGAGTTCAACAACGGCAAGGCCTACGTCCTCGCGCCCTACGTGCACCTCGACTTCAGCGTGGCCACGCTCGGGCTCCAGCCCTTCGGCGGCACCTTCGAGCCGCAGCTCTCGCTGTACCTCAAGAACGCGCTCGACATGCGCCCGTCGGAGCCCTACTTCGGAGGGTTCGACGTGCCGACGCTGGGTCGAACCCTCATGTTAGACGTGCGCTTCAGCCTGTAGCCCCACCCTCGCGGTCTCCCAAGCCTCACTGGACGACACACACAAGGACAGCCCATGACTCGAACCCTCGCAGTCGCCGTGGCCCTCGTCGCCGCCGCCCTGGCGTGCAGCCAGCCCATGCCCATGACGAAGACGGTGAAGATCGGCGTGGTGATCGACCGCACCGGCACCAACGCCGAGCCCAGCTGGGGCGACGCGATCAAGCTGGCCGAGAAGCACGCCAACGCCGCGCTCACCAAGGCCGGAAAGAACTGGCGCATGTCCTTCGAGCTGAGCGACTCGCAGAACTCCCCGACGGTCGCCGTCGAGCGGGCCACGTCGCTGGTGAAGACGGACGGCGTGAAGGGGCTCATCCTCGACACGTCGCAGAACGATCTGGCGATCAACAAGCTGCACTACGACGCCGACCAGACCAACGACCCCAACGTGCCCCTCATGTGCGGTGGCTGCACGTCGAGCGCGATCAACAACCCCAACGCCACCGCGGCCAACATGGAGGACCAGCTGACGAACCGGAACGGCCTGGGCTGGAACTTCCGCGGGCTGATGTCGACGACCCTCGTCTCGCTGGTGCTGGTCAAGGACATGCTGCGGACCAACAACGGCGACGCGAACATGGACGGCAAGTTCAAGATCGCCCTGTACGGCGGCGACGAGTCCTTCGGCCGCACCACGAACGCCGACATCAAGCGCTTCGCGAACACGCTGCGCCCCATGCCGGCACCGCTCTTCAAGGAAGTGCTGCACAGCCCTTCCGCGGCCGCCGACACGTACAACTGGGCCGGCGACATCGCCAAGCTGCTCGAGCAGACGTCGTCCCTGCCGGACGGCGGGACGACCCCGGACATGGCGGTGCCCGACTACGTGACCGTCGCCAACTTCGCGCAGTACCAGTCGGCGACGATCCGCGCGTACAAGACGGGCAACAACACGCCGAAGATGCTGCACCTGCAGTCGCTGCGCATCAACTCGGTGCTGTCGGGGCTCGGGAACCTGGCCGAGGGCAGCGAAGGCGTGTCTCACGTGCTGATCGACAACGCCGAGTCGGGCGATCTGTTCCGCACCGAGTTCGAGAAGGAGTTCGGCCGCGGCATCGCCTACCGCGACTCGATCTATTACGACATCGCCACCAGCTACGTGCTCGGCGCCATGTACGCGGTGCAGGGGCAGATGGACGCCGACCAGATCACCGGCGCGAACGTGCGCGACGGCATTCGGAAAATCAGCGACATGGCCGGCGAGACGATCCGCACTGGCCCGGACGAGTTCGGCAAGGCGCTCACGGCGATCGCCGCGAACAAGACGCTCAACTACTTCGGGGCGTCCGGGAACCTGGACTTCGACGCCAACCAGACGGTGCGAAGCCGCCTGGCGAAGTTCGCCGTCCAAGGCGGCAAGTTCGTCGACGTGCAGAAGTTCGACTGCATCAAGGACGACAACTGCGACGTGATCCCCTGAAGGGGGCGCGTCACCTCAGTCGGCCCGGGCGAGCTGCCCGTCTTCCGTCAACGTGAGCGTCGGGCAGTAGGGCCGCGGGGCCGAGTAGGTCCACCAGACCCCGCGTTGAGCCAGCGGCGCGAAGCGCGCGTCGGACACCCTCGCGCGGAGCAGCCGCTGCGGGCCTTCGGGGCCAGCGCGAAAGAGCGCGCGGACCTGCGGCGTGCCGAGCAGCAGGTGCCGCTGGAGCTTGAGCAGCCAAGGGTTCTGCTGGCACGTCGACAGGCTGGCGAACCACATCTGCCAGTCGAGCCGCGGCTGGAAGGGCGCCACCCAGCGCGGGGCGTCGTCGGGCGCGTCGGGCTTGTACGGAAAGTCGTAGGGCGTCCAACTCACGCCGTCGGCGCTGGCTTCGAGGACGATCTCCGGCCGCGTCTTCGTCATCACCGCGAAGGCGCCGTAGCCGTTGATCGTGTCGAACGGCGCGAGCACGGCCTCCAGCGGCCGCAACGGTGAGCGCGCCCCGAGTCTCCCCGCCATCGCCGAGCAGCCCAGCGCGACCACCAGCGCCACCCCACCCCAGCCGAGGCGACGGCCCCAGAGCCGCTCAGGGACCGCCTCCGACGAGCCGGCCACGGCGACGCCGCGCCGAAACAGCCCGTCATCCAGCAGCGGCAGCGCCAACACCGCCGTCAGCAGGTTGTAATAGCTGTAGTTCCCCGCGGCGAAGAGGCCGAGCTGGAGACAGATGAAGGCGATGCCCGCGGTGCGCCGCGCCGGCCGAGGCCCCAGCGCCAGGAGCGCCACCGGGAGCTCCACGGCGAGCGTCGCCGCGCACAACGCCTGCTGGACCCACCGCGGCAGCTCGGCGAACACCACCGACGTCCAGGTCGGCAGAGGCTGCGTCCACCAGTGGTACGTCAGCGCGGTCAGATCTCTCCAGCTCTCGTCCCCGCTGAACCACTTCACCAAGCCCGAGGAGAACGTCACCTTGAACGCGAGCCAGGCCATGGCGAAGACGGCCGGAGGCGACGGCTCGGCGTCGTCGCGGTGCAGCCACAGCCGCCCGCCCGCGTAGAAGCCCAGGAAGAAGGCGCCCTCGAGCAGCAGCACGTCCCACTGGAAGGACAGGAACGGCTGCCCCACCGCGACCAGCGACAGCCACGCGGCCCACAGCACCCACGCGCTGAAGCGAGGCGCGAAGCCGACCATCAGCCCCACCGCCGCCAGCGCGGCGATCGCCAGCACCAGGTGGAGCGCCCCGTCGGACGACGAGAGCCAGAAGAGCGTCGGCACGTCGAAGAAGGACACGTCTGGCGCCGCCCGAAGCCGCGTCAGGGTCTGGGCGACGGAGGCGAGCCCGTGCTCACCGAAGAGGCCCGGGAGCTGGGCCCAGGTGCTCCCCACGGCAATCAACGCCGTCAGCCCGAACAGCCGAACGGTGAGGCTCCGCACGAGTCGGCTCGACGGCTGCCCTGTCATACTCGGGGGCATGTGCGGGCGGTATACGCTGAAGACGAGCGGTGCGGCGCTCAAGGAAGCGCTCTCGTTGCTGACCGAGCCTGCGCTCCAGCCGCGCTTCAACATCGCGCCCTCACAGCTCGCGCCGATCGTCACCCAGGCCCGGCCACAGGAGCTGACCCAGGCGCACTGGGGCCTCCTGCCGCGGCACATCATCAACGCGCGCAGCGAGACGGTGGCGGCCAACGCGCTGTTTCGGTCGCTGTTGGGGCAGCGCTGCCTGGTGCCCGCCGACGGCTTCTACGAGTGGGCGCGGCACGGCAAGTCGAAGACGCCCCACTACTTCTCACCGCCCCAGGGGATCCTCACCTTCGCCGGGCTGTACTCGACGTTCGCGGCTCCGGACGGGCGGCACGTGGGCGCGTTCACGGTGCTGACCTGCCCGGCCAGCGACGACGTGCGCGCCGTGCACGATCGCATGCCAGTGCTGCTCCAGGGCGAGGCGCGCCGCACCTGGCTGTCGGACGGCGCCCTGAGCCCCGAGGCGCTCGCCGCGCTGCTCGCCGGGCTGCGGCCCCCTGCGCTCGGCCACTACGAGGTCAACCGCCACGTGAACTCGGCGGCGGTCGACGACCCGCGGTGCCTCGCCCCGGCGTCCTCCGTTCAGCTGGGCCTGTTCGGCCCGCTTTGAAGTGCCCCGTCGGCTCGTGCCAGCATGCGGCGCATGCTCCTCTCGACCGCCTGCGCGCTGCTGCTCGCCGCCGAGCCGTTCCCGCTGCCGACCGTCGACGCCAAGCCCATCGCCGTGCAGGCCGGGCAGACGACGTTTCGGCTGCCGCTGCGCTTCGAACGGGTGCGCGCGTTCTACGACGAGCAGCTGCCCCCAGCCCTCGCGCGGCGCACGCAGGCCCGCAGCGACGGGCGCCGCGTGCTCACGCTCACGCCGTTGGGCAAGGGTGAGAGCTGGGCGCAGGCCCGCATCGTCGAAGGCGACGGCGAGACGACGATCGTCCTCAAGCCCGTGCTGCGCGTGGGCGAGACGACGATCGAAGGCAACGGCCGGCCGCTGGTGCAGTTCGTCATCGGCCGCAGCCCCGACGCGGCACAGGCCGCCCAAGCCATCGACCACACCAACGCCATGATGGCGCGCTGACCCGCCTCTACTGCAACGCCAGGTTGATCGTGTACGGCGCGGCGAAGCCCTGCCCGGACCAGGTGTCGACCCAGAACCAGTACGAGCCCGGCTGGACCGGCGTGGTGAACGTGAGCGGCTGCGTGCTGGGCGTCGTCGGGTACACACAGGCGCCGCCGACCAGCGTGGCCGCCGCGCAGCTCGTTCCCTGCTTCAGGTAGATGACGAGCTGGCCGCTGCTCGTGGGCGTCACCGTGGCGGTCAGCGTGCGCGGCACCGACGTCTGGAAGCCGTAGACCTTGTCCGGGCCGGCACCGACGCAGCCGACGCCGTCGGACGACGCTCCGACGGTGGTGCCGCGCCCGTTGGCGACGCCGAAGGTGCCGTTGCTCCAGCGCACGCTGCCGGGGGCGACGCAGCCTTCACCCGACACCAGCCCGCCCCCGACGATCGGCGGCGTCGCGCTGGTGGTCAGCGTGTACCCGCCCGACGAGCCGTTGCTGCCGTCGATCCACAGGTAGTAGGTGCCGGCGTCGAGCGCGACGTCGGTCAGGTTCGCCGCGGCCCCCGTACCCGGTCCGCTGCAGGCGACCTCCTCGCCGCCCACGCAGGGCGCGGTGCGCAGGTAGAGCACCGGCGCCAGCCCCGCGTCGGGCACCACCCGCGCCGAGAAGCTGCTGCTCCCGTTCAGCGAGAACACGTACACCTGATCCGGGCCGTTGCCTCCGCAGGTCAGGCTCTGCTCGTCGTTGCGGCGGTTGGCGGTGGAGCTGCTGATCAACGTGGGCGCGCTGCCGACCGAGATCGGCTGCGGCGAGACACAGTTCTCGGCCGGCGCCGTCGGGGCGGACAACGTCGCGCGCAGGGTGAACGGCGCCGGCGCGAGGCCCGGCGGCCCTTCGACGATCAAGAAGTAGTCGCCCGCAGGCAGCCCCGGGACGAACAGGCCTCCGTCCATTCCCGCGGTCCAGCCGACGGAACAGGCCAGCTCGCCCCCCTGGCCGCAGGGTGAGGCCCGCAGGGACACCACGGCCTGTGAGGCGCCCTGAATCGACGCCGCGACGTCGTGGGCCACGGTGGTGCTGAACGAATAGACGACGTCCGGCCCGCTCGGCGGCGAGCCCGCATCGGGGCAGGCCAGCGTCAGCTCGTCACCGGCCCCCACCAGCGTGCCCTGCGTCTCCGCCGAGCCGCCGTCGAAGGACAAGCGGGTCGCGTTGCTGCACGTGTCACCAGGGGCCAGGCCCAGCTGCGCCAAGACCGAATAGCCAGCGTCGGCCGGCGCGTCGACGACGACGTAGTAGCTGCCCGCGGCGAGCAGCATCTCGGCCGCGGCCTGCCCCGCGACTGGGCGAGCACAGGCCAGCTCGTCGGCGCACCCCGGGCCGTACAAGGCCACGACGCCCTCCTGTCCCGTCAGCCGCGCGGACAGCACCCCAGGCACGGCGAGCTCCACGCGGTACACGCGGTCCGGCAACCCTCCGTCGAAGCAGGACGGCCGAAGATCGTCGGCGTAGCCCGTCAGCTCGTCCGTTCGGCTCGCGCTGAGCGGAAGCGCGGTCGCGTCAGCGCAGCTCTCGCCGCGGCCACTGCCGCCGACACCGCCCGCCGTTCCACCGCCAGCGCCTGCCGTGCCGCCACTGCCTCCGGCGAAGCCGCCTCCGCTGCCGCCGGCGCCGCCCACCCCCGCGGAACC